>JAGCBF010000020.1 GCA_017652285.1 Atopobiaceae bacterium
ACGCCCTGGACGGGGAGCCCGAGTGGTTCCGCCGCGCCGTGGCCATCGCCCTGGGCTGCGGGCTGAGGCGCGGGGAGATATGCGCCCTGGACGGTGCCGACCTGGACGGCTCCAGGCTGTCGGTCTCGAAGACCTACGGCAAGGACACCCCGAAGACCGAGAACGGCGTGCGAACGGTGTCCGTTCCCGCCTCGCTGATGCCCCTGCTGGGCTCTGTAGCGCCATCTGAGCCCCTGATCGCCATAGACGGGGTCAGGGTTCACCCGGACACGCTGACGCACCGCTGGCGGCGTTTCACGGCCTCGCACGGCATCCGATACCTCCCGCTGAAGAACCTCAGGCACACGTCGCTGACGATGGCGTATCAGGCCACCGGCGACATATACGCGGTCTCCAGGCGGGCGGGACACGCGGGCATCGCGATCACGACGAGGTACTACGCGAGGCCAGACCAGAGCATCGACGACGCGGTCGCGGATGCCCTGTCCGATGCCCTTGGTGGAAAAGTTAGGACATTTTAGGACACGCGGACCCCGTTCGAAAAGACAGGCCAGACCATAAAAATACGGCCTGACCTGCGAAAACTCTGGAGCTGGTGACAGGAGTCGAACCTGCAACCTGCTGATTACAAATTGTCTAGGCCATAGACGGCGCCCTCGCCGAAAAATGGCGTTTATGCAGGTAAAACGGCAAAAACAGTCCGATTCGCCATGCTGGAAAACAGCGTTTTTTAGGTCAAAATACGCATGGCTTGCGAAAAGTTAGGACATTTTTAGGACACGTTTTAGCCCGCGGCTACTCGATGACGAGGCTGCTGAGGTCGTAGTCGGTCGGCGTGCCGGTGACGGAATCGTCGGGGGCGATGATGAACGTGATGGTGGTGAGCGTGTCACCGTTCAACTGGAGCATTTGGAAGGCCGCGCCATGCTCCGCATCCGCGGCCAGGAAAACGATAGAGCCGCCCTGATAGTAGCCGAGGATGGCCTTGCCCGCCGCAGCGGCCGCGGCGATCTCCGCGCAGGTCTTGTCGCAGGTGAAGATGTCTTCGCCGCCCACGCCGAGGTTGACGATGAAGACATCCTCTCCCCCTCCTCCGCCTCCGATGACGATGGTGCCGTCCTCGATCATGTCGGCGATCTGCATGATGCAGTCGGCCTTGGTGCCCTTGAGCGTCACGTCGCTGCCCGCGAGCACGTCGGTCAGATGGTCTAGTGCCTTGGTTACGGTGGTCATATCTGTCTCCTAACTATCCTTATCTCGTCCCAACCTTCGTCTGGCGTCGGCGGCTCGAACATGCGGTGATGGTAGCGGGCTAGCAGCTCGCCCCGTCCCCTCACGCGCTCCCGCTCGATGCATGTCTCCAACGGGGTGTCGAGCCAAATGCAGACCCGCCTGCCCTCGCGCCCCTTCCACGCATCCAGCAGGACGGCGCGGCTCGCCCGCGTGGTGAAGATGCCCTCAACCTCGTTCGCTTGCGCGTATGCAGCCAGCCGCTCGTCCCTCGGCAGCCGGCGAACGTCGTCGTAGTGAAGCGCATTGGGCGCGAATGTGGTCTTGCCAGCCGAGGGCAGGCCAGTTACGAGCATCAATTCACGGAGGGCGTCACCGTGTCATCGCTGTTGACGGTGAGGATGAAACCATCGACAGCGACGTACAGCAGGTTGTCCTCACCCTCTGGCACGTAGTCCGAGCAGTAAACGAACGATACGCCGTAGGTGAACACCGTATGGGCTTCGGCGGTCGATACTACGCCGTAGACAAACGCGGTGAGCGGCTGGCCCTGAAGCCCCTTGGCGCACGCTTCCGCGTAGCTGCCGTGCTTCAGCTCCGCAGCCGTGACCTCACTATCCACCTCGATGACGAGGTCGTAGCCCCCGCCGCCTCCGCCGATGACGATCTCGCCGTCGGCGATCATGTCGGCGAGCTGGTCCACGCGAGTGGCCTTGCTGCCGACGACGGGCACGTCCTCGCCCGCCAGCACGTCGATGAGATGGTCGACTGCCCTGTTGATGGTTACCATGCCTTACTCCTATCTGTCGCTGCTTGCGTTGCCGCTATCCGACCCACTTGCCGGACGCGTCGAACCTGTATTGCTTGGTGCCTATGGTCAGCGTCTCGTCGGCGGCCATGTAGCCGTCCTTCTTGACGTAGTACCAGCTGCCCTTCCACTTGACCCACTGCGCCTTGGCCCACTTGCCGTTGTTGCCGACCCAGCACCACCCGTGCGAGTCCCTGAACCAGCCGTTCGAGTCCATGTAGCCCTTGGTGAAGTGGTACCAGGTGCCGTCGCACTTGAGCCAGCGGGTGCGGTCCATCCAGTAGCCGTCGCTTCCGAGCCAGCACCAGCCGTGCGAATCCTTGCGCCATGCGTTCGTGACGGGCTTGCCGTTCTCGAGGTAGCGCCAGCCGCGGGCGTCCTTGCGCCAGCCCGTAGCCTCGGACGCGCCGTCGGTGACGACGACCTCCGCGTGGTGGCCGTAGCACACGAGGATGTCGCCGCGCCTGAGGTGGTTCGGGCTCTTGGTGTATATGTCGCCCGTCAACTTGGAAACGCCGCCGCAAGAGAGGGCTTTGACATCAAAGTTGCGCGAGTAGGGAAGGTTGCCGCCGCTGTACAGCTTGGCCTTGCTGAAGCCCGCCTGGATCATGCAGCACGCCGCGAACGAGGTGCAGTCGCATTCGGTCTTGACGGCGATCTTGGCCATGGTGCCGTACTTCTCCAGCTTGGCCAGCAGGTCGTTGCGGTTGCCCTGGTCGTAGCCGATGTTGTCGTTGGCCGCTCCCTGCTCCGCCGCTTGCGCGATGCGCTCGCCCTTCGCGCTGTCCTGCGCCCTGATGACGTAAGTCCAGCCCGCGCCGGAGTATTGGTACCACTTCGTCTTGCGCACTTCCTTGCCGGTCTGGTCGCCAGCAGCCCCGGTGATGCCTCCCGTCTCGGAGCCGCTTGCCCCGCACAGGTACACCGTCATTGCTGCTCACCGCCCAGCGCCGCCATTATCGGGCTCAGTACGGCCATCACGAGCGCGACGATGACGGGTCGCATCTCGAGCGGGATGGCCACGTAGCCGAGAATCAGGTCGATGTTGGCGATGAGCACGCCGATGAGACCCTGCGCGATGGTGCGGGTCAGCCTGCCCGTCGCGGTGTTGGATGCGAGCCATTTCCTAATCATTGATGGAACTCCTTCAGGTTTCGGATCTCCGTCTTTATCTCCGCCAGCTCGACGGCTATGTCGCCGAACTTGTCGGCGTAGGCGTTGTGCACGTCGAGCTTGTGCTCGACCCTCTGCTCCCAGTCCTCTCGCTTCGCCTCGATTATCTCGCGCTTGATGTCCGCATCCCTGCGGTTCTTCCTGCTGATGAGGTACTGTCCTATCACTGCGCAAACGCCCGTTATGAGTGCCGCGAGGATGACGGTGTAGTCCATGTCGCCCTCCTTAGTAGGCGTATAGCAGCTCGTAGCTGCCCGAGTAGAACGCGCCCGGGGAAGCCGAGCGCGAAGCCGCCGACGAGGTGATCGTCAGCGTCGTGCCGCTGTAGCTCCAGCTGTAGCCAGACGTGATGCTGTTGACCTGCCTCGTGCTTCCGATGCGGAAGCAGTTGCCGTGGGTCGTGGTGCCGAACGCGGCGATCTCGACTATATAGTAGTATGTCGTGCTACCAGATGACGAAACCGAGGTATTGAGCCTCACGACGAATGCCTTCGGCTCTCCCTTCATCGACGTGAACTGCAGCGAGACGGGATAGTTGGATGCGGTGACGGTCTTGGTGTCGAACTGCACCGAGCCGCCCCCGCCGCTCGCCGTGCCCTGCGTGCGCACGCCCGCCGCGGTGTAGAAGTACTTGCCGCTGGCGACGTCCGAAGCCGCAGCCGTGGTGTCGGTCACGTCGGTGAAGCTCGCCGTCCCGCCTCCCGTCTTGGGCAGGGTGACCGCGGGCACCGCGCTGTATGATGCGCCGAGCAGCGTGATGTTCTGCGCCATGGTCGCCCCTTAGCTGATCGAGAGCACCTTCGTCGAGCTGTTCTGGCTGATGGACGGCATCTGGAGCGAGCCGCTCACTCCCAGGATGCTCTTGCCCGTCAAGATGTTCCCAGCCACGCAGTCGGAGACGTTCGTCAGCGAGACGGTTCCGCCTGACGTATAGCCCGCGGGGATGGTGACGGTGCCGCTCTTGGTGCCGATGGTGCCGCTGGTAGAGCCGTTGTTCGCCATGCTGCCCGTGATGCTCCCGCTGGAACCGTAGGCGACCTTGGTTGCGAGGATGTCGCCCGCCGCAGCGTCCGCCGCTGCGGTGTCGTAGAACTTGGCGGTGCCACCTCCGCTCTTGGGGATGTCCACCTCGGGGACGTCGGCGTATGTGACGCCGTTGATGATAACGCTCTGTGCCATGTCTTTCCTTCCCTAAGAGACCGTCAGCGTGGATCCGTTCCACGCGATCAATCCGTAGTTGCTCGGTATCGCCTCGACGACCACGTCATGCAGCAGGCGCTCGCCCGCGGTGTGCAGCACCTGGCGGCTCTGGCTCGGGACGACCTCGTACTCGCCGTGGTACTCGGGGACGACCGCCCCGCCGCTGGCCTTGAGGCGCAGCGAGGGTTCGGGCTCCACGATCAGGCGAGCCTTGAGCGGCCTGCCTACCCTGACCTTGATGGGCTTCTCGCTCACCAGATGCCCTCCAGCTTCCCGTCCTCGAGTATCTTGCCGACCTTGAAGCGCCCGACGATGGTCGCCAGCGCCTCTGAGCCGTCGCTCTTGTAAGCCCTGACCTGCACCTCGCCGATGACGCCGGCGACGAACGACAGCGTGTCGTCCTGCGTCAGGCTGGCGGTCACGGTGGTGACGGGCTCCCCGCCCTCGGTGTCCACGTTGACGACGAGCTCG
>JAGCBF010000137.1 GCA_017652285.1 Atopobiaceae bacterium
CGGGAGCGGAGGGACCGGAGACGGGAGCGGGGGCGGCGGGCCCAAATGGGATTTGGCGCTCCACCCCTTTCGGCCAGCCGCTTACGGCAGAGCAACGGCCCGCCGCTTACGGCCCAGCCAGCGCTCCCCCACTCGCTGCGCAATGTGACCATTGCATTTCAACCAAGTGATATTCACACGGCAACGTGTGCCAACGCACGGCACCTCTTCTATAGTAGTACCTCACTCACACTTCAACCATTGGGGAGGGAATGCGTATGTCCAAGCAGGTTACCTGTGACCCTTCGCTTATTGAGCCCACGCTCGATACCTATGACGGCGTCCCAGGCTCGCTCATAGCAATCCTGCAGGCCACCCAAGAGGCCTACGGGTACTTGCCCATGAACGTGATGGAGCACATCGCCGAGCGAACCGGCACGCCCATCGCCACCATCATTGGCGTGGCCACGTTCTATGCCCAGTTCAGGCTTGAGCCCGTGGGCAAGTACCTCATCATGCTGTGCCAAGGCACGGCGTGCCACGTCAACGGCTCGGAGCTTATCTCTGCCGCCATCTGCGACGAGCTGGGCATCCAGAGCGGTCAGACCACAGAAGACGGGCTCTTCTCGCTTGAGCACGTGGCCTGCCTGGGCTGCTGCTCGCTGTCTCCCGTCATGATGATCAACGGGCGCACCTACGGCAGTCTTACGCCCGACAAGGCCCGCAAGGTCATTCGCACCCTTGCGGAGCAGAGCAAGAAGGAGGGTGAGCAGGCATGAGGATCGTAATCGGAGAAGGCAGCTGCGGTCTTGCCGCCGGCGCCGGGGGCGTTCACGAGGCGCTGCAAAAGCTCGTCGACCACGACAACCCCGCGGGCATCGAGCTTGGCATCACCGGCTGCATCGGCATGTGCTTCCTCGAACCCATCGTGGACCTGTACGACAATGACGGCGAGCTGCATAGGCTGGTAAAGGTGCAGGAGAAGCACGCGCAGGCGATCTATGACGCCGCGACCACGGGCGACCTTTCGCTCGTGAGCAAGCTGCTCATATCGGCCGAGGACGAGGAGTTCTTGTCCAAGCAAACGCGCGTGGCGCTTCGCGACTGCGGCGTCATTGATCCAGAGAGCATCGACGACTACATCGCGCACGGCGGCTACGCGGCCATCAGCAAGATCTTGTCCACGGGCATGACGCAGGAAGACGTCATCCAGCAGATCGACATAGCCGGACTGCGCGGCCGTGGCGGCGCGGGCTTCTCCACCGCCTTTAAGTGGCGTGCCGCACGCGACTCCCAGGGCGACCAGAAGTACCTTATCTGCAACGCGGACGAGGGCGACCCCGGCGCCTTTATGGACCGCGCCGTGATCGAAGGCGACCCGCACAGCCTCATCGAGGGCATGCTCATCGGCGCCTACAGCATCGGCGCAAGCGAGGGCATCGTCTACGTGCGCGCCGAGTACCCGCTGGCCATCGTGCGCCTGACAAAGGCCATCAAAGACGCAACCGAGCGCGGCTACCTGGGCAACAACATCTGCGGCAGCGACTTTAGCTGCACCCTGCGGATAAAGGCCGGTGCCGGCGCGTTTGTGTGCGGAGAAGAGACCGCCCTTATCGAATCGCTCGAGGGCAAGCGTGGCATGCCGCGCCTTAAGCCGCCGTTCCCGGCGCAGGCCGGCTACTGGCTCAAGCCGTCCAACATCAACAACGTGGAGACCTACGCCAACGTAGCGTGGATCATCAACAACGGCGGCGAGGCGTTTGCCGCCATGGGCACCGAGAACTCCAAGGGCACCAAGGTGTTTGCCCTTACCGGCAAGATCCGTCGCGGCGGCCTTGTGGAGATTCCCATGGGCAAGACGCTTCGCGAAGTCATCTTTGACATTGGCGGAGGCATCCGCGGCGGCAAGGAGTTCAAGGCCGTGCAGCTCGGCGGCCCCTCCGGCGGCTGCGTGCCCGCGAGCAAGCTCGACACCGTCATCGACTACAACGAGCTCTCTGCCACGGGCGCCATCATGGGCTCGGGCGGCATGGTCGTTATGGACGAGAGCACCTGCATGGTCAGCATGGCGCGCTTCTTCCTGGACTTCACCGCCAAGGAGAGCTGCGGCAAGTGCGTCCATTGTCGCCTGGGCACCAAGCGCATGCTAGAGATCCTGGACCGCCTGGTACAGGGCAAGGGCGAGGAAGGCGACATCGAGAAGCTCGAGGACCTGTGCTACGCGATCAAGGACGGCGCGCTGTGCGGCCTGGGACAGACCGCGCCCAACCCCGTGCTCACCACGATTCGCTACTTCCGCGACGAGCTGGAGGCGCACATCCGCGACCACCGCTGCCCCGCCGGGGAGTGCCGCGAGCTTATCTCGTACTCCATCAACCCAGACGCGTGCGTGGGCTGCACCGCATGCGCGCGCCAGTGCCCCGTTAAGGCCATCACCGGCGCGCCCAAGCAGGCGCACGCGATCGATCAAGACGTATGCATCAAGTGTGGCAACTGCAAGACCGCCTGCCGCTTTGGCGCGGTCGAGGTCGCCTAAGAAAGGAGGAAGGGCGTCATGTCCATTACCTACACCATCGACGGTGTTAACGTTACGGCGGAGCCTTCCGACACCATTCTTACCTCTGCCACCAGGGCGGGCGTGGAGATTCCCACCCTGTGCTTTGACGCGCGCACGGCCATCTATGGCGCATGCGGCATCTGCCTGGTGGAGGTCGAGGGCGTGCCCAAGCTGCTGCGCGCCTGCTCGGCAAGGCCGCAGGAAGGCTACGTGGTCCACACCGACTCCCCGCGCGTGGAGCGTGCGCGCAAGACGGCGCTGGAGCTGCTCTTGTCCGATCACACGGGCGACTGCCGCGGGCCCTGCAAGCTCAACTGCCCGGCTCTGACGGACTGCCAAAAGTACGTGGGAGAAATACGCGAGGGTCGCTACAAGGACGCCGTCTCCACCATCTACCAGGCATTTCCCTTCCCCGCGTCCATCGGCCACGTGTGTCCGCACCCGTGCGAGGACGCGTGCCGGCGCCAGATGGTCGAAGAGCCCTTGTCCATTGCGTTTCTCAAGGCATTTGCAGCCGACAAGATCGAGGCGGACGGCGACCCCTACGTGGTGCAGTGCGAGCCGAGCACCGGCAAGCACGTGGCCATCGTGGGTGGCGGCCCGGCCGGTCTGACCGCGGCCTACTTCCTGCGCCGCTACGGCCACGACGTCACGATCTATGACAAGCAGCCCAAGATGGGCGGCATGCTGCGCTACGGCATCCCCGAGTACCGCCTGCCCAAGGCCGTGCTCGACCGAGAGATCAAGATCATCGCAGACGCCGGCGTGCAGATGATAAATGACGTGCGGCTGGGCAAGGACCTTGACTTCGACGACCTGCGCCAGCGCTACGACGCCGTGCTGCTGGCCCTTGGCGCGTGGAAGTCGTACAACATGCGCGTGCCCGGAGAAGACCTTGAGGGCGTCATTGGCGGCATCGAGTTCCTTGAGCAGCTTGGCCTTGGCGAGCGCCCCACCATTGGCGAGCGCGTTGCCGTGTGTGGCGGTGGCAACACGGCCATGGACTGCTGCCGCACCGCCGTGCGCCTGGGCGCCAAGGAAGTGTACGTGGTGTATCGCCGCACGCGCGCCGAGATGCCCGCCTCCGACGTCGAGATCGACGAGGCCGAGGAAGAGGGCGTGACCTTTAAGTACCTCACCAACCCGATCGAGTTCTATGGCAAGGACGGGCGTCTGACCGGCATGAAGCTGCAGATCATGGAGCTTGGCGAGCCCGACGCCTCTGGCCGACGCCGCCCCGTGCCCGTGGAGGGCGCAACAGAAGACATCGCCATCGACAACGTGCTCATGGCCATTGGCCAGGGTGCCAACTGCGAGGGCGTGGACGGCGAGCTGCTGACCCAGCGCGGCACCATCGCGTGCGACGACATGACCTTCCGCACGGCGATCGACAACGTCTTCGCCGCGGGCGACGTAACCAACCGCGGCGCCGGCATTGCCATCGAGGCGATTGCCGAGGCTCAAAAGGCGGCCTTCTGCATCAACAACTACCTGGAGGGCGACGAGGTTCGCCGCAAGATCCCGTACTTCGTCACGCAGGAGGTCACGCCCGAGGAGTTTGAGGACAGGCCCAAGCAAAACCGCGAGAAGATGCCCGGTCTTTCGCCCGAGGAGCGTCGCGGCAACTTTGATCCCATCTACTTTGGCTTCTCGGAGGAGCAGGCGCTGCGTGAGGCATCGCGCTGCCTGGAGTGTGGCTGCCACGACTACTACGACTGCCGCCTGATCCGGTTTGCCAACGCGTTTGACATCGATCCCGATCGCTTTGCGGGCATAAAGCACGACCGCGAAGAGGTGCCCGTGGTCTCTGAGGTCATTGTCCACGACCCGGACAAGTGCGTGCTGTGCGGCCTGTGCTACCGCATGTGCGAGCAGGAGGTTGGCAAGACCTTCCTTGGCCTGTACAACCGCGGCTTCTCCACCGTGGTCAACCCCATGGTGCCCAAGGAGGCGCGCGAGTTCTGCGCCAGCTGCCTCAAGTGCGTCGAGGCTTGCCCGACCGGTGCTATGAAGAGCGTTCCCGCCGTCGAGCGCGTCACGCAAATCGTGTAGCACGCCCGCCGCGTCATCATTTGCGCCCCCGCTGGCCCCACGCCGGCGGGGCGTTTTTGTCAGTCGGCCCTAAACGCTTGACGCCGCCCAACACCGAAAACAGGCACCATTCGGCCAAAGTCGCACCTCTCCCCGAAGCGATGTCGACGGCGCACCGCAAGCACGTTATAGTAAGGATACGTATACATCCAACGAAGGAGATGTCATGAGCAAAATCGTCGTTATCGGTGCCAACCATGCCGGCACCGCAACCATAAACACCATCTTGGACAATTACGAGGGCAACGAGGTCGTTGCCTTTGACGCCAATTCCAACATCAGCTTTTTGGGCTGTGGCATGGCGTTGTGGATTGGCAACCAGATCAGCGGTCCCGACGGGCTGTTCTACCAGACCAAGGAGCAGTTCGAGGCCAAGGGCGCGACCATCCACATGGAGTGCCCGGTAGATCGCATCGACTACGACGCCAAGGTCGTCTACGCCACCGACAAGGACGGCAACACGTATGAGGAGCCGTACGACAAGCTCGTGCTGGCCACCGGCTCCCTCCCCATCATCCCGCGCTTCGAAGGCGGCGACCTGGAGAACATCCAGCAGGTCAAGCTGTTCCAAAACGCTCAGGAGGTCGTTGAGAAGCTCAAGAACCCCGACATAAAGACCGTGGCCGTGGTCGGCGCGGGCTACATTGGCGTCGAGCTGGCCGAGGCGTTCCAGCGCAACGGGCGCCACACGTTGCTCGTGGACATGGCCCCCACCTGCATGGCCAACAACTTTGACCCCGAGTTCAGCGAGCGCATGGCGCAAAACCTCGCGGACAACGGCATCGAGGCCCATTACGGCGAGGGCGTCGACCATTTTGAGGGCGTCGACGGCAAGGTGACCAAGCTCGTGACGGACAAGGGCGCCTACGACGTGGACATGGTCTGCGTGTGCATCGGCTTCCGTCCCAACACCGCGCTGGCCGAGGGAAGCGGCATCGAGCTGTTCCAAAACGGCGCCTTCCTGGTGGATCGTCACCAGCAGACCAGCCGCGAGGACGTCTATGCCGTCGGCGACTGCGCCACCATCTTCAACAACGGGCTCGACGGCGCGCCGGGCTACATCGCGCTCGCATCCAATGCGGTCCGCTCCGGCATCGTGGCCGGCCACAACATCTGCGGCACCGCTCTGGAGACCCCGGGCGTTCAGGGCTCTTCGGGCATTTGCATCTTCGACCTCAAGATGGTCTCCACCGGCCTGACCGAGTCCGCCGCCAAGCGCGCGGGCATCGAGGTCAAGACCGTCACCGTCACGGACTGCCAAAAGGCCCCGTTCATCGAGCACGACAACCCCGACACCACCATCAAGATCGTCTACGACGCCAATACGCGCGTGATCTTGGGCGCTCAGCTCGCCTCCACCTACGACATGAGCGGCAACATCAATATGTTCAGCCTTGCCGTACAGAAGAAGGTCACCATCGACGAGCTCGCGCTTCTCGACATCTTCTTCCTCCCCCACTTCAATGCGCCCTATAACTACATGACCGTCGCCGCGCTCTCTGCCAAATAAGCGCACGACACAGCGCACAAAGTGGACGGCTGCCTCTCTATTTGGGCGAGGCGGCCGTCCTTTACAATAAACGGTCATCGCATGGCACGGCCCGGCATGCCTCATCAACTTTTATCGTCTTGTGAGGTACCATATACCCCAGAGCAACGCCGTGCTCATACGGGACGGAAGGAATCGCGTCATGACAAAACCTGAGCTTCGCAAGATACGTTTGCGCTTTGTTATCCTTGCGGTCGTGATCGCTGCATGCGCGATCGTTTCCAACCTTCACATTACCAGCGTGGGCGGCGAATACGAGTACCCGCTGGAGGATTACGCGGGGTACAAGGCGGCTGAGCTTAAGCTAAGCACCGAACCAGCCAACCTGGCGCAGATTGCCGAGGTGCGCGACGGCCCCAACGGCATCCCCATCGCAGTCATCAAAGGAAAGGAACCCGGCGAAGGAATGCTGCTCGTACAGGCAGAAAACGAGGGCGGCATGTCCATGCTGAGCGTCTTTAGTAACCATACGGTCTTTGTGGACGGCATCAACTTCAATGGATGGGAGACGCTGCCCATAAGCGTGGCCATCTGCCTCCTGACCGCGGGGGTGCTATGCGTGTGGGCGGTCTTGTCGCTGCGCTCCCGCGCGTGGTACGGCTACGAGATGGCCGCCTACACAGGCGGCGCCATCTTCTTTTTGGTCGAGTCGTGCGTGTTCTTGTGGCTCATGGCCTCTGGCTCCGCCCGTACGTTCATGGACTTCGCGCTCGCCGTCACCGACCTCGCCGACCAGTTCGTGTTGCTGTCGCTTGTGCCCATGGCCATGGTCTCCGCGTTCGTATGCATGAGCAACGTCGCCTTGATCCGGCACGAGGGCCTTCGACCCGTCAACCTCCTCGGCATTGGCATGAGCGTCGTGTGGGCGCTGGCGTGCCTGGCCATCTTCTTTATGAATCGCGCCATCATCGACGTGCTTGACCTCAACGTCGCGATCGCGCTGGGCGCCATCGACTCCGCGCTCGCCATTGGCGTGAGCTTTGGCCTATGCCTCTTTGCCGGCACCTGTGCCTGCGCGTTGGGCGCATCCAGGCACACTCCCGCGTTCCCACGAGACTATTTGGTAATCCTTGGCTGCGGGCTCAAGTCCGACGGCACACCCACGCCCCTTTTGGCCGGCCGCGTCGACGCGGCTCTGGCATACGCCGAGGCTCAGGAGGCGGTCGGTCTTGGATCGCCGACGTTTGTCCCCAGCGGCGGGCAAGGTCCGGACGAGCGGTGGCCCGAGGCCGAGTCCATGCGACAATACCTCGTGGGCAAGGGGGTGCCCGACGAGCGCATTCTTTTGGAAGACAAGTCCGTCAACACGCGACAAAACCTCGCGCTGTCCGCACAGGTCATCGAGGGGGCCGGTGCGACGAGCATGCCGCGCATCGCGTTTGCCACCACCAACTACCACGTTTTTCGTGGGTATGTGTACGCACATGACGCAGGTCTTGCGGCAGAGGGCATCTCCGCGCCGACCAAGCTGTACTTTTGGCCCAATGCGTTTTTGCGCGAGTTCCTAGGGCTTCTCGCGGCACGTTGGCTGCCCATCGCGCTTGCGTACGTGGCCGTCGCATCGCTCTACCTTGGCTCGGAGTACGCGCTGCTGCTCGCTGGCTAGCGGTCGCTGGAAGCGCCGGGATTGCCCCGGCGCCGCGTCTTGTGCCTTACGCCTTGCGCGGCCCGCGACCCCAAAAGCAGCAGCTCATCATGCCAGCGCCCACGTGACATCCGCACACGGGGCCGATATTGGTCTCCAAAAAGCGCACCGGACCGTTGAGCTTGATGATCTGCGCCTTGAGCCGCTCGATATCCTTGGGGTCGCAATCGGCCGAGCCAATCGACACGACCGGCGGGCACAGGTAGTTGTCGTGATTGGCGGTGTAGTAGTCCGCCAGGCGTCGGATGCCCTTCTTGCGACCGCGTGCCGCGCCCACGATGGAAAGGCGTCCCTCGTGGTCAAACGAAATGAGCGGCTTTACGTTGAGCTTGTCACCCACCGTGGCCACGGACTTGGGGATGCGCCCTCCGCGATGCAGCGTCTCCAGCCCGTCGACCATAAAGATGGTCTGCGCATAGTAGCGGTATTCCTCCGCCCAGCGCACCAGCTCCTGCGCAGACATGCCCGCCTCCACGCGAGCGACGGCCTCTTCGACGAGCAGAGCCATGGGCGAAGACGCGATCCGCAGGTCCACCACGTAAAGGGGCAGGTCAGCTCCGCGCTCCTCGATCAGGCGGGCACGGGCCGTCAACGCGCCCTCGTAGCAACCAGATATGCCGCTGGAAAACGCGAGGTACACCACGGGCGTACCCGCTTCGAGCGCCTCCGTAAACACCTGCTCGAACTCGCCCTGCGACGGCTGCGACGTCTTAGGCGTCGCGCCGTCGCGCATGGCTTGGTAGAAGTCATGAGCCGACATGCTCTGGAACAGGTCGTCGGTCCCGGTAAGCCCGTCCGGCTTGCCTTCCTCCGCATAGCTAAAGTGCACCAGACGCACGCCGTGCTCCTGCAAAAACGAATTCGGCAAGTCACAGCCCGTGTCCGTGATCAGTTGTAGTTTTGGTTCCACGTTTGCCCCGCAATCATGTTAATCCGTTAGCGGATGGCATCGTAACACAATTGGACAAACCGCGTGGTGGAACAGGGGACGGGTTTTTTGTTCAGGTCTGGGTGGACAGGGGACGGATGGAACAGGGGACGGGTTTTTTGTTCATATCTGGTACAACTAACCCGTCCCCTGTTCCATCTCTGGTACAACTAACCCGTCCCCTGTTCCATCTTCACCCTGTTCCATCTTCATCAGCCGACAAGGACCTCTTTGCCACGAAAGGCAATCCCATACGTCCGGATGCGCTCGGGTGCAATGCCTCGCGCCACGAGTCCCTGCACGTACGCCTTTTTCTCAATCTGCCGCTTGGCGCGGGTTACGGTATCCGCCAGCGTCTTCTCTATATCTGGATCGAACACCTTGAACTCCAGTAACGCAGCCGAATCCGACCCGCCCGCCCCATCGACAGGCACAAGCGCGACGTCGTAGCGGCCCCAGCCGCTCTCGCGGTTTGACTCCACCGACCATCTCCCGCGCAGCTTGGAGAGCATCCCCAGCACCAAACCATGGTAGAACCGCTCGGGCTCACGCTCGGCAGGACGGCTCGCACCGTCAAATGATGACATGCAATAGAGCGTTACCTCCGTCAGGCATCGCGTCGCCGCACGGGCATCGCCCGAGACGATGGCGCGACAGAAATCGTCGTACTCCTCGTCCGATTCGCCAAACCATCCTTCGACCAAACGATCAAAGGCTTCCCGAACTTCAAGGTTGGTCAGCTCCAACGCGCGTGCCGTGCGCGTGGGAAACTCTGGCACGGGTCCCGGAGCAGTCACATAGCCAGCCGCAAGCAAAAGCGCCCATACGGCATTGGGCTTGGTCGACAGATCCGAGAAGACCACCTGCTCGTCGATTATCTTCTCCACGCGTCCGCCACGCATGAGCTCCTCAAAGTCGCTCTTCAAGCGAACACCGCCGTGCCTGATCACCTCGCTTACCAGGCCGTTGCCGCTGGTGTTGGCCCAATAGGCATCAATGGTGCCGCTCTCCAGGTACTTTGTAACCGACCACGGATTGTAAATGCTGCCGCAGCCGCCAAAGGTAAACCCGTCGTACCACTTTCGGACGTCCTCACGCCTACTTTCAAGTCCGTACTCAGCCAAAGCGGCGTCTACCTCGGACTGTTTGAATCCAAAAGCTGTCCGGTATTTACTGCTCGACGATGTTATTACTTCCAGATTGTTTAGGTCACTGAAGATTGATTCACGCGACACACGGGTAACTCCCGTGATGAGTCCTCGCCCCAAAGCGGGGTTTGTCTTGAACGTGGAGTTCATGAGGTCGCGCATGAAGTCTGACGCCTCGTCCCAATAGTCCCCTGTCCACGCGCGCTCCATCGGAGCATCGTACTCGTCAAGCAGCACCACGGGCTTTATCCCCCAAAAGCGATATAGAAGCCCGCAGAGCATGTTTGGCACGCCTGCACAGGTAACCGCGTCCATAGTGAGGCTCACTGCCTCGAGCTGCCTTCGGTCCCAGTCTCCAAGGCCATCCCAGTCGAGCAGGTACGAATGCGAGCGAACAAGGTCAATCATCAAAGCATTGATCCTCTGCAGAGCACTCGTAAAGTCACGCTGCTTCACCCGTGCGAAGCTCATGGACAAGACGGGCACGGTCCCTTGGAGCGACCTCATAGCCGGATCGCTCCAAACGTCCAGCCCCGCAAAGAGCTTTTCCCCGCGACCGGCGAACTCAGTGGATAAGAAGCATCGCGTCATGTCCAGGTTGAGCGTCTTGCCAAACCGACGCGGACGGCATATGAGAGTGACTGCATCGCCCGACATCCACCAGTCCCGCACGAATCCAGTCTTGTCCACATAGAAAGCCCCGTGCGCGCGAATGTACTCGAAATCCTGCGCGCCTATGCAAATCGTCCTGGCCATCAAAGCTCCTTTCGCACCACCATCTTAGCACTGGGGCGGTACCGAAGTCGCATGGTATCCAATGGTACATTGGGGCCGTCGCATCAGACCATACGAGTCCTTTTGCCGATTGGGGCTAGGCCCCTTTCGGCCCAGTGCACAGCCACCCACCCTTGTCGGGTTCTCGCAGCCCTCGAGATTCTCGTTTACCCACGAGGCGATTATCATCACCTATCTTCGGTCCATGGACCTGAGCTCTTTCACGGCTCGCTTGGTCCACACCACTTTATTTGGCATTACTTGGCCTCTCTCAAGAGGTCCATTACATCAGCCATGTAATAGCGCTCCCCGTCGTCCTCCTCAATCGCCTCCAACAAGTCGCGGGTGTCTATCTCGTTTTCGATCTTCTCCATGACCGAACTTCTCACCAGCTCAGACACACTGGTACCGAATGCCGACGCGTAGTCGCTAATAAGACGCTCATCCTCCTCCGGTAAACGAATCATCAGCGTTGCCGTTGCTCCCATAGCTATCTCCTTTAGTATGGCCTCACTGCCAACATGTATTATATTGTTACACGTTGGCAGTTGTTTCCTCAAATCTGACTCTCCATACAGCGGCGAAGCAACGGTTTTGGCCGAAAGGGGCCTAGCCCCAATCGGCCATCACCAGCTAATTATGATGTACGCAGCGAACCGTCCCCAAATGGGAAAGCAATCGTCAAGCCCTACTATTCGTTCGAACACACGGACACCCAAATTAATCTCAAAGAACGACCGTCCCATTACTGCTATGCTTATCGCTTAGCATACAACGCAAACACCGGTAACGGAGCCACAGTGGACTATATCGACGAGCTGCATCGTCTGTTTCAAAACCGACGACCGTATTCTAAATCGAAGTGCTATACCTTTCGAACGCCCGAGATGTTGCATCTTCATTTTAGAAGCTTAGGGTGCAGTTATGCGCGCTGCATTTGTTGTGACTACGGTTGCGGCAAGAAACCACTCACTAAGGCAGAAATAGACCTCGTCATACAAGAGCAATTACAACAGCAAACAGATATGCCGCGCTCCTTGCTCATAGGCTCTTTAGGCAGTCTGCTCGACCCATCGGAGTTGAGTCAAGAGCTGCTTGCGCATCTTCTCGGCCAAGTATCCAAGCTCGGCATACCAGACATAACGATAGAGTCGTCGTGGTGGAGCCTGAATCCCGAAGTGGTGCGTCATGTAACCAATACGCTTTCGAGTTCCCGCGTTACCTTTGAGTGTGGACTGGAATCGGCAAACGAGGCCGTGCGAGCGATTTGCTATGAAAAGCAGCTATCGACCCAGCATGTATTGGAGACGATCCAAACCGTACACGAGGCAGGTGCACAGATCTGTGCAAACATCATGCTCGGCGCTCCCTTTTTGTCCGTCAACGAGCGAATGCAGGACGCGTTTGACTCGGTGCTTTGGGCACTCCAAACCGCAGGAGCGGACGACGCGGTTTTGTTTCCTGTAAATATCCGACCCTACACGGCCCTTCGCGCACTTTACGAGCTCGCACTGTACGAGCCTACGAGCCTGTGGGAAGTTGCAGA
>JAGCBF010000021.1 GCA_017652285.1 Atopobiaceae bacterium
ACGCATTTTGATAGGAATCGCCCCTCGCCAAACGCACTTTCGCAGGAGGCCGGACGAAAGGGACCTAGCGCAGGCGCACATCTGGCCGATTGGGGCCTAGCCCCAATCGGCCACTTTGCAGATATCCCCGAACATATCCCCGAAACGCTCTAAATGAAAACAGCTCAGAGGCAAACAAGCCCCTGAGCTGGTCTGTTCTGGTGGGCGATACAAGATTCGAACTTGTGACCTTGTGCTTGTAAGTCGCCGTCCCATGCCTAAATATACCTTTTATGCATGTGGCACAAGCCTCTGACCTGCGGTTTCTCGTTACGCTGGCTCTCCAAAATCACCCGAATGAACCCCTTTGCACTGGGTGTAAAGACCAATCGTAAAGACATTTTCATTCAAATATTGCTGTATCAATATCCCAGTCGAGGATCATGGTCATGGCGAACTCGGCAGCCTCGTCGTAGGCCGCGGCAACAGCCCGCGCGGCTTTGAGGAGCTGCATGTCGTAGCGCCTGATGTAGTGGGCGCCCTGCACGTCGCTCTGCCTGTGCCCATGGTAGCGCCTGTTGGTTCGTGCCTCGACGTGAGTCTCGTCCATGAGTGTGATGTTGGCGTGGCGCAGCGTGTTGGGCGAGACGTCCGCCACCTTTCCGGCGAGGGGGCCCGCCGGGAACTCCCGCATGGCCGGACTCCTGCTGTAGCGGGCCATTCGCGCGCCTTTCCACAGGTTCCACCACTGTCGGCGGAAGCCGGACACGCCGAGCCTTCTCCCGTCGAGCGTCGGCGCAACTGGCCCGCGCAGCTTCCTCAGCTCGTATAGTCGACGCGCTGCGTAGCCGCATATCGGCACGCGGCGGCAGCTGTGGGCGTTCTTCGTGCCCTTCACGCCATCCTCCTCCGTCACCGCCTTCTCCACCGACACCCATGCCGTCACCTCGTGGAGGATGCCCCTACGCGACACCTTGAACTCGAAGTCGGACCAGTCGAGCACGAGCGCTTCCTCGCGTCGCATGCCGGTGGCAGACGCCACGAGCAGGTACGCCTCGAGGCGCTGCCCGCGCACGAGCAGCCAAGCCGCCACGGTCTCGGACGCATCCCACACCTTCGCGATTGACGAGCCGGATGCCTCCTCCCCATCCTCCGTGCCGCTCGCCTCGGGATACTTAATCTTATAGTCGCACGGCTTGTGAGGGAGAAGCCCGTCCGCGAAGGCCGCTCGAAGCAGCGCTCGGAAGTACTTGTACGATGACCTGGCGGTGCCGGGGCTCATCCCATCGACCCAAGCCTGGGCCTCGTCGCGGGCGGGCGCCGTGAGCTCCGCCAGCTTCCATGACTCCGGCACGTGCTTCCACATCTTGGCGTATCCGTTGAGGTTCGCCCGCGTCGTGCCCCGCTTGGACGGCAGGAAACGCCTCCTGCAGTAGGCGGCCAGGGTCATCCCCCGCTCGTTCGCGCCCATTTCCTCGTATATGACGGCAGCGCGGGCCTCGGCCTCCGCTCTCGTCCCGCGAACCGTCTCCGTCCTGTAGCGAGGGTTCCCCGTCGCCGTGGTCCCCCTGCCGACGCGCACGCGGTACACTCCCTCTCGCACCCGCGTGACGGTGCCCGTGCCGCGTTGCCGACGCGGCTCGGGCCCATTTGCTATAGTTGTCATGGCCGCCTCCTTCGTGTGGTGGTCCCAAAGCCGGCCCCATGTCGCCAAGCCGCCAAGCAAAGCGCGACCGGGGCCGCATTCCATTCTTCTTCCCCTCTCGGGTGAGTCCCTTCGCTCCTCACTCCTCGTCGTACAGGTACGCGATCCGCCTCTGCGGCGGCGCAGTCACCGTGAGCTCGTCCGTGTAGCCCAGCAGCCAGCGCACGTCGACGCGGTACAGGTCGACCATGGCCAGCAGGACGGTGAGCCTTATGTCGCGCTTCCCGGCTCGTACAGCGTGGGCTGGGACGGCTGCGAGGACATGCCCGAGGCGTACGGGCAGGCGTGCGCGGAGCTGACCGCCGAGACGCTCACGCGGGCGGGAATGCTCGTGCTGGGCGTGCTGGGAGACACCGACCTAGTCTACATGGAGGGCGACGAGGTCTGCGTGGGGCTCGTGACCCCGCTGCCCTCGCAGCTCATCGACGTGACCAAGGAGGACGTCGAGGAGTCGCTGCCCTCCGACGCCGAGGGGCTGCCCCTGTCGTTCCTCACCGCCGCCATGGCCACCCACGCCGTCACGGGCGCGGACTCCGTCCGCTGCGACGCGCTCACGTTCTGCATGGACCCATCGCAGGCCCGCATGCGGGTCTGCCACGTGCGCGGGGTCTGCCGCATGTAGCCATGCGACCACACGCACCTAAGCGCCAGCGCCCGCCACCACCCCGGCGGGCGTTTTTCTTTTGTGTGGAGTTTGTGCAGGTCAGAGCGTCGGCCGGGATCCGCCGCCACGGCGCGTGCCAAGCCCGCGCGCCGCCCTTCCCGCACTCGCAGGCACCCCTGGCGACTCGTGGGGAAGGATCTCGGGAAACCCGTGGGGCCGCCCGCACGGCCCGCGCAAGGGCGCGCACGGAACCCGCCACAAATCCCTTCGGCATTGGTGCAGGTTGCCGTGCACGCTCCCTGCGCCGGCCTACCACGGGGGCCGAGGACCCTTGGCATCCAAGGGTAGATGAGCGCGAGCACGGGGCTCGTGACACCTACCCGAGAGGAGACAAGGACATGAAGGCCACCAAGAGCTACAAGGACATGACCAAGCAGGGGCGAAAGCAGGCCGCGCAGGCAAAGGCCCAGGCGGCGCTCGACAGGCTCGGGGGACGGGATCCGCTCCGTGTGGGAATCCCAGGCATGGAGGCGCTGGCTCGACAGCCTCGCCAAGTTCCACGACTACTCGCTCAACAACACCATGCTCATCGCCATGCAGATGCCCGAGGCGACGCGCGTGGCGTCGTACCGCAGCTGGCAGAGGGACTTCGGCCGCCACGTAAGGCGCGGCGAGCGCGGCATCGAGATTCTCGTGCCCATGGTCGTAAAGCGCAAAGACGCCGATTCCGAGGGGGTTCCGCAAGACGACGAGGAGGCCACCGAGCGCAGGAAGCTCGTGGGCTTCAAGGTCGGGCACGTCTTCGACGTCTCGCAGACCGAGGGCGAGCCCCTGCCGGAGATAGCGAGCCAGGTGAGCGCCGACGTCAGCGACTTCGACTCCCTGATGGAGGCCATAAAGGCCGTGAGCGCCTACCCCGTCGAGGTCGTGGACGGCCTGCCTCCCGAGACCAACGGGCTCTTCTCCCGCCGTCTGGGCTACATCGCCGTGCGCAGGGGCATGCCCGAGGGCCAGACCGTCAAGACCGCGCTGCACGAGCTCGCCCACTCCGTGATGCACGACGCTGACGCGGAGGAGCTGCCCGACCGCCCCATGCGCGAGGTGCAGGCAGAGAGCGTGGCCTACGCCGTGAGCGCGGCGCTGGGGCTCGACACGAGCGACTACAGCATCGGCTACGTGGCGAGCTGGGCCGTGGGAAAGACCGAGGAGGAGATGCGCGCATGCATGCAGGCGGTGCGCGACGCCGCCAAGCAGATCATCGACAGGCTCCAGCTCGTCATGGAGCCGTAGGCAGCTGTCGGCCGGGCGGGATGCTCCGCAAACCATGCATAACCCCAGCCTTATGCATGGTTTGCGCCCCGTGCGCGGGTGTGCCTGCAACGTTATAACAGCACGTTTGAAGGAGTGTGATGGCCTATGGGAAGGCCCCCGAGGAGGTGCCCCATGTGCGGGACCAGGAGAGGCTGGAAGAGAGTCGAAGTCTCCAGGGGCGGATACAGCGTTGGGAAAGCGCTTGTCGCCAGCGCCCTGGTCGGCACGCCCGGCCTCGTGGCAGGCGCGGGAGGAAGGCGCAGGGAGACGTGGGTCTGCCGGGAGTGCGGGTTCGAGCACACGTACGGCTTGTAGGGCAAGGTGGACTCGGTACGTCTTTATGCCGATGGTGGGCGCACCACGTTCGGCGGCGCCTCGCGTGTCCTCCCACAAAGCTTGCCGGCGTAGGCATAGCGTGCGAGGTGATGCACACGGAGGACACGAACCTGTGCGGAGTCGCGGCCGTATAAGCGGGGGGCGGCATCACTTTTTTACATAAGGGGTACTCCCGTTTGAACAAAAGGGGTACTCCCATTTGTTCAAACGGGAGACACCCCCACGCGCAAAACCCTTACTTCGCGTAGAACTCGTTCACGTGCTGGCTGATCACGGCGAGGTCGAAGTACTGCGAGTAGTCCTTCTTGCCGTCCTTCTCCTGCGTGAGGACGTAGTCGGGCTCCACGCCGAAGTCAACGTGCTGGTTGTTCTTGTCCATCAGCTTGTAGCGGGCGGACAGGTTGAACGAGAGCCCCTCCGACTCGGGGGTGACCTGAGGCGAGTTGGCACCGCCGCCCGAGGTCTCGCCGAGCAGGCACACGCCGTTGTCCTTGGCCATGTTGGCGAGGTAGTTCGCAGCGGAATACGAGTACGACGAAGCCACGACCGCAAAGTTGAACGGATAGCTCACCTCGTTGTCCTTCTCGTCGAACACGCGGTCGAAGTTGGCGTCCACGTCGTGGTGGATGACCTCGTCCTGACCGGAGAGCTCGTTGAACTGGTGACGGTAGGCCTGCCCGCTGATGATCTTCGAGATGGTGGTTGAGATGCCGCTCTCGCCGCCCGGGCACAGCGCGATGTTCACGACAAAGTTCTTGATTGCGGGATTGGCCTTGGCCTTGTCGAGCGCCTGCATGAACATGCCCATGGAGTCCTGCGGCTTCTCGTTCGTCTCGCCGTTCTCGTAGGCCGTCCAGCCCGCGCGGTCGATGACGTAGTTGGCCGTGACGACGAACATCGCGGTGTCGCCCTGCTCCATGTAGATCGCGACGCCGGAGCCATCTGCGTATCGCAACGGCTCGACAGGGAGGCTCTTATCGTCAATTCCCTTGCTGATCACGGCCGCAATCCCCGCGGAAGACTCGTCGCTCTTCAGTGAGTTCGTGTTCTTGCTCAATCCGAGCTCGTCCATCCTCTGTCCCCACTTGCCGACCTCTTCCTGCGACATCCAGGTCATCATGTCCCGGTACGCCGTATGGCCGCCGTCGTCGAGGGCGCTGTTGATCAGGCAGTTCAGACCGAAGGCGTATTCCTTCATGTCCGTGGACTTCAGGGCCTCCTTCACGCCGGAGAGCTTCATGCCGTCGATGGTCTTGTCGAGCGTCTTGTCGAGCCCGTCGGCCTTGATGCTCTCCGAGATGCGGCTGCTCGCGGGGTGCCCGTAGAAGGTGTCCACGTAGAAGCACAGGTTGTTGTAGTCGAAGGCCGCGCGCTCGGCGGAGCGATTCTCCTTCGTGAAGGCGTAGTAGTTCTCGTCCGTGTCCTTGGCGTTCTTCGTCTGCAGCACCTCCATGCCGTCGCTCACGTACACGCCCTTGCCGTTGTAGAACACCTCGTAGGCGTACGGGCAGCTGAAGATGTCCGCGAGCGTGGGCAGGGGAACCCACAGGCTGTCGCCGTCGGCTACGAGGTCGATCCCGTACTTCTTGAAGTCGACGGTCCTGGGGGTCGCGTCGCCCGTGCGGTCGGTGCCGGAAACGCGCACGAACGGGGCGGCGGGGTCGGCCTGCTCTGCCAGGAACAGCGAGTAGTAGGGCACCATGGTGTAGGCGTCCAGGTTCTCGCAGGTGAAGGTGTCGGCATCGGCGTCGAATGTGGCCTTCGTGCCGTCGTAGGCGGGCGCCTCGAACACGCTGCCGTTGTGCGTGACCGTCATCTGCTTGGCCTTCTCGGGGTACTTGTCGGCGCCGGTGAAGTAGAGCTTGTTGTAGAACTCGTCGATCTTCATGTAGGGGATGCCGGCGATCGTGCGCACCGTGACGCTCTCGGCGGAGTTCATGGTGTCGCGGTAGACGGGGACGGACTGGTCTCCGTCCGGTGCCGGTGCGGCGGCGGTGGTGGTGCTCGCGTTGCTCGAGCTGTCGGAACTCGTGTTGCCGCCGGAGTTGGCGGGGCTGCCGCCGCATGCCGCGAGCGTGATCGCGAGGGCGGCCGTCGCCGAGAGGGACAACAACTTGGATATGGCCTTCATCTTCTTCCCGTTTTCCTTTCCTTCGAATCGGTTGGCGCAGGTAGGACCCGCATCCATTGCGAGTCCGATTTTAGTGAGGGGGGTCGTCTAAGGCAAGGGGCGACAGGGGGAAGGGCTGCAAGTTGCGGGGTCATCTGCGGTCGCGCCACCCCGGACTTTTCCCAAACCGCACACGCTCGGCTCGACTGTGTGCGGAGACGGAACCATGCGGGGCGTTATGGTTCCCGTTTCGCACACGGTGGGCAAACCGGAGGCGCAGGTCGGCCGACCAGATTCTCTCGTTGCACGGCGAGGGTTGTGGTAGTTTCGCTTGCCAAGGCGTCTTTTCCCCTTTTCGGGGCTCATCCGACGCGAGAGACTCAGCGACGGTTATCAACCACCCTTTTCCCCTCCATGGGGATTATCCGAGTGATGTGTCCCTCTTAGCGAGACACGGTCCGGCGCCTTGGCACCCTTCTCATTCATCGACGAAACCGTTTTTTCCTCGGTGAGGCAGTCTCGGCAGGCGTACGGACCGAAGGCGTCACCGCACGCCCTCGCCCCTCGGTTGGACAGGACAAAAACCTTATAAATAAATTGTCTGTCCGTCATGCTTGGGACTCTTGGTAAGGGACTTCGGACTTGGACAGAGGACAGGGGGTCGAGATGCCCCCTGTCCTCTGTCCAGGCTCACGTCCAGTCCCTGGTCCCTGCGTCTCGCGGGAGGCCTTGCCCCTGTTCATCCTGCGTGGCGAGGCAAAGACCAGAAGACCCCTGCCGCCCATATGATCCCCGGCACCCCACCCCGTGCTGCCGCACGCGCCCGTCAAGGGCGCCCCACGAAACCCCGCACAAGTCCCTCCGGCACTGGTGGGGGTTGTCGCGGAGTCCCTGGACTCCCGCTACCACGGTGGCAAAGACCCTTGGCATCCAAGGGTTGCATGACGCGCACCGTGACGTGCGAGACACGCAACCCGAGAGGAGACAAGGACATGAAGACCTACGAGTTCAAGGACCAGTACGGCGTCGTCACGCGCGTGCGCCTCGTGCGCGACGCCTACGCCGACGGCTCGCTCGCCGTCCAGATGCTCTACGACGCCGACGGCTACTGGGACTTCTGGGGAGACGTCACCGTCAACCTCTGCGACGTCCGCAACCAGAACATGTCGTACGCCTACGTGGACACCAACAACATGCCAGCTGTGGCCGACTTCCTCACACGGAACGGGCTCGCCACCTACACGGGCCTGACCCGCCCCAGCGGCTTCTGCGCCTACCCGCTCTACGCGTTCACGAGCGAGTTCTTCGAGACCTGCGCGAATGATGTCGAGGAGGTGCGGTGATGGCACGCGTCAACCTCGCCGACGAGCACCACGGCACCGTCTGGGCGTGCCAGACCGCCACCTTCGACGAGGGCGAGGAGCGCGAGTGGGACTCGTTCGCCACCCACGCGGCCTTCGCCAGCAGGACCGAGGCGACCATGTGGGCCTCCAGGCTCGCCCACGACTACGCGAGCGTGCTCTCGCTGTTCCTCGCCGTGGACGGATCCGACGGCGTCAGCGTGGACGTGCAGCCGAGGGTCTACCACGGCCGCGACTACGAGCCGTACGCGATCACGGACAG
>JAGCBF010000138.1 GCA_017652285.1 Atopobiaceae bacterium
GGCCGAAAGGGCGTGGCGGGCAAAAGTGGCCGAAAGGGGCCTAGCCCCAATCGGCCAACGTGGCCCAACGAGAGCCGGACCCGATCGGCCAACGTGGCCCAACGAGAGCCGGACCCGATCGGCCAACGTGGCCCAACGCAAGGCGGTCCCAATCGGCCAAGTCCCCTCGGGGTTTCGTGGTTCGTACATGCGCTACACTTCACGTGTATCACCTTCCAAATGCTGTGGTGTTTGGGAATCTGCATTTAGGCTACGATTTTGGTGACTCTAGCACGGATGGTTTGTCTTTTTTAAGATATGCCCATTTGTTACGCGGCGAGTGTCGCGCGTTTCGCGTCCTCCCGCGAGCCAGCGGGCGGAAAGGAGCGCTTCCATGGATATGCAGACGATTGTTGGACTCTTGCTGCCCTTTGCGGGCACTTCGTTGGGGTCTGCGATGGTGTTTTTGCTAAAGGATGCGATTTCGCGTACGCTTCAGCGCGTGCTGACTGGCTTTGCTGCCGGCGTCATGGTCGCTGCCTCGTTTTGGAGCCTGCTGCAGCCGGCGCTTGAGGGTTCGGAGAGCATGGGGCGCCTGTCATTCGCGCCCGCTGCCGCTGGGTTTCTCGTGGGCATGGGCTTTTTGCTGCTGCTTGACGAGGTTACGCCGCACATGCACATGGACAACGCGGAGGAGGGACCCAGGGCCAACCTCAAGCGCACGACCAAGCTCATTCTTGCCGTAACGCTGCACAACATTCCGGAAGGCATGGCCGTGGGCGTCGTGTACGCCAACCTGCTTGCGGGCGATGGCCTCGTAAGCTCGGCGGGGGCGCTCGCGTTGGCGTTGGGCATTGCCATACAGAACTTCCCAGAGGGCGCGATCGTCTCGATGCCGCTACGCGCGGAGGGCCTTCCCAAGGGCAGGACCTTTGCGCTTGGTATGCTTTCGGGTGCGGTTGAGCCGCTGGCAGCCTTCGTGACAATTCTGGCGTCGAGCTTGGTGACGTCGCTGTTGCCGTATCTGCTGGCATTTGCGGCAGGTGCCATGTTTTACGTGGTGGTGGAGGAGCTCATTCCCGAGATGAGCGAGGGCGAGCACTCGAACTCGGGCACCGTTGCCTTTAGCTTGGGGTTCGTGTTGATGATGATTTTGGATGTGGCGCTGGGCTAGGCAAAAGTCCTGCCGATTTGGCCGAAAGGGGCCTAGCCCCAATCGGCCAAAGGTGCGCAGGTGGCCAACGCCAAAAGTGGCCGAAGGGGCCTAGCGCAGGTGGCCAGCGTCACCCCAATCGGCCGACGTCAACAATCGTGGTTACAAAACCGGGCGACCATGCTTGGCGAGCAGCTTTTGCGTGGCGACGCACGCGGCGCAGAAGCAGTACTTGCCGCCCTCGGCCTTGACCTTTTTTGCCTGGGCAAGCATGCCCGTGGCGGCCTCCTCGCCCAAAACGTCCTTTGCGGGTCCTTGGGCAAAGTAGATGACCTCGTCAATCGTGGTGTGATGGCGATCGATGATGTCGAGCAGTTTGGTCGTGGCCGCGTCCGCGTCCTCGCCGGCGGCGATGGCCTCCTTCCAGCTTTGGGCGGCATCGCGGGTCTCCTGCGAGCTTGACGCCGCGGCCAGCAGCTCGTCGACCTTTTGCGCGGTGTAATCAAACAATTCCTTGTCCATGGTCTTCTCCTTTGGCTGTACGCGAAATCGTGGTTGCGTCCGTGCAACAATAATAAGTATTGTATAGGCCCTGCCAGTGTTTGTTCGCACCTATTTGGGGTACAGCCAAATAGGCTGGCCGAAAGGGGCCTAGCGCAGACGGCCAACGAGACCAAAAATGGCCGAAAGGGGCCTAGCCCCAATCGGCCAAGATGGGCCAAAGCGACCAAAAGGGAGCCGGCACTGATCGGTCAACGAACGCCGGCCCCGATCGGCAAGATTCCGTTACAACAGGCTGATGCCAGCGGCGCGGCAGCTTTCCACGGTTTCGCAATCCCATACGGAAGCCTGAACCTCGCCCACGTGCGCCTTGCCCAGCAGCAGCATGCACAGGCGACTCTGGCCAATGCCGCCGCCAATGGTGTAGGGAAGCTCACCAGACAAGAGCATCTTATGGAACGGCAGCTCGCGGCGGTCGTCGCAACCCGCGAGGGAAAGCTGACGATCCAGCGACTCGGGGCTCACGCGAATGCCCATGCTGCTCGCCTCGAGCGCACAGCCCAGTACGTCGTCCCAAAACAGCAGGTCGCCGTTAAGATCCCAATCGTCATAGTCGGGAGAGCGGCCGTCGTGCGGCTTGCCCGACCGGAGCGCACCGCCAATGCCCTGGATAAAGGCGGTATGGTGCACGGACAAAAAGCGATTCTCGCGCTCCTTGGGGTCAAGCGTGGGGTAGAGGTCCTCCAGCTCTTGCGCGGTCACGAACGTGATGTTGCGGTCGAGCTCGGTCTGGAGCTGCGGATAATACCATTTGAGCTCGTCGAGCGTCCCACAAATGGCGGTAACGATGCGGCGAACCACCTCGCGCAGGTACTCGGGCGTGCGCTGATCCTTCTCGATGACCTTTTCCCAATCCCACTGGTCTACGTACACGGAGTGCAGGTTGTCCAGCTCCTCGTCACGGCGAATCGCGTTCATGTCGCACACGATGCCCTTGCCCACGTTGAAGTCGTAGCGCTTGAGGGCATAGCGCTTCCACTTGGCGAGCGACTGCACGACCTCGGCGTCCGAGCCAACGGCCGGCACGTCAAATCCCACGGGACGCTCCACGCCGTTGAGGTTGTCGTTGATGCCCGTGGCGGGATCCACCACCAGCGGTGCGGTCACGCGCACCAAGTGCAGTGCCGCGCAGAGCTTGGCGATAAACACATGCTTGATGCGCTCGATGGCTCGCTGGGTGTCGTAAAGCGAAAGCTGGGACTCGTAGCCTTGGGGAATAACGGTCATGACTGCTCCTTGGTCCAAATACGTGCGCACATAATAGCATGGTGATTTTGCGCGTTTCCAACCTGCCCTCAGTTGGAAACCATTACGAAAGGCTGCGTGCAAACGGCGCGCCCCTCGCTCGTCAAAAGCGAGGGGCGCGTCCTGATTAGCCGCGAGCGGTTGTCGCGTGTTCGTTAGTCGGTCGTGGACGTGCTGGCGTCCTCGGCCTCCTCCGTCGCGTCGTCGTGCTCGAACATCTCCACGGTCTCCTCGTCGACCCCATGTTCCTTGAGCTCTTCGACAAGCGCGGCGTCCTGATCGGCGATTTCCTGGCTGCTCTCGGAGAAGATGGTCATCCATCCGGTGGCGTTGTTTGCCGTGGTGGTCACGTTGTAGGAGCCGGGCTCGGCCTCCACGCTGTACATGATCTTGCCGTCCGCATCGTCGTCGTACACGGTCTTGCCGTCCTGGGAGGTGATGGTTACGTGAATGCTGCCCTTCTCCAAGAAGGGGCTGATCACGATGACGTCGCCGGCCTCGAGGTCAAAGGCGCCATCGGTTGTGGCGGTGTGGGTGTTGTCGGCGTTTTCGGCGGTCACGCGGATGCCTTCGGCCTCGTCAAGAAGCTCATGGCCATACGAGGCGGGACCGCCGCCGCATGCCACAAGCGACGCGGTAAGCGCGAACGCGGCAACGGCAGATGCAAGTTTGGGTGCTCTCATGTTTGCTCCTTTTCGTCTAGCATTGGTGGGTATTATTACGTTTGTTGGCGAAGACCGTCCCCACTTGCATCATATCTTCAAAACTGCAACCAACGAGCGGATAAGCCCGAGTGGCCGATTGGGGTTGGCCGCCTGCGCAAGTGGCCGATTGGGGCTAGGCCCCTTTCGGCCAATTACGGCCCGAACGGCCGACGCCCCACGCCCAACACCCCCGGCTGGCCACCCCACGCCCGGCGCCTTGGCGCGGCGCGTTTCGTGCGCGTGTCCAAACTAGGGTTTTTCTTGCGCACAATGAATCGCGCGCTATGCTGTGGCAGAACAAATTCGTAGTAAGGAGCGCGACCATGCCCGTTGCAGACATCCACGTCCACATATACCCCGACAAGGTCGCCGAGCGCGCGGCGCAGAGCATCGGCAACTTCTATCACGTAAACATGGAGGAACAGGACGGCTCCGTGGAGCGTCTGACCCAAGCAATAGACGGCACGGACATCACGCGCTGCGTGGTGCATTCCGTCGCCGTAAAGCCAAAGACGGTCACGAGCATCAACGATTTTATCGCCCGCACCTGCTGCGAGCACCCGGAGTTCATTGGCTTCATGACGCTTCACCAGGACACGCCCGATCCCGCAGCCGAGATCGAGCGCGCGTGCAACCTGGGCCTGCGCGGCATTAAGCTGCATCCCGACACGCAGGAGGTCAACATGGACGACGACCGCCTTATGCGCATGTACGAGGTTGCGGAGCGCCGCGGCCTGCCGCTGATCATCCATTGCGGCGACTATCGCTACGATTACTCGCACCCGCGTCGGCTCAAGCGGATCCTGCACGAGTTTCCCCGCTTGGTGGTGGACGCGGCGCACTTTGGCGGCTGGTCCATCTACGACTACGCGCTCGAGTTTTTGGAGGACGAGTCGTGCTACCTGGACATGTCGAGCTCCATGCGCTTTCTTGGCCCGCGCCGCACGCGCGAGCTGGTGGAGGCATACGGCTACGACCGCATCTTGTTTGGCTCGGACTTTCCCATGTGGGCTCCCGCGAGCGAGCTGGAGGTCTTTCGTGCGTTGGGCTTCTCCGCGCGTGCGTATGACCAGATGTGCTGGTACAATGCGGAGCGTTTTTTGTCAATGGACTTATAGCGAGGCAAAGGGGGCGCTTCTCCTTGCCTCGCGCACGAGGAGAAGCGCATGCAACACAACGACACGTCGCGCAGCTACGATCGCGCGGCCAACGAGATGCGGCCGGTAACGCTTACGCGAGAAGTCCTCAAGCACGCCGCGGGTTCGTGCATGGCGGAATTCGGAGACACGCGCGTGCTGTGCGCCGCCACCATAGAGGACGTGGTTCCTCGGTGGCGCAAGGGCTCTCACGCGGGGTGGGTTACGGCGGAATACGCCATGCTGCCGGCGTCGACCGGCAAGCGCAGCCCGCGCGAGCAGCGGGGACGCAAGGGCCGTTCCATGGAAATCGAGCGGCTCATCGGCCGCAGCCTGCGCACGGTGGTCGACCTGCGCGCGTTGGGCGAGGTCACGATCACGCTGGATTGCGACGTGATCCAGGCGGACGGCGGCACGCGGACGGCGTCGGTCACGGGTGCCTGGGTGGCGCTGCACGACGCCCTCATGAGCCTGGTCCGCGCAGACAAGATCGCGCGACTTCCGCTTACCGGCCAGGTCGCGGCCGTTTCCATGGGCCTCGTGGCCGGCCGGGCGCTCCTGGACCTCGACTACGCGGAAGACAGCAACGCGCAGGTGGACATGAACCTTGTGGGCACCGCGGACGGTCGCATCATAGAGCTTCAGGGCACGGGCGAGCAGACGCCGTTTGACCGCGCGCAGCTCAACGAGCTCCTTGAGCTGGGCGAGCTTGGCGTCGCGCGCCTGATCGAGCTGCAGCGCAAGGTAACGAACTTCAAAGGTGTGGGGGAGTGAGCACGATGACGATCAATGCGGTGGACCCGAGCATGACGGTGGTGGTTGCCACCGGCAACGCGCACAAGCTGGCAGAAATCGAGGCCATCTTGGGCGCGGCGCCTGCCATGAAGGGCGTGCGCTTTGTGGCGCTCGGCGAGCTGGGCGACTTTGCCGACCCGGTGGAGGACGGCGACACGTTTTTCGCCAACGCGCTCATAAAGGCGCGCGCGGCGCTGGACGAGACCGGCTTTAGCATGGCGGTGGCAGACGACTCCGGGCTGGTGGTGGACGCGCTCGACGGTGCGCCGGGAATCTACAGCGCCCGGTGGGCCGGCGAGCATGGCAACGACGCGGCCAATAACGAAAAGCTCCTAAAGCAGATGGCGGACGTGCCGGACGACGAGCGCACCGCGCGGTTCCACTCGGCCGTCGTGCTGGTCGCGCGCGTCGAGGACATTGAGGAGGTGTATGTCGGCGAGGGCGACTGCGAGGGTACCATCGCGCATGACCTGCGCGGCACCAACGGCTTTGGCTACGACCCGCTGTTCGATCTTGCGGACATTCCCGGCAAGCGCATGGCCGAGCTCGAGCCAGAAGAGAAGAA
>JAGCBF010000139.1 GCA_017652285.1 Atopobiaceae bacterium
GGTAGCTTACTATTTGCAAGGTGCTCCTCGGAAACAATCATAATGCATGGACGGACTGAGGCATGACGTAGTGCGAGTTCATAATAAACATTAGGGTTTTCATAATCAAGAATAATCGGGTAGGAGGCACGCCATTAGTTGACGTGCCGTCCTCCCACACCACCGTGCGTACCGTTCGGTACACGGCGGTTCCCAGACTTAACACTGTAGCTCAAGGTAACGCGGGTAGAAGAGGGCCCAGCCAAGCTCTTCGAGCTTTGAGTTGTTGAGAGCGGTTCCGAGCACCGGGCTTCCGGCGATTCGCCAAAAGGACTTCCGGGAGTTCGCCCACTGCCACGCCTGTTCCGGCGCGACGCCGAGGCGGGCCAGCGCCCTGAGCTTGGTGCGGGGGAGCTTCCAGCACTTCCAGTACACGCACCGTATCTTGCGGCGCACCCACATGTCAAGGTTCCGCAGCGCCTCCCTCATGTCGGCGAGGCGGAAGTAGCCCGCCCAGCCGTTCGCGAGGCAGCGCAGACGGTGACGTCGCCAGTCGAGCGACCAGCCGTTGGAGCGCGACAGTATCTCGCGCACGCCGTCCTTGAGCAAGGCCAGCGACTTGGGGTGCACACGGAAGCGCAGCTCCCCCTTTCGCGGGTAGAAGCCGTACCCGAGGTACCTCACGCCGCCGGTTATGCGGGCGACGAACGACTTGTCGCGGTTGACCTTCAGGAACAGCTTGGACTCCACGAACCTGGCCATCGACCCCATCGCGCGCTCCGCCGCCTTGCGGCTGCGCTTCAGTATCATGAAGTCGTCCGCGTAGCGCACGAAGGCGTGGCCGCGCCTCTCCAGCTCCCAGTCCAGCTCGTCGAGCAGGACGTTGGCGAGCAGGGGCGACAGCGGCCCTCCCTGCGGGGTGCCCTCTTCGGTTGGCTCCACGATGCCGTCCACGGCTACGCCCGCCATCAGGAACCGGTGCACGAGCGACACCACCCGCTTGTCGGCGAGGGCGTCGGACAGCAGCTGCACCAGCTTGGACTGGTTGACCGTGTCGAAGAAGCGCTCGAGGTCCATCGAGGCCACCCAGACGCTGCCCGCGTCGGCGTGGCGCTTGACGGCCAGAAGGGCGTCGTGCGCCGACCTGCCGGGGCGGAAGCCGTAGGAGTCGGGGTGGAACCTCGGCTCGAATATGGGCGTCAGCTGCTGCGCGACCGCCTGCTGTACGAGGCGGTCCACGCACGTTGGGATGCCCAGCAGCCTCACCTTGCCCTTCTCCTTCTTCGGTATCTCGACCCGCCTCACAGGCCTGGGCCTGTACCTCCCCGAGAGTATCCTGCCCGCCAGCGCCTCGTGGTTGGCTTCGAGCCACGCGGGAAGCTCCGCCACGCCCATGCCGTCCACGCCGCCCGCGCCGCCGTTGCGCACCACGCGCGCGCACGCCTCGCTCATGTTGTCCCACGAGCATATGCGCTCCAGCAGGTCATCGGTGTTGCCTGTCCTTGCGTCGAGTTCGTCCGCTTCGATGCTCCGCGCGCGCGTCGGCGCCTCCGGGTGCTCTGGGGGTTCCGCCCCCGCCCTCCCCGGCTGGCCCTCGAATTCGATTCGAAGCTGTCTGCCTTCAATCGCGCCCACGGTCTCCCTCAGTGACTCCCTCCGTCTGGGTTCGGCCCTTCCCCGCAGGCGGCGCGGGTACTATGGCCTCTGCCGGCTCCTCACGGTTCGCTGTTGCTACGGGCGGCCCGTTGCCCTTCCCCTCGCCGGGGTGGCCCGCTCCTTTGCGCTCTCCTTCCCGCCCGTGAGGCCTCCCGGGGTAAGCCACACCTCTTTCCCCCCATCCACCTGCCGCATTTACGTCCACGGCCTCCGTGCAGCTATCGGGCTTCGACGTGTTGCGCCGCCTTACCCGCCGTGTCCGCCTGATGCGGTTCCTGTCCGTCAGGCCAGGGGTTTGCCTCCGGCTTCTTTCGGACTCCGCCTCGCGGCGGACGCCCTTGCCCTTGGCTACGCGCTTCCCGCTGCCGGGCGCGCCCGGGACTCTCACCCGTTAGAGATGTGCCATGCCCGGCACACGCAAAAAGGCACACCGCGGCGAGCGATGTGCCTTTGCAAAACTACCGTGAGCCCGTGGGCAATTGCCTAGAAGTCCACGACCTTGTCGTTGTAGACACAGTCGAGCAGGCGCTCCATTTCGGCGGGTGTCGGCTGGCGCGGGTTGGACCCAGTACAGGCGTCGGCGAGCGCGTTGACGGCGACCTCGGGAGCCTTGTCGAAGAACTCCTTCTCGTCGATGATCGAGGTCTCGGACTTAACGCCACCCTGGCCGTAGTTCTTGATGCCCTGCGGGATGTCGATCTTGTCGTTGAGGTCGCGAATCATCTGCACGAGGGCCTCAACGAGCTCCTCCTCGGTCTCGCCCGCGAGGTGGAAGACCTCCTTGGCAATGTAGGCATAGCGGCTGCGCGCGCGGTCGTCCTTGGCGTTGAACTGGATGACCTTGCCCAGGTACATGGCGTTGGCGCACCCGTGGATGATGTGGCCGCCGCTAAAGGCAGCGCCGGTCTTGTGGGCCATGGAGTGCACGATGCCCAAAAGGCCGCTCGAGAAGGCGATGCCGGCGATGCACTGCGCGTCGTGCATGTGCTTGCGGGCCTCTTTGTCGCCGGTGTAGCTCTTGGGCAGCCACTCCACGATCTCGCGCATGGCATAGAGCGCGTTGGCGTCGGTGTAGGGGCTGGCGGCCGTGGAGACGTAGGCCTCGATGGCGTGGGTGAGTGCGTCCATGCCGGTGTGTGCGCAGAGCTTGGCGGGCATGGTATAGGTGATCTCGGGGTCGACGA
>JAGCBF010000022.1 GCA_017652285.1 Atopobiaceae bacterium
GCACCTTATCAAGACCTGCTCAAACGTGGAATCCTGCAACGTTGCGACATCGATTCCCTCCTCTTGCGTCTTTGCGTCGAGGTCAAACACGCGCCGCACAAAAGCGCGGTAGGAACGGTTGCTGCGCACGATGCTCACGTGGTTCCCCTGCACCTCGAGGATTCCCATGGGCAGCGTGTCGAAGTAGTTCTGGAATGCGGAGGGGTCTTCGCTAGCTATTACCGATAAGTCATATAGGTTCAAGCGCCCGATCGTCTCGAAATAGGCTGTCTCCTGCGGGTTTTCAAAACCGATCTGGATTCCCCGCTCGTAGCGCTCCAGCAGCTGCGTTAGGGAGATCGGCGGCGTGTAGTAGTAGCCCTGCAGCTTTGAGCAGCCAATCTCGCGCAAGAAGAAAACCTGCTCCTGCGTCTCCACACCCTCGCACACGGTGTCGAAGCCCAGGCACGTGGCCATTCTCATGAGCTCGGTGAGCACGATCTTTCCCTGGTTGCCCTGGTCGAGCCTTCGCATAAAGCTCATGTCGAACTTAAGCAGGTCAAACTGTATGCTCTGCAGGATGTCCAGCGAAGAGTACCCGGCGCCAAAATCGTCCATCCACACGGCGAAACCCAACTGCTGGAACCGCTCCACCTGCGTCTTCATAAACTCGAAGTCGCGTCCGACCATGCTTTCGGTGATCTCGACGGTGATCTTGTCTCTGCTTACACCCGCGGCGTCCACCCGCCTGCGAAACTCCTCCACCATGTCGCACGCGTCAAAGTCGGCTCGCGAGAGGTTGACCGAATGCGACACCACGTACAGCCCCGCCTCTTCCAGCACGCGAACCTTTTTGAGAATTTCGTCGAGCACGTACAGGTCGAGCTTGTAGACGATGTTGGCGTTCTCCAGCGCGGGGATGAAGTCGGCAGGCGACAAGAACCCGCGCTCGGGGTCGTTCCAGCGTGCCAAGGCCTCCTCGTCGCACACGCGTCCGTTTACGGCACGAACGATGGGCTGGTAGTACACCTGCACCCACCCCTCGCGCAACGCCTGGTCCAGGTGAGAGACGATGTAGCGCTGGGTCTCGGAACCCTCCAGCATGGACGAGTCAAAGCGGCGAACGCTCGATACGTATGAGGTGCGGATGGTGTCGCGCGCGGCCTTTGCGCGGTCGCAGCAGGCGCTTACGTCCGCTTGGCCGTCGTCCATGTACACGCCCACCCGCACGGCCGGCGTTTCGTCATGGCCCTCCTGCGCGCCCTCGGCCTCCCAAGCGCCAAACAGGCGTTGCAGCCTTTGGTCCAGACCGTCCTCGTGCGTGAGAACGGCAAAGTGATCCGAACCCAAGCGGCTGCAGCTCCGTTCGCCAAACTCCTTTATGAGCACACGCGCAAAGCGTTGCAGCAGACGATCCCCTTCTGCAAAGCCATGGTTTTGATTGTAGAACTTCATGCCGCTGAGGTCCAAGAACAAAAATGCTGGCTGCTTGCCCTCCTGCCGCAGGGTGAGCCGACGCTCTTCCGAAAGCTCGAAGAAGTACGTCATGCCGGGCAGACCCGTGAGCAAATCGTAGTAATTGCCGTGGCGAATGCTGTCGCGCAGCTTGCCCTCGAGCTCGTCCACATACTCGTCCTTCTCGTTTTCCAAGACGAAGCTGTGCAGCATGCAGCAACTCAGCATGCAACCGATGGCGTACATGGGAAGCAACGGGTAGCATACCTGCGCCATCGCAAAGCCCAGCATGGCCAGGCTGGAAAGTCCGATGGCACGATGCCGGGACCGAACCACGCCCGTGCTCCGGCTTGCCACAAACAAGGCATATCCGGCCGTAAGGAAGAACATGGCGACCTGTGCCACCAACGTTATGTAGCGCGCGGCCTCGGCATGGTATGCGCCTTGCGCGTCGAAAGAGAAGAGCACCGGCGAAAAGAAGTTTGCCACCACGGCCACCATCTGCAGCAAGAAGATGGCCAATCCCACATATATGAGCACGCGGCCAAAGAGCTGCTTGTCGTTGAGGTAGTCCACCACGAAGCGGCACCACGTCAGGATGGAAGCCGCCATGGCAATGAAGTAGGCCGTCGTGTCCAAGGAGGTAAGGAGCAAAAGGTGGTTGTCGTAAAGCACGCCCCACAGTATGTCCGTTACGAAGTATGCTATTACGGCAATAAGGAACGCGCGATACGAGCGATGCGCAGGGATGTCGTCTTCCTCCGACCGACGCAAGAGGATGTCGTGGTTTACGATGAGGTGAGTGATCAGGGCCAACAAACCCCCGCTGGAATAGCTCATGCAATGCACCTCCGCGTTCCTCGTCAACTCCTTACTATTATTACATCTAAGCGATGTTCAAATGCAAGCACCCCTTTGGCGATACGGCCAAAGAGCTTGAGCGTCGTACGATGATGGGAAACACCCCCTCCGTGTCGATGCACGGAGGGGGTGCCTCGCGTCGTGGCGTTACAGATAGTCGAAGACGACCTCGACCTGACTCATAAGGAACTTCTCGCGTTGACGACGACCGCGGGCAAGCTCGGCAGCGGCGACGACAGGCACCCAGTTCATGATGACCTGCTTGGCCGTGTCGCTCTTCTTCGAATACATGCTGAGGTACTTCTCGGCGCTGTCGGGATGCTCGACCTTGAAGAGCAGGTAGGTCTGCGCGGCGTCGACCTCGGGGATGCCCGCCGTGACGTGCGCCCAGTCCACCACGTAGGGCTCGCTGCCGTCGTCGGGGATGATGATGTTGGAGGGCACGAAGTCGCCGTGGCAGACCTTGGTGCCGCCCTTGAGGCCGTCAAGGCGCATCTGCAGGTCGTAGCGAACCGAGGGGTCGACGCTCTTGACGCTGTTGATCATGCGGCGGAGCTTGTCCTTTTGGCGGTTGAGCGCGGGCGCGGTGCCGGACTGCACCTGCAGCTGCAGCTCCACGAACTGATCGAAGTACTCGTCGATGTTGTCCTCGTCATCGTCGATGACCTGCTCCAGGGTACGGCCGGGAATGAACTCGAGCGCGAGGGCCCAGCTGCCTTCCCACTCCCCCTCCTTGACCTGGCTGACCTCCAGCACGCGAGGCACGCGTCCGCCGGCCTCCGACACGCGCGCGTCGTTGAGCGCCTCGTTGAACACGTCCGAACCGGGTTTGCGGTCGTTGAAGACCTTGACCAGACGATTGCCGTCCTGGTACACGACCTTGTTGTGGCGGCGCGCCACCTCGATCTTGGAATCAGAAAGCTTCATATGCCATGCTCCATCTAACCATGTCAGTTATTGTCTTGCGGTACTACAACAGGCGCGTAGAGAGGAGCGCATCCTCGCCACGCGCCGTATGCGTGCTTATCCCTCGTAGGAGGTGGCCTCGCGGCCGTAGTAGGCGTCCAGATACAGCTCGCGGATCTCGCTGATCAGCGGGTAGCGCGGGTTGGCCCCGGTGCACTGGTCGTTGAAGGCCTGCTCGCTCATTTCGTCGAGCGTGTCCAGGAAGTACTGCTCGTCCACGCCAAATTCCGCGATGGTCTTGTGAACGCCCACGTGCTCCTTGAGCTCCTCTATGCCTGCCACGAAGTTCTCGAACACCTCGTCGTCGTCCGCGCCGGTAAAGCCGCACGCACGGCCGAACTCGGCGTAGCGCGCCTTTGCGTGAGGATACTCGTACTGCGGGAAGGTGCCCATCTTGGTGGGAACCTCGGCCGAGTTGTAGCGCATGACGCGGGTCAGGATGACCGCGTTGGCCCAGCCGTGCGGGATGTGGTGGAACGCGCCGAGCTTGTGCGCCATGGAGTGGTTGACTCCCAGGAAGGCGTTGGCGAAGGCCATGCCGGCCAGACAGGACGCGTTGGCCATGTGGTCGCGCGCCTCCAGGTCGTTGGGATCGTCGTAGGCGCGGGCGAGATACTGGAACACGAGCTTGCCGGCCTTGAGCGCCAGGCTGTCCGTGTAGTCGGACGCCATGACGGATACGTATGCCTCCAGCGCATGGGTGAGCACGTCCACGCCCGACGCGGAGGTGAGGCCCTTGGGCTGGCTCATCATGTTGTCCGTGTCGACGATGGCCATGTTGGGCAGCAGCGCGTAGTCCGCGAGCGGCCACTTTACGCCCGACTCGGCGTCGGTGATGATGGCGAACGGCGTGACCTCGGAGCCGGTGCCGGAGCTGGTCGGTATGGCGACGAAGTAGGACTTGGAGCCCAGCTGCGGGAAGGTGTACACGCGCTTGCGGATGTCCATGAAGTCCATGGCCATGTCCTCGAACTTGGCCTCGGGATGCTCGTACATGAGCCACATGATCTTGGCCGCGTCCATGGCCGATCCGCCGCCCACGGCGATGATCGTGTCGGGCTCGAAGGCCGAAAGCTGACGCAGGCCGTCCTGCGCGCACTGCAGCGTGGGGTCGGGCGCGACGTCGTAGAAGCACGCGTGCACGATGCCCATCTCGTCCAGCTTGGTCTCGATGGCCTTGGTGAAGCCGCTCTTGTACAGGAAGGAGTCTGTAACGATGAAGGCGCGCTTCTTGCCCATGACGTTGCCGAGCTCGTCGAGCGCGACCGGCATGCAGCCCCTCTTGAAGTAGACCTTTTCTGGCGTGCGGAACCAGAGCATGTTTTCCCGCCTCTCTGCGACCGTCTTGATGTTGAGAAGGTTCAGCGGACCGACGTTACCCGACACGGAGTTGCCGCCCCAAGAACCGCAGCCCAGCGTAAGCGACGGCTCGAGCTTGAAGTTGTACAGGTCGCCGATGCCGCCCTGGCTCGAAGGCGTGTTGATGAGGATGCGGCAGGTCTTCATGGCCTCTGCGTGCTTGGCGATCTTCTCCGTCTGCGCGGTGTTGATGTAGAGGGAGGACGTGTGGCCGTAGCCGCCGTCCGCGACCAGGCGCTCCGCCTTGGCGATGGCGTCGTCGAAGTCCGTCGCCTTGTACATGCCCAGCACGGGGCTGAGCTTCTCGTGCGCCATCTCTTCCGACGGGTCGACGGACTCGACCTCGCCGATGAGGATCTTGGTGTTCTGCGGCACCTCGACGCCCGCGATCTGCGCGATGCGATACGCCGTCTGGCCGACGATGCGCGCGTTGACCGAGCCGTTGACGATGACGGTCTTGCGGACGCGATCGAGCTCCTCGCCCTTGAGGAAGTAGCAGCCACGACGCTTGAACTCGGCCTTGGCGGCGTCATAGGCCTTGTCGCCCACGACGGTGACGGACTGCTCGGAGGCGCAGATCATGCCGTTGTCGAACGTCTTGGAGTGGATGATCGAGTTGACGGCCATGCGGATGTCCGCCGTGTCGTCGATGATGACGGGCGTGTTGCCGGGGCCGACGCCGAGCGCGGGCTTGCCGGAGCTGTACGCCGCGGTCACCATGCCGGGGCCGCCCGTGGCAAGGATGATGTCCGACTCGCGCATGACCGTGTTGGTGAGCTCGAGCGAGGGGACGTCGATCCAGCTGATGATGTTGGTCGGGCAGCCGGCGGCCTCGGCCGCGTCGCGCACGATTCGGGCGGCCTCGATGGTGCAGCCCTTGGCGCGCGGATGCGGAGAAATGATGATTGCGTTGCGCGTCTTGAGTGCGATGAGGCACTTGAAGATGGCCGTGGACGTGGGGTTGGTGGTGGGAATGACCGCCGCGACGATGCCCATGGGCTCGGCGATCTTCGTGATGCCCGCGACCTTGTCCTCGCTGACGACGCCGCACGTCTGCGTGTGACGATACTTGTTGTAGATGTATTCCGAGGCGTAGTGGTTCTTGATGACCTTGTCCTCCACGACGCCCATGCCCGTCTCCTCAACGGCCATCTTGGCCAACGGTATGCGCGCCTTGTTTGCGGCAAGTGCCGCCTCGTAGAAGATCTTGTCCACCTGTTCCTGGGTGAACGTGGCGAAAACGGCCTGGGCAGCCCGCATGTCCGCAATGCATGCTTCCAGGGCTTCCACGGTGTCAATGACCCGTTCCTGCTCTGCCATTTCTCCTCCTTCAGATTACATTGAACACACAGATGCATGTAGGATAGCGAAATACGCAAAGCACATACCCACCGTTAGCCGTTTTGCAAAAAAACTACTGGCGGTGGTTCGCCGCTGAGGAGAGCGGCCAAACCTCCGAAGTAGCGTGAATCCGTCGGACATGCACGCGAACCGGAAGGTTTCGCTACCTGCCCACGCTAAGACGTGAATAACCAATGCCCTCAGGTATAGCACACGACTCATCCTCTTCACCGACGTTCATAGGCGGCACAGCGAAGTCTTCGAGAGACGACGGCAAGGGTCGCGACCGATTAAGTGACAATAGGTGCCGAAATCGGGACCGCGATGTCACTTAATCGGTTTATGCTCCGACCGAAACCTATTAAATGACACGAGGATCCGAAAAAGGCCACCTGGTGTCATTTAATAGGTCAGAATGGCGCATGTGATGCTAGGATTTTTGCCTGTCGACCGATTAAGTGACATGAGAGGCTTAAATCTGGGCCGTGATGTCAGTTAATCGGTTTCGGCACGTGGCAAAACCGATTAACTGACATCCGACGGCCAAAACGTGGTCTCCGTGTCATTTAGTCGGGTACTACTCGAGGGGCGAGGCCATCCCGTCCGCAGCCCCGCCGGTCTCGGACATAAACGGTCTGGCGAGCATTAGCTTTCCAAGGCTATGGCTCATGCCACTTGCGCCCAGTATGACAGAGGGAGCCCGCGTCCTTTCGCGGGAATTCCATCCGCGGGGCACTCGCCAAACGGACTATTAGGTGACAGCAGGTCCCTCCCCTGTCACCCGTCTCGCTGTTATCCGTTCGTGGTCGGTGGGCGCCTGCACGCGGACGGCCGCGTGCCACTATGAGCGCCGGTGGGGAGCATGTCAATAGATTTAGCTACCTGCACCCGGCCTGCGAGAGGGCGCGAATGGCTCCACAGACGAACACGTGGCGGCGGCGTGGCCTCTCGTACTTACTCAGTCGCCTACAAACGCGCGGCGGAGAGGTCGAGCGGCCAGTTTGCGTACAGCGAAGGATCCCAGTATTACCTGTGTGTAATAACAGTTCGATGAGCGAGCTCGCGTACCTGGCCGTCGGGCACGGCGTGCCATTTCGAACGCACTAAAATGCACGTTTTTTCGAGCTTAGTGTAGTTTTCAAATGCCAATTCGCCACCGGCGGAAAAGGTGCCCCGTATTTGCGCAGGTAAAAGGCACCGCAAATCAGACCCCGTAAAAACGGAGCCTCCAAAACTACACTAACCTCGACTTTTCGTGCGTTTTCGCGCATCCGGTTTGGCACGCCGCCGAGCGCGAGCCGCCGCAAACCAGACCGCGCCGGAACTCGAGCCCCAGCGCGTCGCAATGCTTCGCACAGTGGGCACGGTTATTATACGTAGGTCATACTAATCTTGCCGAGAGAACAGATAAGCTCCCGCGGCCAGAGACACCAAGGCGCCCACGCTCACATCGCTTAGGAAGTGCGCGCCAAGCACGATGCGTACTGGCAACACAAGTACGACGAAGACGAC
>JAGCBF010000140.1 GCA_017652285.1 Atopobiaceae bacterium
CGGACGCGCGAGTATAGTTCCGTATTTGCGTACAGTCCGCCCACGTGTACGCAGATGAGGAACTTTTGGGCACGCCGGGGCGGCCGGGGCGTGGCGGCGGCGTCCGGTGCCCGCGACGGGCGGGTCGGGACATGCCCAAACGGCCGAGAAATGGCCGAAAGGGGCCTAGCCCCAATCGGCCAATCCCCAAACGGCCGAGAAATGGCCGAAAGGGGCCTAGCCCCAATCGGCCAGTTCACGTTATTATCCTTTTTGAAAACGCAAAGGGCGGTACGCTAAGGAGGAAAGGGCAAAGGTATGTCGAAAAACCCTGTGCAGAATCAGCGCGCCGGAAGAATGAGCGCAACCTTTGAAGAGCTTCTTGCACGGGACGGGTATCTGGTGTTCAAGACCAGCGGCGTGAGCATGGAGCCGATGTTAAGACAGAACCGGGACTTGGTGACTATCCGGGTCCCCGCTTCGCGTTTGAAGAGGTATGACGTGGCGCTGTACAGGCGCGGCGACGCCTATGTCCTGCACCGGGTAATCGCAGACAAGGGCGACCGCTACCTGATCCGTGGGGACAACACCTACTCATTGGAGAATGTGCCGGACAGCGCCGTGATCGGCGTGTTGACGGGCTTTCAGCGCAAGGGAAGGCAGCATGAAGTGACGGAGAAGGGCTATCGCACGTACGCCCGCTTCTGGCACGCCATCTACCCACTGCGACATGCGTGCGTCCGCTTTCGTCATCTGGCGGTGCGAATGGCCAAATTCGAATTTGGTCGCAAACAACACCAATGACTTGTTAAAACTGGTCGCATGCCAATCAAGCTCCACCCAATCTGACGGAAGACGCAGGAGCTGGTTTCGAGTGGATATGATCTGCGACATGCTTATGTTTTGCAAGCCAAGCAGAGAGGGGCCGCTTAAGGTCGCTTGATAACCTGGCCGCCTGCGCTAGGTCCCTTTCGGCCGCTTTCCCGGGCCCCTTACCCAAGGCCGAAGCCGGACGGAGCTGCGCTTTCCTTTGACGGAATCAGGAATCCGACTACGGCTCCCACCACGCCGCCCGCGATGTGCCCGAGGTAGCTGACGTTGTCCCGCACGAACAGCGCGCCGTAGATCTGCTGGCCAAAGTAGAGCGCCGCGACGAGCAGGAAGGTCAGCGGCAGCTCGCCCTCCTTGAGTCCGGTGATTGACGACAAGAGGATGAACGTAAAGACGATGCCGCTGGCCCCGACGACGGCGGTGTGCAGCAGCACGGCGTTCGCGATGCTCGCTGCAAGGGCGCTCGCAAGCATGATCCACACGAGCCTGACGGAGCCGTACTTCTCTTCGAGCAGGGGGCCCAAGAGCAAAATGTAGCTCATGTTGTTTATGAGGTGCTCCCAGCCCGCATGGCCAAATATGTGCGACACGGAGCAAAACAGTACGAGCGGGTCGAAGGGTGCGCCGATTCGTGACGTAAAGAAGGTGCGGGTGATCATGCCTCCCGTGATCGTGCTCGCAATCTGCACGGCGACGCAGATAAAGACAAAGGCCAGGACGACGGGTGAGTTAAAGGTGATCTTGGGCAGCTTGTGACTCTTGCTTTCCATGGGGTCCTCTCCTTTTGCGGCGGGACAAAACGGGACAAAACATGGTGCACAAAAGCACCGGCGGACAATAGACGTAGTCTATATTAGCGCCAAGGACGGACGTTTTCGGTCCAGCCGTGGCGCTTCCAGTGCTCGACATCGCGCGGGTTAAAGCCCCTGCGCTGCGCGAGGTGCATGGCAAAGAAGACCGCCCTCGTCTTGATGCCAGGCCTGACCTTGCCGTTGTTACGAACGATTCTTGCGGCGAGCGCAGACGTCTTTTTGTCGATGTCGGCCTTCTTCTTGTCGCTCACGCCCTGCCAGTCGACCGCCGCGACGGCGATGCCGCACTTGTAAACCCGCGCCGCACCCCAAAAGAACATACTGTCGGCCATGTCCTTAAGCGTGGAGCGCAGGCCCGCGCCCGCTGCCGTGCACACGCACACGGCTTGCTTTTTGAACATCGATCCCTCGGGGCTGTGGACCATCCACCTATAGCCATAGTGGTCAAGAAAGGCCTTCATGGGGCCGGACGCGTGGTACACGTACACGGGACTGGCAAGGATAATGACGTCGGCCGCGTCCATTGCCTGCGTGATAGGCGCGAGCTTGCCGTAGTGCGGGCAGTTTTTCTCGGACTTGCTAAAGCAGGTGTTGCAGCCCACGCAGAACTCGCCAAAGTCCCTAGGAAGGAAGAACTCCGTCGTTTCTGCATTCAGTTTGCTGGCAAGCTCGTGTGCGATGTGGTAGGTCGACCCCTTGTGGCTTTGGCCATAGATAATAACGACGCGCATGACAGGTTCCTTTCGTTGGGGTTGGGCTACGGGGTCGCGGGTTCGCGTTGCTGGCCCTAATCGCAAGGGTGTCTCACACCAGCCCCGGCATCCGTACTTCTCTGGTGTTTTGCTTGCGATATAGGATTGTAGCGCAGTGCTTGGTGCCGTGTTTGCGCCGGAAGCCGGGCGTGAGTCTTGGGTTGCCCGAAGTGGCTCTACTCCGTTCCGCCGTCATTCAAACGTGGTGTTTGCCGACACGGACGACGCGCGTATGCGTGGAGACATAGATGTGCTGGTACGCATTGTGGAGAACGCGGACCCAAACATCGATCTTTTTGCGACGCGCACGATCATGGTGTTCGAGGAGGCGCTTTCTTTGTATGCCAAGAGCCGCGAGGAGGAGCCACATGTCAACGAGTGATGTGGACGCCAGGGTATACGCGATCGTACGCGATGCCGCAAAGCGCGGCGAACGCCTGACCGTTAGCGACGTGCAAGAGAAGACGGGCCTTGCGCGGTCGAGCGTCTATAGGGTTGCCAAGCGTTATGGCTATGCGGGATGGCTCGACTTCACCTCCAGCCTGGAACGCTACTTTCAGCAGTCGAGTCGCGACGACGCCGTAGAACAAGTCGCCACTTAACGCCTACGAGCCAAACCTGTTTACGGCTGGCACGCTCGCGTTTATCGAGCGGGTTTTGTATCGCATGGCAATGGAACAGGCGGACGGGCGATAGGCTTGCCGTCATCTTTGCGACTGGCCGATTGGCCGTCACGAGGTCGTGCCGACGCCGGACGTGCCAAAGTGCTCACATGAAGAAAAGTGACCAGACAAAGAACAGATTCGCCGAATCC
>JAGCBF010000141.1 GCA_017652285.1 Atopobiaceae bacterium
CCCCAATCGGCCAATTCGTCCCACGTTGTCACGCGCCTAGACGGCAGGCAGCACGTCCTGGTCGTAGGTGTCCTTGAGGTACTGGGCGAAGTCGTCGGACTGCAGCACCTTTACCAAGGCGACCACGTGCTCGTCGTTGAGCTTGTCGGGGGTGGTGCAGATGATGTTGCCGTACTGTTCCACGGCCTTGCCGTCGTTGGCCTCCACGGCCACGGCGTCGGCCACGTGCAGGCCGGCCTCGATGGCGTAGTTGCCATTGATGACGGCAAAGTCGACGTCGTCAAGCGCGCGGGGAAGCGCTGCGGCCTCAAGCTCCTGGAACTCGATGTTCTTGGGGTTGTCGGCGATGTCTTTGGGCGTGGCCTCAAGGTCTTCGGGATCGCTCAGCGTGATGAGGCCTTCCTGCTGCAAGACCAAAAGGGCGCGACCCTCGTTGGTGGGGTCGTTGGGGATGGCGATGGTCGCGCCGTCCTCGACCTCGTCCAGGCTCTTGTGGCTGTTGGAATACACGCCAAACGGCTCGTAGTGGATGGCGCCGGCGCTCACGAGGTCGGTGCCGTTTTCCTTGTTGTAGTTGTCGAGGTAGTTGATGTGCTGGAAGTAGTTGGCGTCGACCTCGTTGGTGGAGGTGGCCACGTTGGGCTGGATGTAGTCCGTGTACTCCTTGACCTCCAGCGTGATGCCCTGCTCCGCGAGCTTGGGCGCGGCGAACTTGGAGAGGATCTCCGCATGCGGAGCGGGAGACGCGGCGACCACCAGGGTCTTTGCGGCGGCGTCTGACGTGGCGGCATCGCCCGAGCTTGCCGCGTTGCCTCCGCATGCGACGAGCGAGCCAGCAAGAAGCACGCCGAGTGCCGAAGTAACGAACTGCTTACGTGAAATCATGATTTCCCCTTTCGGTATGTATTGGGCGGTCGTTCTCTTGTACGACCGCCACAAAACCCTGATAGCGCGCAAACGTGCCTAACGGTGGTCGATGCGCTTGGCAATAAGGTCGCAGACCGTCTGAATGATCTGCACCAGCACGACGAGCAGGACGACGGTGACCACCATGACCTCGTCCTCGTAGCGATAGTACCCGTAGCGAATCGCGATGTCGCCCAGACCACCCGCGCCCACAGCGCCCGCGATGGCGGTATAGCCCAAGACGCTGATGAGCGTTATGGAGATGCCTCGCACGATGGAGGGCAGCGCCTCGGGCAGCAAGGCCCCCAGCACGATGCGGGGCATGCTGGCCCCGAACGAGACCACCGATTCCAAGGTATCGCGCGGAACCTCGGCCAGCGACTGCTCGATCATGCGCGCCACAAACGGCGTGGCGCTTGCCACCAACGGCGGCGTGACGCCCACGACGCCTGTGGTGGTGTGCACCAACGCGCGTGTGGTGGGCATGAGCGCCACGAGCAGGATGATGAAGGGGATGGAGCGCGCCATGTTGATGATCCATCCCAAGATGCCGTTGAAGACCCGATGCGGCTTAAGGCCGATGGGCGACGTAAGGTACAGCACCACGCCGAGCACCGTTCCAAACACGTATGCGATGCCGGTGGACACAAAGAGCATGGCGAGCGTGTCGAGCATGCCCGTGGTCAAAAGGCCCGAGTACTCCGCGACAAAGTCGCCCCAGCCGCTAAGCATTCCAGTCTCCCTTCCCCAAGAGCGCCTTGGTAACCTTGTGCTGCGGATTCTGGAAGATCTCCTGCGTGGCGCCGCGTTCCACGACCTCGCCGCCCACCAGCACGGCGACGTGCTTGCAAATGCGACGCACCACGTCCATGGAGTGGGTGATCACCAGCATGGTGACGCCCGTCTCTTGGTTTATCTTGGCCAGCAGGTCCAGGACCTGCTCCGTGCTCGCGGGGTCGAGGGCCGAGGTCGCCTCGTCGCACAGGATGGTGGTGGGATCGCAGGCGAGCGCACGGGCGATGGCCACGCGCTGCTTTTGTCCGCCGCTCAGCTGGGCGGGGTACGAGTCGGCCTTGTCGGCGAGTCCCACGCGGCCAAGGAGCTCGAGGCCCTTGTCGCGCGCACCTTCGGGCAGGCGCCCGATGCCCGTGGCCAGGGGAAAGCAGACGTTTTCCAGCGCCGTCTTTTGGGCGAGAAGCCCGAAGCCCTGGAATATCATGGCCGTGCGGTACCTAAACGCGCGCAGCTCCGCACCAGACAAGGTCGTGACGTCCGTGCCGTCGACCACGATGTGGCCTGACGTGGGCTGTTCCAGCAGGTTTACGCAGCGAACGAGCGTTGACTTGCCCGCACCCGAAATGCCGATGATGCCAAAGATGTCGCCATCGGGGATTTCCAGCGACACGTCGCGCAAGGCATGCGTGCCGCCGCTCGCGCCGTCATACACCTTGGTGAGGTTTTGGATGGATATCAAAGCTTGCACTCCTCACACACGTGGCGTAAAACATGCGGACTACCATAGCCGATTAGCAACGCAGACGCCAACATGCAAAATCGATACGACGTAATATGCCTAACAGAAGATTTGGCCATTGTACCAGAGGGCGCGCGCTGGAGGGCAGCGATTGGCAGTGTTAGCCATGTCGAAACGAACGGGACGCGCCCGTTCGCCTCGCCAGGTGGCTACACCACGGTTCCAGGCCACAGGGTGCCGGCCGCCATGCCGTCCCATTGGTCGGCCGCAATCGTTATGGTCTCGCGCGCCACGTCGTGCTCGCGTGCGTACTTGTCGAGCTCGCCGGCCATCTTGGTGTAGCCGCTGAGCCGCGACTTCGTCCCGCGCTCCACCTTGCCCTCCACGGGCTCGCGCGTAAGCAGGGCGCACCGCAGCGAACCATAGCAAAAGACCACGCCCGTGTGGCGGTCGTCCGAGTCGTCGACCACATAGACGATCCGGGACAGTTCGTCGTTGAACAGGCGCTCCGGGTCGCCTTGCCTTCCCAGATACTCCTGCAGCGTCAAGAACACCGGCACCGACGGCTCGCGACCGTCGGGCACCTCCAGATAGGTGAGGTTGACGAACATGCGCTCACGGAGCTTCTCCAGATACTCGAACGAGGGGATCGCCTGGCCGTTGAGCACGTTTTGCAGGCGTTCGACCGACTCGTCACCCAGCTCGCGCGCGGCCGATGCCGCCGTAAAGTCGGGATTGCCCGCCTGCATGGCCAGGAACACCTGGCGCAGGCGATCGGCATAGCGAAGCGCGTAGTCCACAGGGGCCGTGACGTCAAACGCCGCGACCTCGTCGCGCTCGTCCTTGCGTCGTTGCTCCAAGATGGTCGCCATGTCGTCCAAGAACGCGCGCAGGGCAGAAAAGCTCTTGGGTGCGGGTTCCTCGCTCGGTTGCTCGGCTGCCTTGGGCTTTTCTGGTGCCTTCTTCTTGCTTGCGGACTTGGGACGTTGCTTGGGTGCGGGCTTGGGCGTGACGGTGATCTCTTCTTGCTTCTTGGGCTCCTCGGCGTGGACGGCAGGGTCTTGTCTTTGCGGCTCCTCGGTCGTGATGAGCTCCTGCTGCACGGGCAGCGGATTCGCCACTTGTTGGGGCTGCGGTTGGGGTTGGGGCTGTGGCTGGAGCTGCGGCTTCGCGGCCGCGGCACGCGCCTTGGCAGCCCGGGCAGCCTCCGCCGCCTCCGCCGCAAGCCGGTCGCGCTCCTCCTTTCGTGCACGCTCGAGCTGCTCTATGCGCTGCAGCTGACGGGCGTTCTCCGCGCGCTTGGCGAGCTTCTCCTTTTCTTCGATGCTCTTGAAGCCCTCCTCGACCTCGTCGCGCAACATCATCTCGAACACGCCGGCGCCGGGCTTGCCCGTAGCACGCGTAAGGTAGAGCAGCGGCCACCACTCGTCCATGCCAAACTGATTTTGCATGGGCGCCGACAGGCCAAAGCGCTCCCCTGCCGTCTGCGCGGCCTCGCCGAGCCAACGGCGATACCTGCCCATGGTTCCGCGGTACTTGATGCTGAGCTGCTGAAAGGTGGCGGGACCGCCGTATTCGCGCAGGCAGACGATGGCCTTGTACTGATCCGAACCCGAGAATGAATCGTCTCCCAACAGCTCGGCCCACTGCTCTGCCGTAAGGGGCGACACGAACTCGTCTTCGGTGGGATGCCAGCGATAGTCTATGTCCAGCTCTTCCACGGTTGGGCTGCTGCTCTTAACGTCTTGCGTCTGTCGCGACGGGCGCTCGTTTCGTATGATGGTCATGTACGCTCCCCTACGAGTTCGATTGTGCAGAGGAAGCGTACCACAGTTATGCCGCGTGCTGGACCCAAGAGCACCAGCAATTAGACAAGTCACAGGTTTGCACGACGCAACAGCAGCGAATTGGTCACCACGCTTACGCTGGAAAGCGCCATGCATGCCGAGCTCAACTCCGGCGGCAGGATGCCAAGCGCCGCCAGGGGTATGAGCAACAGGTTATAGCCCAAGGCCCAGCCAAAGTTTTGATGGATTTTTCGCATGGTCGCACGACTGAGGGCGATGGCGCGCGACACGTCCCGCACGTCGTCGTGCATAAGGACCACCTGACCCACCTCCAGGGCCGCATCGGACCCCGCGCTCATGACCATGCTCACGTCCGCAGCGGCGAGCGCCGGCGTGTCGTTGATGCCGTCGCCGACCATGGCGACCAGGGCCTTTTGCTCCGGATCGCGCAAAGCCTCCACGCGCTTCGCCTTTTGCTCGGGAAGCACCTCCGCCATCACGCATTCCTTGGGGATGCCCACCTCCTGCGCAACCCAGGCCGCGGCGCCACGGGCATCGCCCGTGAGCAGGTACACTTCGCAGCCGCGTCCCTGCAGCCGCGCGACGCCCTCCTTGGCAGAGGGCTTTGGCTGGTCTGCCGCCGCGATGGCACCGGCGACGCCATAGCTCTCAAACACCAGGTACATTACCGTCGCGTGCGCACCGGCACCTTTTGTGGCAAACTCCCGACACCAGTCGGGAAGGCCTGATCCCGTTAGGTCGCGGACCAGCAGCTCGTTGCCAAAGCCAAAGAGCTCTCCGTCCACGCGACCGGTCACGCCCTTGCCCGGGACCGCCTCGAAGTCATCGACCATGTCTTGCGGGATGGCGATGTCGTTTTCGGCCGCATACATAAGGATCGCCCGCGCAAGGGGATGCTCGCTCCCCCGTTCCAGCGCACCGCAAAAGCGCACCACGTCCTCTTCCGACGCGTCCTCACCGTGGGCTACGCCCACCACCATGGGCATGCCCTGGGTAAGGGTGCCGGTCTTGTCGAACACCACCTTGCGGATGTCTCCCGCCTGCTGGAGCACGTCGCCGTCCTTGATCAGGATGCCCTGTTCGGCACCCTTGCCCGTGCCCACCATGACCGCCGTGGGCGTCGCGAGGCCCAGCGCACATGGGCAGGCGACCACCACCACGGACACGCCCGCCATAAGAGCGCGCTCGAAGGTCGCTCCGTTGATGCCTTCGCCCAGCGCCGCGTAGGCCAGCCATCCCAAGAACGTGAGCAGGCCAATCGACAGGATCGCGGGCACGAACACGGCCGCTATGCGGTCTGCCAGCTGTTGGATCTGGGGACGCGAGCCCTGGGCCTTCTCCACCATCTCCACAATGCGGCTGAGGGTGGAATCTGCGCCCACGCGGGTCGCCCGAACGACAAAGGTGCCGTTTCCGTTGATCGTGGCTCCCGTCACCTCGTCGCCTGCGGCCTTCTCCTGCGGCATGGGCTCGCCCGTGAGCATGGACTCGTCCACCGAGCTGGAGCCGGACACGACCACTCCGTCCACGGGCACCCTTTCTCCGGGACGGACCTCGACCACGTCGCCCAGCCGCAGGTCGTCAGTCGGCACGTCCACGACCTCGTTGCCCCTGCGCACGTGCGCGGTCTTTGGTGCCAAGCTCATGAGCGACTCGACGGCCTCGCCGGCACGGCCCTTCGCGCGCGCCTCGAGCATCTTTCCCAAATGCACGAAGGTTATGAGCATGGCGCTGGTCTCGAAGGGGGCCATCTTGCCCATCGTCGTGGGCGAAAAGGTCACGTAGAGCGAATAGGCGAACGCGATGGTCGTGCCGACGGCCACGAGCGTGTCCATGTTGGCCGAGCGCGCCTTGAGCGCGCCCCATGCTCCGCGATAGAACCGCATTCCCGCCACGAACTGCACGGGAACGGTCAGGACAAGGCATGCCACGTTCATGACGAGCATCATCTGCTCGTGCGTGTGGCCTACGCCAAAGACCGCGTTGGCCAGCGGCATGACGAGGTCCATGCCCAGAGGCGTCATGCACACGATCATGACCATCGCGGTCAGCACCAACGACATGACGAAGATGCGCACGTCATGGACTTGTTGCGCCGCCTCGCGCTGCCGACGCTCGGCATCGAAGGCCGCGCGGTTCTCTTTGGGGATCACGGTGGCCCCATAGCCAAGCTCCACGATGGTCTGCACGACGTGCGCCATGTTGGTGGCGCTCGGGTCAAACGTCACTTCCCCGTTGTTGGCGGCCAGGTTGACCGTACACGTCTGGACGCCGTCCATGCGCCCGACCATCTTTTCTATGAGCGCCGAACAGTTGGCGCAGTGCATGCCCTCTATGGCGATTCGCTCGGTCTGCATGTTTCCCCCTACACGACCTTCCTCGACAGGTCGCAAACCTCGTTTACGACCTCAGTCTACCTTGAATTCGGCTCTACGTCGTCGCGCGAGCTTGATCCAGTCGCGTGAAGTCCATGCGACGAATGTCGGTGCCCTCTGCACGCAAGGTGCGCAAGGTGTCGAGTGCCGATAGATGCGAAAGCGCAAGTCCCATCAAATCCCTCCCTAAAGATTGAAGAAACTGACCTCCACGTCCGTACGAGTCGTTCATTCGCGTGTAGTATTCTTTGTGAGCGGTACTTTGGCGTGCAGGGCTACGTTACTTAGGAGGACGCATGGGTCGAACCAACCGAATTCTGCCGGTCTATACCGGGGACGTCTCTGGTGCGTGCTCGGCGCTGTTCGAGTTGGGCGGAATGGTGGTCATCCACGATCCGTCGGGCTGCAACTCAACGTACAACACGCATGACGAGACTCGTTGGTACGACCATGATAGTCTTGTTTTTATTTCGGGTCTCGTGGAACGTGACGCGATCTTGGGCAACGATGACAAGTTCGTCAACGACGTGGTCGATGCGGCGCTGGAGCTCGAGCCGCGCTTCGTTGCCCTCTGCAACTCTCCGATTCCCTTCATCACGGGGACAGACTTTGCGGCGCTGTCCAAAATCGTCGAACGCCGTACGGGCATCCCGTGCTTCTACGTGCGCACGAACGGCATGCACGACTACACCGTTGGGGCAGGCAATGCGCTGGCCGCCGTTGCCGAACGCTTCGTCGAGGATGCGTCGCGTCAGTCGGGTACGATCAACATCCTGGGCGTGACGCCGCTTGACTTCCACGTGGACGGAGCATCTGAGGAGCTTCGTGCCTTTGCGCACGACGCGGGGTACGAGGTCACATCGTGCTGGGCCATGGGGTCAACGCTCGACGAGCTGTCGCAGGCCGCGCGGGCAAGCGTCAACTTGGTTGTTTCGTCCGTGGGCCTTGCGACGGCACGCGTGCTCCGCGAGCGCTTTGGCACGCCGTACGTGGCCGGCGTTCCGTACGGGAGTCTTGCGACCTCGGTTGTCGACGCCTTAAGGACCGCTACGAAGACGGGAAACTGTGCGTGGCCGTGCCGCGACGCACGCACTCCAGACGCCGACGGCTTCGCCTGCATCGTGGGCGAGCCCGTCGCTGCCGGATCGCGTGCGGCGGTCTTGGAGCGGGAGCTCGGGCCGATGCGCGTCGTGTGCCCGCTTGAGGCGCCGGCAGAGCTCTTGGCCCCAACCGACGTCCGCGCAGACGGAGAAGACGACATCGAGGCGGCCTTACGAGACGCTCGCGTAGTGGTTGCCGACGCGCTCTATGCACCAGCATGTCCCCCAGGCGCCACCTTACAACCATGGCCTCACTTTGCCTTTTCCGGAAGAAACAGCCTGAGCCAATAGAGCGTGACCACAGGTCGCATCGCGAAAGGGGAATCGCATGCAAGACGAATCGAAGCTTTCGCACATGGGCATCGTGGTGTTGCTTGCCACCGCGAGCTGCGCTCTTTGGGGAAGCGCGTTTGCGGCGGTCAAGACGGGCTACGAGCTCTTTATGATTCCTGCCAACAGTCCCGCGAGTCAGGTCCTGTTTGCAGGCATGCGGTTTACGCTGGCGGGAATCTTTGTGCTGGCAGGTACGACGATTGCGCGGCGCAAGCTCCCCTTGCCCTCAAAGGCCGACCTTATGCCCATCACGCTGCTGGCCCTCTCTCAGACGACCTTGCAGTATGCACCGTTCTACATTGGGCTGGCTCATGCGTCTGGCACCAATTCGTCGCTGGTGCAGGGAACGTCGGCCTTTGTGCAAATCGCGTTGGCGACCTTGGTCTTTAGACAAGAGCGCATGACCACGCGCAAACTGATTGGCTGCCTGTTGGGCATTGGCGGCGTGGCGCTGGTAACGCTCAGGAGCGGTGGGAGTCTAGGGTCGTGGTCTCTTATGGGAGAAGGACTCGTTCTTGCGTCGGTGATAATGGGCGGATGCGCCGCATGCTTTATGCGGCAATACGGCGTGAAGGGCGACCCGCTCATGCTGACTGGCTGGCAGTTCGTGTGCGGAGGACTGGCGCTCGCAACTGTGGGCCTGTTGTTGGGCGGAAGCATCGGAGCCTGCTCGCCTGCGGCAATCGGCGTACTGGCATACTTGGGCGTGCTGTCTGCGGCGGCCTTTAGCATGTGGTCTTCGCTGCTCAAACATAACCCCGTGTCGCGCGTTGCGGTGTTTAGGCCGACCATACCGATGTTTGGGGTGCTGTTTTCCGTGGTGGTGTTGGGAGAATCCGTACCAGCGGCGCAGATTCCTGCCCTCGCGGCGGCTTTGAGCCTGATTACGGTTGGAACCATCGTGGTAAACGTGGAGCCAAGGCAAAATGGTGGCCAATAAACGGGCGTCGTCCTCGCACCAACCGCGATAATCATTCCAAATGCCTCAAAAGCAGCTCGCGCAGCCCAAACCCTTGCGAGGAACGAGGTCGCGTGCGTCCTTGGGATGCCGCCACGCATCCATCATGAGCTCTGCCATCGTGCGGATGCCGGCATAGCCCCACAGGCCGCCGCCCTCCACCAGATTGACGAAGTGGGACGTGCCCGTAAACCAGGCGGCCTTCTGCCCGATGGCGAGCGTCGTTTGGTCACGCGTCCTGTCGGAAACGCGCAACTCGGGCAACACGATGGAAGAGAGCTCCACCTCAGGCGCGTGCGTACGCAGCCATCCCAGATCCTTGGCCTCCTCGTCAGATACCGCGTCCACATACACTTCGGTCACATTGAACCCCTGTGCCCGCAACAATCGCGCAAGCCCGAGCGGTCGCGGGTGCGCCGAGGCGTCTATGGCTATCGGCGCGTCGCCTATGAGCTCTGCCGCAGCCGCCAGCGAGCGCTCGCAACGCGCGACCTCATCCTCCGCGTTTGGAACGGGCACGC
>JAGCBF010000023.1 GCA_017652285.1 Atopobiaceae bacterium
ACCGCGCCGCAGATGTTGGGCTGGGAGTTGCTGACTATGTAGCCGTCGGTGCCCTGGATGTGCATGATGCAGGCTCCTCCGCAGTCCTTGGAGCATATGTCTATGGCCGTGAACCCGTCGTACTCGAGGATCGCCACGCCGCTCGTGTCGATGCCGCGCTCGATGTTGGGCAGGTAGGTGGCCTTGGTGGGCTCACCGAAGAGGCCGATGGTGTAGGTGAGCGAGTACAGGCCGATGTCCATGATGGCGCCTCCCGCCTTGGCAGGGTCGAAGGCCGGCAGCACCTGGCCCGCGCGGAACGCGTCGTAGCGGCTGGAGTACTGGCTGTAGTTAACCTGGACCTGCTTCACCGTGCCGATGCGTGGCAGCAGCTCGTCGCGGACCAGTTTGAAGTTGGGCTGGCGCGTCGTGACCACGGCCTCCCACAGGAAGCGGCCCTCGTCGCGCGCCACCTGGGCGAGCCTTGCGGCCTCCTTGTAGTTGGAGGCGAGGGGCTTCTCGCAGACCACGTCCTTGCCGGCCCTGAGCGCGGCCTCGCTCACCGCATAGTGCAGGAAGTTGGGTACGGCCACGTAGACGGTGTCTACCTCGGAGTCGCCGACGAGGTCGTGGTAGTCGGTGTAGCGGCCCTTTGCCCCGAACTCGTCGGCGAGCTCGTTGACATCCTTGGCCGTCTCGGGCGTGCCCGCGATCGCCACCACCTCGATGCCCCACGACGAAAGGTTCGGTGCCACCATGCGTACGATCATGCCCGTGCCTACGATTCCCAGCCTCATCTCGAAGCTCCTCTCTGCTCGACTGTCTCTATCCATAGGGTACGCGACGGAAGGCGCCATATGTCACGGACGTCGACATTCGGAAAGAAGGTTCAGGCAATCGCGCCTTTCAGGCGCGTGGTGCTGAAAACGAGTTTTACGCCCTGGGATCGGGGCCAATCATGCAACCGACGCAACGACTTATGAGGCCCGTCATGCCGCACGCATGTCGTGGAAGAGCGAGCGGGGTGGCTAGCGGGAGAGCCGGTCCACGCTGAGCTTCGCGGCGTCGCTCGCGTCGAAGTCGAGCGCATAGACCCGGGCGTAGATGCAGTTGAGCGCGAAGCGGACGCACTCGGCTGAGTAGAAGGGGCCGATGGCGCCCTCAGTGCGCTCGCGGAATGGGAAGCTGAGCACGTGGTCAATGCCCTCGAGCATCGGCGAGCCGGGGTCTGCGGCCGTCACGGCGCCCGTGACGCAGCCTCTCTGTGCGAGCAGGTCACGGGTGCCCTGGCAGAAGTCGAGACCGAAGATCTTGCCGGTGTAGGAGACGAACAGGCCCAGGTCCCCCTCTGTGGCGAGGCTGGTCGCAGACGCGTAGTCGCCGCGCAGCCCGGCCACGACGCAATGTATCCCGAGTTTGGTGAGCATGCTCGCGAACTGCTCGGTGGCAAGGCAGGTCTCGCCTATCGCGTAAAGGAACACGTGGGACGCCTCTGCCACGGCGTGCGCCAGGGCATCGACCACCACAGGCGACATGGCCTGGTAGCAGGCGTCGAGGGCCTCGCGCTGCAGCTCGGCCACCGACCGCATCATGGTGGCACAGCTCTCTCGCTCGCCGAACGGCCTGTCGGCGTCGATGCCCGCAAGTGCGCCACGGCGTCGCTCGAGCTCGCACGCAAGCTCGATGCGCAGGTCACGGTATCCCGATACGCCCACCTTACGGCACAGGCGCACGACGGCCGCATTGGAGGTGTGGGCGGCAGCCGCGAGCTCGCCTATGGTGAGGCGCGACACCTCGTCGGGATGGTGCAGGACGAAGTCGGCTATCGCTTGGTCGGCCTGCGTGAAGCCCCGTCCCTGCTTGAGCCTTTCCACCAGTGACATACGTTCCTCCGCTTGAGGGCTGCGACCGCTCGTGTCCAAGAGGCGCGGTCCTTCGCCCCTGCCGACTGAGCGACAGGGGCGCAACTTATCGCTAGCCTATCACGACGCCGAGCTCTGGTGCCTCAAGGCCTAGCTCCGCCTCGAGTGCGCGGATGAGCAGCTCGTGGTCCTTGCCCTCGTGGAGCCCGCTCACGCAGAGGGTGGCCACCCACTCGTCCCCGACGCGCACGGGGAAGGCGCCTCCTGCCGGGACGTATGCGGGTACGTCCACCCACAGCGCCTCCGTGTCACCGCCCGCGGCAAGCACCTCGAGCTGTTTCCATGGACTCGCATGTCCCGAGCTCAGGGCCGCGGCGCGCTTGCCTTCGATGAAGCCATAGTTGCGCGGGGCCTTGTCGTCCATCGACCATGCGAAGAGGACCATGCCGTCGCTCTCCCGCGTCACCTGCACCGTGATGCCACGGTCGTACTCGGGTGCCAGGGATGCCACGCGGTTTCCGAGCGCAAGCGCCTCCCTCGCCCCGAAGGAGGTGGGGTAGCGCAGGATACGCTCCTGCTCCAGTAGGGCGTTCATCGCCTGCTGATATGCGTTTTCTGCCATCGATCTCTCCTTTCCGTTATGCGAGGTCGCGCGTGGCGTCCTCGAGGATGCGAAGCTGTGCCAGGGTCTCCTCCGGCCTCACCAGCTGCGGCGCGCCGTGTGCCACCGTCTCGTAGAGCGCCTCGTAGAAGCCCGAGTAGGTGCTGCGCACGGTCTCCACGCGCTCCTGGTGCATCGTGCCGTCCTCGTCGTAGTAGCGAAGGTGCCCCCACTGCTCTGGGGTGTCCAGGCCGAAGTCGGGATGTCCCACCGGCAGGTAGAAGTGCTTGAGGTCACGCTCCTGCTGGTCCTTCTCCACCTTGATGAAGGTGCCGCGCTCGCCGTAGACCTCGAAGCTCGGACGCTGGATGGCGGCCTCGTAGCTCGAGGCGGCCGTCGCCTTGATGCCAAGCTCGTCGTAGTAGAGGTCGAAGTCGAAGGTCATGTCGGGGTGTCCTGTGCCCCCGATCTGGCGGGCCTCCGCCACCCAGCGGTCGGGGATACCGAGCCAGTCGATGAGCTGGTCCACACAGTGGCAGGAGTGGCCGTACACGATGCCGTTGAGTCGGTCGTAGGCCCCCTCGTTCGCCATCTGGAAGAATGCCTCGCGCCAGTAGTCGTAGTGCGT
>JAGCBF010000142.1 GCA_017652285.1 Atopobiaceae bacterium
AACATTAAGGAATACGCTCCTCACCGACGTTCATAGTCGCGGCTGTTGGGCCGCACTGTTCCGTGGGGCCGTTCGCGCCCTCCTGTGCAGGCAGGCCGGCCGGCAACGAAACGTCCTGTTTTGCGTACGTACCTGGCGGATGCACGCACATCCGGAGGTTTCCGGGCCCCCCGAGACGGGAAACCTCCGAATGAGCGTAGGTATCGCTCTCATACACGCACTTTCGGATGTTTCCTGGCATCCCGAGGCGAGAAACGTCCTGTTTTGCGTACGTATCTGGTGGATGCACGCACTTCCGGAGGTTTTCGGGCCCCCCGAGACGGGAAACCTCCGAATGTGCGTAGATGTCGCTCTCATGCACGCAGTTTTGGAGGTTTGGCAGGACGTCGGCTCGCGGGGGCAGCAGCCCACAGTTCCGGAACTGCGTACAGTCCGTCCGAGTGTACGCAAATCTGGAACTTTGCGACCGAAGCGTGCGAGTATAGTTCCGATACTGCGTACAGCACGGCCAAGTGTACGCAAGAATGGAACTTTTCGGTCGAAACGCGCAAGTATAGTTCCGATTCTGCGTACAGTTCGTCCGACTGTACGCAGATGAGGAACTATGGGCGCGCCGGGGCGCGGGCTGCGCGAGCCAGAACCTGCGCCTGCGAGCTTCGGTGGGGAGCCTGTCGGGAGCTCCGCCAGGGCAAGGCGCGCCCTCGACGAGGACGGCAAGAGGAAGGGGGCGCCCCCCGTGGGGGCGCCCCCTTCGGCGAGGGTCCCTGATCGCGTGCCCGGCAGGCGCCGCTACTTGACGGTGACCTTGGCCGTGACGGTCTTGGAGGCCGCGTTGTGGTTAGCGGTCTTGGCGGCCGTGACCTTGATCTTGATGGCGTAGGTGCCCTTCTTGGTCCCCTTCCTCACGGTCACCTTGCCGGTGGTCTTGTCGACGGCGAGGCACGACGCCGACCCCTTGGCCTTGGCGTAGGTGAGCCTGCTCTTCGCCTTGTTGGCGACGGAGAGCGGGCGGGCGACCACGGTGGCCTTCTTGCTAACGGCGGAGAGCTTGGCCGTCCTCGCGACCGCCTTGACCGAGAGCGGGTTCGCGGCCCGCTTCACGACGAGCTTGGCGGCCGCGCTCGTGGCCGCCTTGTGGTTGGCGTCGGCCGCGACGGTGGCCCTGACGTAGTAGGTCCCCGCGCCCTTGACGCTCGAGGCCTTGACCGCCTTGGTGCACCCGGCGTCCGAGTAGTACCTGTAGGTGATCGCCCCGGCGGACCCGCTCCTGGTCACCTTGCCGCCGTAGGCGAGCGCCTTGCCGGTGTAGGTCTTGGTCTGCGCCGCGAGACTGACCGAGCTGGCGGCCTTGGCGATCGCGAAGGTGCCCTGGGCCGTCCCCTCGTAGCCGCCCTTGCCCGTGACGGTCACCGTCGCGGTGCCCGCGCCCACGTTGTCGGCGTAGGAGACGTCGTAGTCGGTGCCGGCGACGAGCGCCTCGCCGCCCAGCGTCACCGCGGGCGCGGGCTCGAGCGGCTGGCCCGTGTAGGTCTGGCCCTCGACGGAGACCGTGGCGCCCGAGATGTCGGCGGGCTCCACGCCCGCGCTCTCGTAGGTGTCGGCGACCTTCGAGCGGGAGGCGACGACCTCGCCCTTCGTGTACCAGCGCCTGTCGGCCGTCGACCACCAGCCGCGCTCCGACGTCGCGTCGGGGAACATGTCGGCGGACTTGATCTCGTAGGCGGGGCCGACCGTGAGCGAGGCGAGCGCGGCGCAGCCGTCGAACATCTCCTCGGCCTCAGTGACGCTCGACGTGTCGAAGCTCGAGAGGTCGAGCGATGCGAGCGATTTGCAGCCATTGAACATAGTAGCCATGTTCGTTACGTTTGAGGTATCCCAGCCGGAAAGGTTGAGCGAGGTTAGCCCCTCGCAGCCATCGAACATAAAGTTAAAGTCCGTCACCTTCGAGGTGTCGAAGCCCGAGAGGTCGAGCGAGGTGAACAAGGGGCATTCAGTGAACATAGCAACCATGTCCGTCACGTTCGACGTGTCCCAGCCCGTGAGGTCGACCGAGGCTAGATTTTCGCAACCGGCGAACAGGGAGTGCGTAGTCGTCACGTTCGACGTGTTCCAGCTCGAGAGGTCGAGCGAGGTTAGATTATCGCACCAAACAAACATGCCTGACATGTCCGTTACGCTCGACGTGTCGAAGCCCGAGAGATCGAGAAAGGGGAGCTCCGTGCACAAGTAGAACATTTTCTCCATGTCCTTTACGCTCGACGTATCGAAGCCCGAGAGGTCGAGCGAGGGGAGCGAGTAGCAGAGGGCGAACATCTCCTGCATGTTCTCCACCTTTGAGGTGTCCCAGCCCGAGAGGTCGAGCGAGGTGAGGTGTGTGCACCAGCCGAACATCAAGCCCATGTCCGTCACGTTCGAGGTGTCGAGACCTGTGAGGTCGGCGGATACCGCCCTTTTGCACTCCTTGAAAGCCGACCTCAGGCTGGTGCCGGCGACCACCGTGCCGCTCGTCTTGATTGCCGTGATGTCCGAGCGGTGTTCGTGCCACGGCCACTGGTCCTGCTGGTCGTAGCTGGCGAGCTCGCCCTCAAAGAGCGTGAGCGTGCCGTCTGCCGCGATCTCCCACTGCGACGTGCCGCAGGTGCCGGAGGCGATGAGGCCGTCCTGCGCCTCGAGGTAGGGCGCGGCATCGTCGAGGGCGCCCTCTCCCGCGTCAGCCTCCGCGGCCACGGGCCCTTCCACCACCTCTATGGCCTCGCCGGCTGCTCCGGCCGCCTGTGCGAGCGCGGTCGCGGGCGCGACCCCCCACGCCACCGCGCAGGTCGCCAATACCGCGGCGACGGCGCGCGCCGCGCCGTGCCAGATCTCGTTGCGTCTCATGGTCTCCTCCTGTCTTCGCAAAAACATACAAGTTCATAGTAACACTTCGTCTGCGTGCTGTCGCTTTGTCCACACCGTGACTTGCTGTCTGCTCTAGGTTTCTATCTGCCAACATGCTTCCCATCAACGCTCATAACCGCGGCCGTTGGGCGGCGCTACTCTATGGGCGCGCCGGAGCGGCCGGGGCGTGGCGGCGACCGACACCCGGGACGTGGCGGCGTCGCTCGGTGTCCGGGCCGCGACGTGACGATACGGCCCAGATTTGGCCGAAAGGAGCCTAGCCCCAATCGGCCACTCCGGCCGTGCGGCGGCCCAAAAGTGGCCGAAAGGGGCCTAGCCCCAATCGGCCATTTTCATCGGTCAGGGTTCCAAAGCCAATCCCGATTGCTACCAGACGTTTGGGATGAGCCGCCACCGCACGCGACGCATGTATTCCTCGTAGCCCTCGAGCTCCTTGGAAAGAACCGCCTCCTCGTTGCGAATTCTTTTGACGATCAGGGGCACGTACGCAAGCATGATCGCGAACGACAGGGGAGAGCCCAGCACGACGGGCATCATAAGGAACAGCAACAGAGTCGCACTGTACATGGGGTGCCGTACGATGCCGTACAGGCCGGTGTCCACCACGCGTTGCCCCTCGCGCACCTCAATCGTGCGCGAAAGGTAGGCGTTTTCGCGCATGACCTCCGCATACAGGGCGTACGCTGCGAGAAACGCCACCGCGCCTGCCCAGGATGCCCATGCGGGCAGGGACGGCCATCCTAGCCGCTGACCGAGCCCTGCGACGACGAAGACGGCAATAAACATGATGCCCGAAAGTGCGACTACGGTGCGCTGCTCCGCCTGTTCCTCGCGTGCGTCCAAGCGGCTTCGCAGCAGGTCCGGCGCCTTCTTCATCATGACGAGGCCCGCCACGAACATGGGCACGAACAACACCCCCACAAGGAGCCATCCCCGCCACCAATACAACGTGCCTGCGGGCAAAAACAGCAGTAGGCCAACCGTCAAGAGGCCTGCGGCATACTTTACGAGCGCGGATCTGAACAATGACGTATCCATAAGAGCTCCCAACGACGAGCAACACCGTCTGTCGTCTACGCGGTCGGCAGTTTCCTACGAGTCGTAGAAGTGCTGGCCGTCCTTGGTAACGAGGCGCTCCGTCTGGGGATACGCAAACGTCTCGGGCTTGTCGGCGTTCGCGACGAGGTAGTCGGCGAATCGTGCGGCATACCACTTTGCCATGCCAAGGTCGTGCATCAGATAACGGCCGCAGTTCTTTGGCGTGGCGCCGGGAACGCTTTGCGCGCCCTCCACGGACCTGAACGCGCGAAGCAGCAGGTCGCAGATGTCCTGCGGTTGGCGGTTGCCCTTGAGGATGAGGTAAAAGCCCGTCAGGCATCCCATCGGTCCCCAATAGATGACCTCGTCCTTCCAGTCCGGGTCGTTGCGCAGATACGTCGCCACGAGGTGTTCCAGGGAGTGCATTGCCGCGACGTCGACGGCGGGTTCCTTGTTCGGCCTCGTAAGGCGCACGTCATAGGTCGTGACCATGTCGCCTCCCACCGTGTCGACGCGGCTGACGAATATGCCCGGGACAATGGCCGTGTGGTCAACGGAAAAGCTCGGAATCAGGTCCATGGTGCTCCTTTCGCATATGCGCGTGCATGCACGTGCTCTTTCTTACCAACAGGGTCTTAGCTTGCCTTGCCGTAACGCGTGGCCGCTGCAAACAGGACAAGGGCGATTCCTGCGACAGCGATCGCAAGGGCGTTGGGAAAAGACCCGTCGCCGGTGCTGGGGGTCCTGGTCACCGGAGCGGCGGCAGTCCTCGCAAGAGGGGATGCCGGCGCGGTGCCCGAACCGTTTGGTGCGGCGTTGGCCGCAGACGTCTGAGGCGTCGAGGCCCCCGGCGCACCTTGTGACGGGCTTTCGTTCGCATGTGGGTCTTCCGTCGGCTCGCTCGCCTCCTTCTTGGCGACCTCAAACGTCGTCTGTGCGCCGTCGCCGTCGTCGAACCGGGCGTAGATCGTGTGGCTTCCCTGAGCCAACGAATCCAGGTACGACGCGGAAAGGCTCACGACCACACTGCCTGCCTTGGCCTCGTAGTTGGATGCGTCGACCTCGGCGCCGTCCACGACCACGCCGGCAAAGTGCCTAAAGGTCTCCGCATCGTGGATCGAACGCCTCCACGTAAAGACGAGCGCGCCGGCGTCGCCCTCGGTCCAGGTCTGGGCACCCTCGTCGGCGAGAACGTACGAGACCTCCTCGGACAAGGGCAGCGTCGCGTAGCTCGCGTCGTTTTGGATGGTAAAGGAATAGTCGGTGCGCATGCTCATGGCGTTGCTGCCGTCCAGTCCCTGGCGTTCCAGCTGGGCGGTGCGCATCTCGGCATCGGCGTAGTCATAGTAGTTGAGGAACGGCACGAGGTACAGCTCGAGCCGATGCCCTTGCTGCACCGTGTAATAGGTGGGGTCGAGCCAGATCGTGTAGTCGTAGTAGGTGTCTGCCTCGATGGGTTCGGTGCGCGTCGTCGCCGTGGCCGGCTCGTATCCCGCCTCCGGATTGCGCAGGTCGATCGACCCCATGGTCACGAGCTTGCGTGCCGTCTGCCCTTGCGTCCATCGCACGACGTCGTAGTCCAGCGAGTTGGCGCCTTTCTTGGTCACGACCTCCGCCTCCACGTTGCTGTTGACGGCAAAGGCCGCGAACGGCTCGTCGGCCACGTCAAACAGGGCGGCGCCCATCGGGATGTCGCCAGGGCTCACGTCGTCGACCTTGGCGCGCACCCGCACGGGAATCTTTCCCGCAATCGTAAACTGCTCGCTTGCGGTCGTGGCCCACACCGCGGCGCTCTTGTTCGGCGTGCCGTCCAAGGGATTTTCGCTGTACGCGTCGACGATGCTCTTGGGTGCGCCGTCGGCCTGGACGGTGGTCTCGCCTTGTTGGTCGGGGTACAGCGTGACGGCATCTTCGGTGTTCCACCGCTCGCTGTGGTAGAAGGACCCGTCGACGTTGCTCTGCACGGTAAAGCCAGGCAGGCTCGCCGCCTCGTTGTCTTCGTCCAAGAGTGCGCGCGTGAACCACAGGTTGAGCCATTCCTGGTAGGTGTGGTCGCCAATCATGATGTCCGTGTGCTCGTGGGGGTCTGCGGGGAACACGTGCATGTTTTGGTGGACGAGCATCTTTACCTCGCGCCCCGACGCCAAGAAGGCCTCCCTCATGAGGTCGGCGTGCTTGGTGGTAACGTTTTGGTCGTTGATGCCCTGTACGATAAGCGCCGACGCCCGTATGCCGTTTTGGCCCGTATACCAGTCGCGTGCCTGCCAATAGGGACCGTAGTCGCCCGCGAGCGCTCCCTGGGCGTTGCTCAGGTAGGTGCGGTGGTGCTGGTACAGGTCCAGGACACGCTGGTCGGGGTTCTCGAAGAGCCTGCTTGCGCAGACATCGGACAAGACCGTCGTGTAGTCGTAGCTCGTGTTTTCC
>JAGCBF010000143.1 GCA_017652285.1 Atopobiaceae bacterium
GTAGCTGTTGCACGTGGGTTATACATGTATCGCCAATGCGTAATATATGGGTGGTTCGCGCGCGGCGTGCCGCGTCCGGGCCGCGTCCGGGCCGCGCGCGACGCTCCGCGCGCGCCGATTGGGACGCTTTCGGCGCGTTCCCTCGGCGACGTCCCGACCGATTGGCGGCCAATAGAGGCCGGCCCCCGTCGCGCCAACTGGGACGATACCGGCTTTGATACGAGAGTCGGCCGCTGCATACAACACAGTGGCCGACTCTCGTATAAACATTCATATTAGCCCGGTTGGCGCGGCACAACGGCAGCTTTATTGGCCGCTAATCGGGTGGGTCGGCGAGTCAGAGCATGAGCTAGGGGGACGGGTGCCCTGACTCAGGAGCTGGTTGGCGAGCCAAGGGGACAGGTGCCCTGACTCAGGAGCTGGTTGGCGAGCCAAGGGTACAGGTGCCCTGACTCACGGCTATAGGGGCTTTTGTCGAGGGATCGCGCATGTGACAAGACCCACGGGTGCGGACGTTACAAAGGGGAATACTCCCCTTCGCCACATATCCGCCTGATTACCCTATAATAAAAGGCACCTCGCACGGGAAGGACCTGCGCATGTCGCTGTTCAACAAAAAGCGCTCCGTTATGGCCCTGGGCGACGACGCCCTTGCCTCCATAAAGCAGGAGCTGCACTCCATTCTGGGCATTGCCTCGAGCTACGACAAGCTCTTGTCGGGCACCGATACCATGGTCATCAGTCTGGAAGGTCGCGTACGGGCCGACCTGCTGGCGTTTTTGCTGTACCTTAACGGCGTGGGCAAGAACAAGATCGACCTCAGGGAAATCGAGGTCGTCAATCAGATCTTCGACATCGACCTGTCTCACGTGGACTTTACGCTGTTTCGCAACGACGTGGGCGACGAGGAATTCGAAAACGCCGTGCCGCCCTCGATCCTGTTGTTCAGCGAGATGGGCAAGGTCGTGCAGCGCGAGCAGTTTAGAAAGCGCGACGGCAGCGTAGGGCCGCAGGGCGACTCGGATGAGCTGTCGGCATTGTTCGTAAACGGTCTCATCAACCTGTATGCGCTTATCGGCAGCGCGTTCATAAGCGCAGACGGACGGATCAGCGAGCGGGAGTCCGGCGACCTGATCCGCTACCTGTGCATGATGAACCGTGCGGTAAACGGGTTGGGCGCACCGCTGCCCGCCGGCGCGGCACAGCGTACGCTGGACGCCCACGTGCGCCTGTTTGGCAAGCCGCCCAAACGATAGGGGCCACTGGAACAGGGGACGGGTTCGGTGTACCACCAAGCGAAGCGACTGGTACACCCAACCCGTCCCCTGTTCCAAAGTGGTACACCTAACCCGTCCCCTGTTCCACCCCCGTCCCAGCTAGTACCCGCGAACAGCGGTGTTGTTGAACGTAAAGTAGTCAGGGCGATGTCTGGACTGGGTGGTCTCGAACATGACGCCTTGCTCGTTAAAGGTGTGGTTAGTCACCACGGCCAGCATGTCGAAGTCCAAGAGGTCCATGACCGCGCGGTCCTCCGAGGTGGCGTAGTCCAGCGTGACCACGCGCTTGCTGGTCACGATCTTCATCCCCAGCACGTCCTCCGCATAGGCGTACACGGAATCCTCCGCGATGCTCGCCGTAAGGCCAGGCAGCGCCGACGCCAGGAAGTAGCTCTTGTCACGGATGAGCGCCTTGCCCTCAAGCACGCGCACGCGCTCCAGGTGCCACAGCTCGTCTCCCGCGGCAAAGCCCGTCGCCTCCGCCACCTGCGCGCTCGCCACGATGCGCTGGAACACGTGCACGCGCGTCGTCGCATCGAGTCCGTTACGCGCCGCCGCCTCCTTAAAGGTCTCGATGTCGCCCAGCACAAAGTTGGCACGCCGCTCCTGACGGTAGATCACCAGCACGCCCTTGCCGCGGATCGGCTGTACGAACCCATGAAGCATAAGCACCGAAATCGCCCTGCGTAGGGTGTTGTGCGAGCACTCGTATATGCTCACCAGCTTGGTCTCGGACGGAATGAACGACTGGTACGGATAGGTTCCTTCCAATATCTTGTCGCGCAGGTCTTCGTAGATGTCGTAGTAAATCATCCTCATCGCCTCGTCCCCTCTAAGGGATCGTTTGCAAGCGCTGGCACCGTATACCACATAACTTGCAGTTGTTGGGCATACTCCAACGTGCGATTATAGAACTAGGAAATAACTTATTCATACTATTTGGATGAGTTATTTAGGGAAGGGTGCAGAAATGCACAGATTTGCAAATGGGAGGAAAGATGGGAAAGTTTGAGAACGACGCGCGGGAGATGCTGCGCCTCGTGGGTGGCAAGGAAAACATCGCCGCCCTCACGCACTGCGTTACACGCATGCGATTTACGCTGGTCGACCCCAGCATCGCCGACGTGCCTGCCATCGAGGCACTGCCCAGCGCCAAGGGCAGCTTTACGCAGGCCGGTCAGTTCCAGGTGATCATCGGAAACGAGGTCGCCGACTTCTACGACGAGTTCGTTGCCATCAGCGGCATCACGGGCGTCTCCACGGAAGAGGCCAAGAAGCTCGCCGCGCAAAACGGCAACCCGCTGCAGCGTGCCATGGGCGCCATCGCCGAGGTGTTCGCACCGCTGATCCCCGCCATCATCACCGGCGGCCTTATCTTGGGCTTCCGCAACGTACTGGGCGACATGCCCTACTTTGGGCCGGACGGCAACGCCACGCTGGCCTCCATGTCCGTGTTCTGGAGCGGCGTCAACCACTTCCTGTGGCTCATCGGCGAGGCCGTGTTCCACCTTGGCATTCCCGTGGGCATCTGCTGGTCCGTCACCCGCAAGATGGGCGGCACGGAGATGCTCGGCATCGTAATGGGCCTGACCCTCGTGTCCAGCCAGCTGCTCAACGCCTACGCGGTGGCCGGCGCCACGGAGGAGACCTGGGCGCAGTACAGCTGGGACTTCGGATTTGCGCAGGTACACATGGTCGGCTACCAGGCGCAGGTCATCCCCGCCATCTTGGCCGCCATCACCTTTAACTACCTGGAGCGCTTCTTCAAGAAGATCGTGCCCTCCATCATCCAGATGATCCTGGTACCGTTCTGCTCCATCCTGCTTTCCGTCATGGCCGCCCACTTCGTCCTTGGCCCCTTTGGCTGGTGGCTCGGCAGCGGCGTGTCCTCCATCGTCAACGCCGGCATCACGGGCGACTTCCGCGTCATCTTTGGCGCCATCTTTGGCGGCCTGTACGCTCCGCTGGTCATCACCGGCCTGCACCACATGACCAACGCCATCGACCTGCAGCTCATCGCCGACTTTGGCGGAACGATGCTCTGGCCCATGATCGCGCTTTCCAACATCGCGCAGGGCTCCGCCGTCCTGGCAATGTGCGTCCTGCAGAAGAAGGACGAGAACGCCGAGCAGGTCAACATTCCCGCATCGCTTTCGTGCTACCTGGGCGTCACCGAGCCCGCCATCTTTGGCGTCAACATCAAGTACGTGTTCCCCTTTGTGTGCGGCATGATCGGCTCCTCCGTCGCAGGCCTGCTGAGCTGCCTGTTTAGCTGCACCGCAAACGCCATCGGCGTTGGTGGCCTGCCCGGCATCCTTGCCATGCAGCCCCAGTCCATGCTCCCCTACGCAATGTGCATGGCCGTCGCCGTCGCCGTTCCGTTTGTCCTGACCTTCCTCGTGGGCAAGCGCCAGGGCATCGACAAGGCCGCTGCCGCCGCCGGCGACGCCGCCGCAGCCCTTGAGGCCGAGCAGGCGGCTCACGAGGCCACCCTCGCCGCACTCCCCTCGTCCGTAAAGGCAGACGCCGCCCCCAACACCGTCGTCGCCCCCATGACCGGCGTCGCAGTCGACATGACCGGCGTTCCCGACCCCGTGTTCGCAAGCCTCGCCATGGGCAAGGGCGTGGCGATCGAGCCCGCCTCCGGCGCCGTGTATTCGCCCGTCACCGGCACTGTCACCATGCTCGCCGGGACCGGCCACGCCCTCGGCCTCTTGGCTGACGACGGCACGGAGATCCTGATCCACATTGGCATCGACACCGTTGAGCTCAACGGCGCACCGTTCACTCCGCGCTGCCAGGCCAACCAAAAGGTCAAGGCGGGCGACCTCCTGCTCGTCGCCGACCTGCCCGCCATCCAAAAGGCCGGCAAGCCCACCACCACCATGGTGATCGTCACCAACAGCGACGACTACGCGGACATCGCCCCCACGCTGGGCAACTGCACCGCAGGCGACGCCGTAATCAAGCTGAGCAAGTAAATACGTAAGGACCTGCGGACGGCCTCTGGACCCGCGTCCTTCCTTCCCTCAGGGCGACCCTCCCCACGTGGGTCGCCCTTTTTGTAACCTGAAGGCGGCAGACCCGCCATGCGCCGCACGGTCGGGCCTGCCCATATATAAGAGAAGGGACTGGCATGACACACACGATTTCTGAGCGCGACGCGTTTTTGGGCAGCAAGGTTGCCTACGAGATCTACATTCGCTCGTTTATGGACAGCAACGGCGACGGCGTGGGCGACTTGCCCGGCATAACCCAAAAGCTCGACTACCTGGCCAATTTGGGCGTCGACTACCTTTGGATAACCCCCTTCTTCGTCAGCCCGCTTAAGGACGGCGGCTACGACGTGGCGGACTACTGCAACGTTGACCCCGTGTTCGGCACCATGGACGACTTTGACGAGCTGGCCCGCGAGGCAGAGGCACGTGGCATCGGTCTTATGCTGGACATGGTCTTTAACCACACCTCCGACCAGCACGAGTGGTTCCAAAAGGCACTCGCGGGAGACGAGCGCTACCAGGCCTATTATCTGCTGCGCGACCCCGAGCCCGGCGCCACGGCAGAGAACCCCGGCAAGCCGCCCACCAACTGGGACTCCAAGTTCGGCGGCAACGCATGGGAGTACAGCCCGCAAATGAACAAGTGGTACCTGCACCTCTATGACGTGAGCCAACCCGACCTGGACTGGACGAACCCGCAGGTGCGAGAGGAACTGGCCGGCGTGCTGCGCTTTTGGGTGGAGCATGGCGTCAAGGGCTTCCGCTTTGACGTTATCAACAACATTTCCAAGGGATGCTTCGAGGACGACTTCGAGGGTGACGGCAGGCGCTTCTATACGGACGGCCCGCACGTGGACGAGTACCTGCAGGAGCTGGTGCGCGAAGGCGGCATCGGCGACCTCATGACCGTCGGCGAGATGAGCTCCACCACCATCGAGCACTGCATCAACTACACCAGGCCCGAGAACCACGAGCTTGCGATGGCCTTCTCGTTCCATCACTTCCGCGTGGACAACGTGGACGGCAACCGCTGGTGCAAGGCCAAGGCCAACATCCCCATGCTGCGCGAGACGTTTAGGTCCTGGCAGGAGCAGATGGCGGCGGCCGGCGGCTGGAACGCCGTGTTCTGGACCTGCCACGACCAACCGCGTCCCGCCACGCGCTTTGCCGACGACAGCACGCCCGAGCTGCTCAACCTTTCCGCCAAGATGCTGCCGGTGTGCACCTTCCTCATGCGCGGCACGCCCTACATCTACCAGGGCGAGGAACTCGGCATGACCAACCCCGGCTTCACCAGCATCGACCAGTACCGCGACGTGGAGTCCATCAACTACTACCACATCATGCAGGATGTGGAGGGCGAGAGCGAGCAGGAGGCCTTCGAGATCATTGTGTACAAGTCTCGCGACAACGGCCGCACGCCGGTGCAGTGGGACTCCTCAGCATATGCCGGATTTAGCACGCATGAGCCGTGGATTGGCGTAGGCAACAACTACGAGTGGCTCAACGCCGCGGCCGAGGTGGATGACCCCGCATCGGTCTTCTCGTTCTTTAGGCAGCTCATAGCCCTTCGCAAGGCCGAGCCCATTATTCAGGGTGGTGACATTCGATTTGTGGAGAGCCCCGCGCCGCAGGTAATCGCATACGAGCGCACGCAGGGCAACGAGCGCGTACTGGTGCAGTGCAACTTTAGCAACGAGGAGCAACCTGCGCTCTTGTGGGATGGCGAGGTCTTGGTAAGCAACTACGCCGAGCCCAGCGTTGGCGCCACGCTGCGCCCCTGGGAGGGCACCGCGTATGTCATAAGGGGCTAACCCCTTTTACCACCTGATTGGAGAGAAACATGGCAGAAGAAAAGCGCGCTTGGTGGAAGGAAGCAGTCGTTTATCAGGTGTA
>JAGCBF010000001.1 GCA_017652285.1 Atopobiaceae bacterium
CAACGCAAGTGGCCGAAAGGGGCCTAGCCCCAATCGGCCAACCAGCGCGGCCACCTGCGACATAACGAAACGGCCCCCGCTCCGGCAGGGGAGCGAGGGGCCGAAGGCACTGTGCTGCGGCAATGCGCTACTTTACGGTAACGCTGGTGATGTGCGGGTTGGGACCCTCGTACCAGTAGAGGAAGCCCTCCAGATCAACGGTGTCGCCCACCTTAAGACCCTCGACGGCCTTGTAAGTCTCGCTGTCCTTGTCGCACTGACGGGACTCAACGGTAAACGTGTGGGTGTCCGTGCCGTCGTCCACGTTAAAGTACAGGTCGTCGCCCTGCTCGCCCGAGCCGTCGGAGCCGTACGTAAACGCGACCTCGTTGCCGCTGCCGTCCTCGGACGCGGCTATCGTCAGGCCCTTGAACGTGACCTTTTGGTTTTGGTAGTCGATGAGGTCACTGGAGTCGAGCTTGTCGGTAACGTCTACGGGCTCGGCGATCCACGTGCCGTCCTCGATCGTAATAGTCGCGTCTTCTGCGACCTCGATCTCGCCGGACCACTCGGCCCTGTAGCCTTCCACCTTGACCTTTTGCCCCTCTACGAGCTTGTCATAGTCGGCTGCGGAGCACTCCGCGTCATAGACGAAGTACGCGCCGTCCTTGTCCTGCAAGTACAAGGAGGCCTTGTTTTCCGTACTGGACGGCTGCTTGCCCTGCACGAAGCCCTCGATGGTCACGGGGTCGTCAATGGCTGCGGCGACGTATTCCGCGTACGTCATGACGCCGTCGGACTTGGCGGAGGGGTCGACGGTTTCGGTGGCCGCCTGTTCGGTCGTCTGCTCGGTGGCGGAGGTGTCTGCCTGGTCGCTTGTTGCCGCGCCTCCACCACAGGCGGCAAGTGTTACGCACATGGCAGCGGCGCATGCCTTAACGACGAACGAGGTACGAATCGAGCTTTTCATGGTCTTCCTTTCGCGTCTTGCCCACGTCTCCTGTGAGCTCCCTGCGCATAAGGCGTGCCCCATGCGCGGCAATCATCTTATACTTTTTTTCGACGTTTGAGCAAATCGGCTCCCGCAACGGCCGCTATACCTACCCAAGCGACGCACAGCGACGCCAAAAGGATTATCGCCCCGCGCGGCAAGTCTCCCATGGCCTCGCGATTCATGGGGCCGACCCCGCCCTGCAGCTGGTCAAGACGATACAGCGACATCACGTCGCCAAAGAGCTTGTCCAGGTAGGCGTCGTCCACCGTCTGCTTGCGCCGGACGGACTTCGCCACGTCCTCGATCAGCTGTCCTGCAGCGTCGCGCAACGATGCCGAGCCGTTGAAGACGGGAGTCACGAAGGTGTTGGCGGCATTTTCCAACAAGACCCTCGTGGCGGCGATCTTTACGTCGTAGTGCTCGTTGCCGTCCTCGCCGGCGCGCGCCAAATAGTCCTGGTACACGTCGGAGTTCTGCGCCTTGAGCGTCACCGGCGCATAGCCCTCCGTGGTGGCGTAGGGTATCTGCACGTCGTTGGTGAGCAGGAACTGCGCAAACAGCCAGGACGCCAGCACCTCCTGCGCGTCGTCACGGTTAAAGATGCAGATGGACGGGCCCTGGGATATCATCTTGGGGGCGCTCGTGTCGTACTGGGGAACCATGCGCACGGCCGTCTCGAACTCCACGAGCTTGTCCTCGCTAATGTCGATGAGCGGGGCGTGCGAGCCCATCCAGGTGGACCCGGCGGACGAGTCGATGGCAAACACGCACTGGCCCGCGTTGAGGAAGTTTGCCGGGTAGCCAGAGATCTTAAAGGTCGAGAAGGCCCCGGTCGCGGCGTGCTCCGCCACGGTGGAAAGAATCCCGCGCGTGGTGTCGTTAAACAGCTCTATCTGGCCGTCGTCGGTGGAATAGCCCGCGTTCTGCTGGCGCAGCATCTGGATCATCATGTTGTCGGTGGACTTGTCGATAAAGGGCAGCATGACCTGCTGGCCGTTGACCACATAGGTCCCGTCGGCGTTCTTCTGCGCGGCCGCCTCCGACACCTCCCACACAAAGTCCCAGGTCAGGACCTCCGGGAGCTCAAAGCCCAACGCCTCGACAAACGTCTTGTTCACATAGCAGATCTCTGTGGAGCGCATGTAGGGAATGGCGTAGTAGTCACCGCCCATCCTGCACTCGTCCAAGAACTGCGGCACGACCTCGTCCTTGGTCGGGCCGTCAAACGCGAGCTCGGAGCCGCCCAACCCGTAGCGCGCGTCGTCCATGAGCGTTCCCAGCGGCACCACCACGTTGCTGCCCGTGGCGTAGGTGGCGATGTGGTCGGGATAGGTAATGCACACGTTGGGGGTGGTGTTGGTGGCGATGTTGGTGATCACGTCGTTGTAGATCTTGCCATAGTCGGTGTAGAGGCGCAGGTTGACCTTGACGTTGGGATACAGCTCCTCAAACTTGGCGATGGCGTCCTCGTACACCTGGGTCTGCGCCTTGTTGGTGTCGTTCTTCGCCCAAAACGTCAGCTCGTACGTGCGGGACGAGTCCCAGCTTTGGGGCACCTCAAACGTGGGCAGCCCGGTGGAGCCGTGGCAGCCGCCCAGTGACAAGACCAGGGCAACCGCGACGATAGCCGCCGCAAGGCTACGCAACAGGGGAGTCGTGCGTGCGTTCATCAGCCCTTTACACCTCCCTGAGACACGCCTTCCATGATCTTCTTTCTAAAGATCAGGAACAGCACGATCAGCGGAATGGAAATAACGACCACCGCGGCCATCATGGCGGGGATGTTCTCGCGACCAAAGCCGTTCTCGCGAATCTCCTGGATGCCGTTGGACACCAAAAAGTACAGCTGGTCGTCGGTGATCAGGCGCGGCCACACGTAGGAGTTCCAGCATTCGATGACCTTAAGCAGCAGCACCGTAACGATGGTCGGTCTGCAGATGGGCACCATCACGCGCATGAGGTAGGTAAAGTCGCTCGCTCCGTCCACCTTGGCGGCTCGGTAGAGCTCGTCCGGGATCTGGTCAAAGCTCTCCTTGAGCAGGTAGATGTAGAACACGGAGGTGACCGACGGCAGGATGAGGCCCAAAAACGTGTTGCGCAGGCCCCAGTCGGTAATGGTCACAAAGTTGGTGATGATCACGAGCTCGTTGGGAATCATCATCAGCGACAAAAACGCCGTGAACAGCAGGTTCTTGCCCCTAAACTCAAGGCGCGAGAACGCGAACGCCGCCAGCACGATGACCACGAGCGCCAAGGCGGTGGTGACGGACGTAAAGATCACGGTGTTAAGGAAGTAGCGGGCAAGCGGCACGGCGGTAAAGGCGTCCACGTAGTTTTGCATGGTGGGCTCGGCGGCATAGAACTGCGGCACGTACTCCGCGTTGTAGGAGCCGTAGCTCTTGATGGAGGTCAGCACCATCCAATAGAACGGGAACAGCACGATGAGTCCCCACAAGGTGAGCAGGACGTAGGTGAGCACGGTGCGAATCCTGCGCGAGCGGGTGTAGGCGCGCTCCTCCAGCTGGTTGGTCTCGGCACTCATTATGCGGACACCCCCTTTCGCCTTACGAGCAGGTTGATGGTGGTGATGGTAAGCACGATGGCAAACAGGATGAGCGCCGCCGCAGACGCGTAGGACGGGTAGCCGCCGCCGTTGCCATAGAGCATGTCGTACACGTAGCCCACGATGGTGTTCATGCCGGCGGAGTTGAGGTTGGTGCCAAAGATGGCGACCACGTCGCTATACGCCTTAAACGCGCCGATGAAGCCGGTGATGATCAGATAAAAGATCATGGGCGAGATCACGGGCAACGTAATGCGCGTAAAGATGCGCCATTCGTTGGCGCCGTCCACCTTGGCCGCCTTGTAGTAGTCCGGGTTCACGGACGCGAGCGCGCTCGTAAGCACCAAGATCTTAAACGGCATGACGATCCAGATCGTATAGATGCACATCACGGTCATCTTTGCCCAATACGGACCGTCGATGAAGTCGACCGAGGGACCGCCAAACAGGTGGATGAGCTGGTTGACGAAGCCCTCGGTGTAGGGCGTCTTTTGGAACAAGATCATAAAGACCAAGCCCACCGCCAGCGTGTTGGTGACGTAGGGCAAAAAGTACACGGTCTGGAAGAGCTCCTGAAGCTTCTTTATCGAGCTCAGCGCAACGGATATGAGCAACGCGATGGCGGTGGAAAGCGGCACCGTCACAATGACCAGGATAAACGTGTTCTTGAGCGCCTGCATGAAGTAGGGGTCGCGCAGGACGTAGGAGTAGTTGTAGATGCCCGTGCCGTAAAAGGTCTGCGAGGCGGAGTTGTAGCCCTCCTCAAACGAGTAGACAAAGACGTCGAACAGGGGATAGACCACGAACACGCCAAGAAACGCGATGGCGGGAATGAGGTAGAGCCAACCCTTGAGGCTTCGGCTAGGCATGTGCCGCTCCGTTCCCGGTTACCGGGGTCGCGTCCGCATGGATGCGCTCGCCCGTCGCGGCGTCAAACAGGTGGGTCTTCGCGGGCTTGAAGCTAAACCGCACCTCGTCGGCGGTCGCGTCAAAGCGCACGTCCGACCCCACGATGGTGCGAATCTGCCCGCGCTCGTGGGCACGGTGCCTGGCGACGATGCTCGTGTCGCGCCCCATGCGCTCGACGGCCACGAGCTCGCAGGCGAGCGGGCCATCCGCGCAGGGCACGAAGCCCTCGGGTCGCACGCCAACGGTAAGGGGGCCGTCGGCGACGTCTGGCGCACGCATCACGCAGGCATCGCCAATGTACACGCGCCCCGCCTCCGCGCGCGCCTCGAACACGTTGATGGGCGGCGTGCCCAAGAACTTGGCCACGAACAGGTTGGCGGGCTCGTCATAGATGTCCTGCGGATGACCCTTTTGGCGAATGATGCCCGCCTCCATGACCACGATCTCGTCGGAAATGCTCATGGCCTCCTCTTGGTCATGCGTCACGAACACGGTGGTGATGCCCGTCTCGCGCTGTATGCGGCGGATCTCCTCGCGGGTGGACAGGCGCAGGCGCGCGTCGAGGTTGGACAAGGGCTCGTCGAGCAGCAGCACGCGAGGCTCCTTGACGAGCGCGCGGGCGATCGCGACACGCTGCTGCTGGCCGCCCGACATCTCGCTGGGCTTGCGGTCCAGGAGGTTCTCTATCTGCACCAGCCGTGCGGCCTCCTCTGCCTTGCGGAGCATCTCCTCCTTGGGCAGCCGCTCGTCCTTCTTGCGGTTCTCCAGCGGAAACATGATGTTTTGCCGCACGGTCATGTGCGGGTAGAGGGCATAGCTCTGAAACACCATGCCCACGCCGCGCAGCTCGGGAGAAAGGTCGGTCACGTCCTCCTCCCCAAAGTAGATGTGGCCTTCCGTGGGCGACTCCAGGCCGCAGATCATGTTGAGCGTGGTGCTCTTTCCGCAGCCCGAGGGACCAAGAAGGCCAATGAGCTTGCCGTCGGGAATGGTAAGGTGGAAGTCGTCGACCGCGACGACCTCGCCCCCTCGCTTTTTGTCGCGATTGGGGTAGCGTTTGGTAATGTGCTCAAGAACGATTTTCATATATCACGTCCTGCCGTCGGGGTGGACACTTACCATTATTGTAAGAGTTGATAAAAAGTGACAGACCCCTTTTGCCCAATCCGTTGGCGAATGGCAACAAGAAGTGGTCGTCTGGCCTCACACGGCCATTCATTAACGAATGGATGCCAAACCAAGGAACTCGGCCATGCCGTGTGGGCTTGCGGCTATACTTGCGTAACCCCGACGGAAGGAACGAATCATGAGTGACATCAATGCAGTCGCCGCGCAAATGAAGCTGGAGAGCCCCGTTATGGCGGCTACCTCGGTGGACGTGCGCAACAACGCGCTTGCGGGCATACGCGAGGCGCTCAAGCAAAGCCAAGACAAGATCTTTGCCGCAAACAAGCTCGACCTGGAGGCGGCAGAGAAGGACGGCGTCGCGCCTGCGGTCGTCAAGCGACTCAAGTTTGACGAGGGCAAGCTCGCCGACGTTTGCGCGGGCATCGACGACCTTATCCGCTTGCCGGATCCCGTCGGTCGCGAGCTCTTGCGCCGCGAGCTGGACGAGGGCTTGGTCCTGGTGCGCGAGTCATGCCCCATCGGCGTCATCGGCGTGATCTTCGAGGCGCGGCCGGACGCCCTGGTGCAGATCTCCACGCTGTGCCTCAAGAGCGGCAACTGCTCGCTGCTCAAGGGCGGCAGCGAGACGCTCAACACCAACAAGGCGCTGTTCGACGTCATCTATGCCGCCGCGGTCGAGGCCGGGCTTCCCGCCACGTGCCTGCACCAGGTCGAGGCGCGCGAGGAAATCAGCGAGCTGCTTGGTTGCGACGAGTACGTCGACCTGCTTATTCCGCGCGGCTCCAACGCGTTCGTGCGCTACATCATGGACCACACGCGCATCCCGGTCATGGGCCACGCCGACGGCATCTGCCACATATATGTAGACAAGGACGCGGACGTGGACAAGGCCGTGCGCATCGCGGTCGACGCCAAGGTGCAGTACACGGCGGCGTGCAACGCGGTGGAGACGCTGCTCGTGCAGCGCGAGGTGGCGCCTGCGGTGCTTCCCATGCTGGTCGCCGCGCTCACGGCCGAAGGCGTCGAGGTGCGCGGAACCGACGAGGTCCGGGCGATCGTCGCCTGCGACCCTGCGACCGATGCCGACTGGGATACCGAATACCTGGCCCTCACGGTCTCCATCAAGCTCGTGGACGACGTGGACGAGGCCATCGCGCATATCAACAAGCACGGCTCGCACCACACGGACGCCATCGTGACCGAAAACGCGGCGACGGCCGAGCGCTTCATGCAGCTCGTGGACTCCGCAGGGGTCTACCAAAACGCCTCGACCCGCTTTGCAGACGGCTTCCGCTATGGCTTTGGCGCCGAGGTGGGCATCTCCACCAGCAAGCTGCACGCTCGTGGTCCCGTCGGGCTCGAGGGCCTCGTCACCTACAAGTACAAGATCTATGGAACGGACCACATCGTGGGCGACTACGCCACCGGCAAGCGGAGCTTCCACTTCCGCGACCTGTAAAGGTGGAACAGGGGACGGGTGGAACAGGGGACGGGTTTGGTGTTCCACTTTGGAACAGGGGACGGGTTGGGTGTACCAAAATGGGACACTTAACCCGTCCCCTGTTCCAATTTGTGTGGCATTTGTGATTGACGGTAGCCGACAAAACTGCAGGTCAGCCGCTTGTAAACCTTTATTGCGCCACGAGCAAAAAATCTATTATTAACTGACTTAGATTATGTATAGAATCAAAACGCAGGGGAATACTAGAAACCGTAAATCACGGATGGCCGGCACAATCCGGCCAACAAATAAAGGAA
>JAGCBF010000002.1 GCA_017652285.1 Atopobiaceae bacterium
CACCCGCCAGCTGGCGGACTGGGAAGAGCACTAGCGGAGAGTGGCAAAAGGGGTCTCGCCCCTTTTGCCACTTCGGCTATTCGAAGTCGAACAAGAGGTAAGGCATCCTCCAATGCTTTGATTCGTCATCAAATACACTGAAGTCTTTGTAGTCGTTGAACGTCGTGCACTGCTTGTGTATTTCGCCCTTGCCGTACGCGAGGATGTCGGCCTTGTATGTGTAATTACTACCCTTTGCATTAAAGCCCAAGCCGTGGGCATTGAATTGATAGTCTCCAAAATGCCCCTGATCCCCTTTTTGCCAGCGAAAATACCAGCCGGCTTTTGTATTGGGGTCACACCATAGGCCCGCAAGATCCAGGTCATCCTCCACGCTGCGCCCGTGCAGCCTCTGGACGTACTCCTCCAGCACGTCGCTGCCCACGTTGCCCCCGACTGCGGAATCGGTGAACCTCACACTCTTGATCGACTTGTCGAAGGTGTTGCAGCGCACAGGGGCAGAGACATACCATATATAGTTGATCTCATAATTCTTTCCTACCTGGACCTCCGCGGGGCTCGTTCCCGCGTCCTGATTCTCCAGGCGGTCGAGCGCCTTCCAGAGGTCGTCGTTGTACGATAGGTAGTTGCCCTTGGTCTCGGGGTCGAAGACGTTGTAGTAGACCTCGATGAGGCCGAAGGCGCGCTTGAGCTCGTACTCTATGTTCGCGCGGTAGGAGCGGCGCAGGTAGTAGCCCTCGGTGTCGTAGTTGAAGTACAGGTTCCAGTACTTGTCGTAGGTCGCCACGGGGCCCTGCCTGTTCGGGTCGCCCACCTCGCCGGTCACCTTGGTGAAGTCCGAGGTAAGGTTTTCCATGTGCTTCGTGAAGCCCTTGAAGGCGCTGTTCTTCCTGCCGCCGGCCGCCTCGAGCTTCTCTATATACTCGACGAGGTCGTAGTTGTAGTCGTACTCCTGCTCGGGAGTGCAGTCCTCCGCCGGGGGCTCGATGCCGTCCTCGGCCGCGCGGATGGCACCCTGCGTGAGCATGTTCTGCACGACCTCGGCGTTGGCGTGCAGCGAGTTGAGCGAGCTGTCGAAGATCTGGAGGCTGGTCTCGTAGGTCGCCCGCAGCGTCTCGTTGAGCTCGGCCTTCATCGCCTTGGTGAGGCAGTGCATCTCCGTGACCTCGACGCCCACCTTCTGTATCTCGCTCAGGATCTGCTCGTTGGAGACGCCGCCGCCGGCGCCCTTGAACAGGCCGAACATCTTGAGCACCCCAAGGCCGCCCTCGGCGATGTAGCTCCACTCGTTGCGGTAGAAGCCCCTGGCGATGCGGTAGGCGTTCGCGCCGAGATCGGCGACCTGGCCCGCCTTGGGGTCTATCTCGGAGAGGACCTCGGGCACGTACTGGGCCACGGCGTCGTAGTTCTCGTAGTCCCACTCGGTCTCCTTGCACTTCTGCATGTACTCGATCGTGGCGTTTTTGCCCTCCTCGTCGTCGGACTTGTCGTCGCTCTTATCGTCGGCGTCGGCGCGCGACATCTCGCCCTCGGCGAAGCCGGACTCCAGCAGGGCCTCCTGCACGGCCTCCGGGGCGTCCTCCTCCACGACGAGCTCGCCGTCCTCGAAGTGCGTGCCCTCGGGATTGGAGATGTCCTCCTCCGTGAAGCTTGGCTCGTACTCGCTCAGCTCGGCCACCAGGGCGTCGTAGTCCACGTCCTCAACCACCACGCCGTTGTCGCCCGGCACGACGTGCACCACGGCGTACGACTCCGTCCCGGCGAAGCGCACCGTGTACGTGTCCGCGGCCCCGGCCTCGCCCTTGAAGGTGAGCGCCACGGTGCCGGCGTCGTTGGAGAAGTCTGTGACCTCGGCCCGGCGCGTCTCGTACTGCGGCTCCTCGCCCTCCGCGGCCTCGACGGGCGCGTTGTAGCCCACGACCACGTCCTCGCGCTCAACGGACGCGAGGCCCCACTCGGCGGGCTCGGCCTGCTCGGAGGGCTCGGCCCCGTCCGCGGGCTCGGCCTGCTCGGCGGGCTCGGCCTCAGCGGACACCCCCGCGCCCTCGGCGGGCTCGGCGGCCTCGGCGGGCTGCGCCTCTTCCGCGGCGTCCGCGGCGTCGCGCGTCATCTCCTCCTCGACCCCGGCCTCCCCGGCCGTCACGACCTCGTCGACCTTCTCGGCGATGTCCTGCTCCTCAATGAGGTTGTCCTCGGTGATGGTGACGGCGTAGGTGCCCTCGTCGTTGGCGTCAACGCTTATCACCTTTCCGTCCGTCGACTCGATGTCGCGGTCCATCTCCTCCTCGACCTGGTCGCCCGCCACGCCCCCCGCGGGCTGCTGCGCGCACGATGACAGCGGCGCGACCGCCATAATGGCGCTGAGCGCCCAGGCTACGAACTTCTTTCCTCTCATAACACTTCCTTTCTCGTCCACGTCATTACATTCCAAAGTAAAACCTTATGTGTGCAACCCACCTTGCAACAACACCCGTGCCGGGCCCATGACCTCGCCCACTTCCTCCTTTAGACGCCGAGCTCGCCGTACCCTAATCACCTCGTTGGCATGCGGGCTCTAAGCCTCCTCCCAGTCCGCCAGCAGGCGGGTGTTGGAGTCGAACGCGGCGCCCACGAGGTGCAACTCGCGCGGGTCGGCGGAGAAGGGCGCGGCGTAGCCCCTGCCCTCTATCTGCGCCAGGGCCTCGGCGGCGGTGCCGTCGCGCTTGAGCTCCATCACGTACACGTGGGCGCGGGCCTCCACGACGACGTCCGCGCGCCCCCTAGCCTGGCGCACCTCCGTGTGCACGTAGCGCCCAAGCAGCGAGAACACGAGCCAGATGACGGCCTGGAAGTAGTTCTCGAAGGGGTCTTCGGCGCGGGTGTAGGGGATGCTCGCGAACAGCGCCGCCAGCACGTCGCGCATGCCCTCCGTGTCGCCCGCCTCCACGAGGTCGAGCAGAGAGAAGATGTCGGTGCCGCGCGCGGCGTCGTAGCCGGGCGCCCACGCGGGCAGCAGGCCCTCCTCCAGGCCGTAGCGCACCTCGGCGTTGGGCACCGCGAGCGTGTAGCGGCCGGTCCTCGGGTCGGCCGAGCGGATCGTGAGGTAGCCCGCCTGGAACATCAGCGGGATG
>JAGCBF010000144.1 GCA_017652285.1 Atopobiaceae bacterium
CTACGCTACCGGGCGGGCCTGCCCAACTTTCGTGCGCACAACGAGGACGAAGACCCGCTGCGCAAGATCAAGCGAGGCTACTTTGTGGAATGGCGCGTGGCGGACAAGCGCAAGCTAGAGGTGCTTGACCGCGTCGACTACGTTATTGACTCCAACACGGCGGGCAATCCAAAGATGGCTACGGGCGACGCCGTGCGCGACGGCCTTGCGCAGGTGGTCCGAGCGCCGTTTAGGCTGGTTCCGTACTTTGACCCTGGCGTGTGGGGCGGTCAGTGGATGAAGAGCGTGTGCGGGCTCGACCAAAACGCAGACAATTACGCATGGAGCTTTGATGGCGTGCCCGAGGAAAACAGCCTGTATCTGCGCTTTGGCGACGTGCGCATGGAGCTGCCGGCGCAGGACGTGGTGCTGTACAAGCCCGTTGAGCTGCTGGGCATGCGCAACTACTGTCGCTTTGGCGCCGAGTTTCCCATTCGCTTTGACCTGCTGGACACCATGGGCGGCCAAAACCTGAGCCTTCAGGTGCATCCCATGACCGAATACATCCGCAGCCACTTTGGCATGACGTACACGCAGGACGAAAGCTATTATCTGCTGGACGCGGGCGAGGACGGGGCCGTGTACCTGGGGCTTAGGGAAGGGGTCGATCCTGACGAGTTCGCGCGCAGCCTACGGTCAGCGCAGCGAGGAGATACGATCTTTGATGCAGAGCGCTACGTCAATCGATTCGCGGCAAAGAAGCATGACCACTTTTTGATTCCGGCGGGAACGGTGCACTGCTCGGCGGCCAACGCCATGGTGCTGGAGATCTCGGCCACGCCGTACAACTTTACCTTTAAGCTGTGGGACTGGGATCGCGTGGGGCTCGACGGTCTGCCAAGGCCCATCCACATAGACGATGGGCTGGCAAACATTCAGTGGGACCGCACGACCGATTGGGTGCGACAGAACTTGGTCAACGCCGTCGAGGTGGTTCACGACGGCGATGACTATCTGGAGGAGCGCACGGGCCTGCACGAGCTGGAGTTTATCGAGACGCGTCGCATAACGTCGCGCGGTGCGACCAGCCACGATGCGACCGACGGGTTCCACATGCTCAACTTGGTGGAGGGCGAAGCTGCCGTGGTGGAAAGCCCGACGGAGGCGTTTGCGCCGTTTGTCGTGCACTATGCCGAGACGTTTATCGTGCCTGCCGCCGCGGGGCGCTACACCGTGCGGCCCGAACGCGTCGGCGATAAGATCATGTTTGTTAAGGCGTACGTTCGGCAGCGCTGACTGCTGGGTTGACCAAGAGTGGCCGACGGCGGGCGGCGGGGCCGACAAGCCCAGCGGCCGAAAAGTGGCCGAAAGGGGCCTAGCCCCAATCGGCCAATTCGGCCCAATCGGGCGGTCAAGCGGGCCCTCTAATCGAAAAATCTTATACGAAAGCCCTGTTGTATGAATGAGTACAATTTAGTAAAATTTAAAGAATTCTTTCAATTTGAATTGCGCAGCGGTAGGCCGACGGTTGGGCTGTGTAGACACGCGTAGGGAGTCCTGTCATGAGCAAAAAAGTTGATTCACAGGGACGTAATATGCGCAAGAAGACGAGCGGTGCCAAGGGGGTGGCAAAGACCCTAGGGCTCAGGTGCCTCGTCACCATCATGACCGTGTCCATGGTCCTTTCGGGCGATGGCGTCGCATATGGAATGAGGGCGTTTGCCCAAACGCAGCTCAACTCTTCGGGCGAGTCCGCAGAGGTAGATGAGGGCAGATCGGCGACCGTGGTCGATTCGCAGGACGTCGACGCGCACGGCGACGAGCCGCCGTCCAACGATGCCGACGCGTCCGACGGCGCCAACGAGTCCGATGAGCAGGCTCCTGTTCACGACACCCTGACGGGCGACCTGCCCGTGCGCCTGTCGTTTGCGCTGGACGGCGTGGAGGCCGCGCCGCAAGCGGTGACCCTTAAGCTTCAGCGACGCTCCCAAACGTGGGACGCGTCCGCCAACGAGTGGTCCGCCATCGACGAGTCCACAGCAGACGCCGGGTGGTCGGACGTCGTGGACGAGTCGACCGGCAATCCCGTTGCCGTGCATCTGAGCGCTGACGAAGTCTCTACCAGCGCCTTCTTGTCCTACACCGACGACGACGCGACCAACGACGGCGCCGCATACACCTTTACGAACCTCACGGTCCAAACCGTTACGGCGGACGGCACCTACGACACACGTTACGAGTACCGCGCGGTGGTCACGAACGTCGACGGCGCGCCCGAGGACGTGATTGGCTACAACGCGCTCTTGGCCTCCATCGACGGGGCCGCCCGCACGCAGACGTACGTGGTCGAGGCCGCCAAGACGAGCGCGAACGTGGCCGACTACGTCGTTACCGTTCCGATCGACGCAACGCTGCGCGCCGATGGCGACTCGCCGCAAACCGACACGGTGACGGTGGCGGAGTACACGGTGGCGATCGAGGGAACGACGGTCCAGCCCGCCGAGGTTCCCGATGCTCCTGCCGACGACGCCTCTACCGAAGACGGCGAGGAGCCTGCGGAGGGAGCAGAGAAAAGCGACGAAGTCGACGCCGAAGAGCCAGGCGAAGATGCCGACGAGACGCCCGAGCAGGCTGGGGAGTCCGACGAGCAAGGCGAGCCCGCAGGCAAGGACGAGACCGAGCCGGCAGAGAAGCCCGAGGAGGCCGACGAACAAGCCGAGCCTGCCAACAAGGACGAGGCCGAGCCCGCAGACACGAGCAAGGACGAGGCGGAAGACAAGGACGAGTCCGCAGACAAGGGCAACGCCGTGGCGGATGGTGCCGACAAGGATGCAACCACGGACGCCGCCGAGACCGAGCCCGCAGATGCTGCCGAGCCCGCCGACAAGGACGAATCCGACGCCAAAGCCGACCGCGAGCCCGCCTCCACAGAGACCGCGTCCGCAACGCGTGACGCCGCGGCCGACAAAAACGTCGTAACGGCCGACCTCCCCGTGGCGGTCACGTTCCAAAAGGACGGCGAGGAGGCCGGGCCGTACGCAATCTCGCTGCAAGTGCAGAGCCGCACGCAGTCGTGGGACGCCAGCGAGGAGGCGTGGGGCGAGCTCTCCGCGTGGGAGAACGTCGAGGGCATGGGCGTCTCGCTTTCTGCCGGCGACGTGCTCGGCGCCAAGGACGCGACGTACACGTTCAAGGACCTTGAGGTGCAGACAAACGACGACAAGGGCCGGCCGGTCACACGCACGGAGTATCGTGTGGTACAGACCATGCTCGCTGGCGCGCCGCTGGCGTATGCCGCCACCGATGACGGCGTCATGCGCTACACGGGCGAGGTCACGTTGGACGACGTTACGTACGACATCGAGGCCAAGGTGTCGGACGAGGCTGCGGCCAAGGCCGTCGATACCAAGAAGGGCGCCGCAAAGGCAAAGGTCCAGACCGTCCAGATTACCAACGACCTAACCGAGCGGCAGACCCTGCTCGCGAGCTTCTTGGGCCTGTTTAAGACCTTGGGCGTGGGCACAAACAGGGCGACCAGCTCTGCGCGTAACGCGGGCGAGGGCGATACGTCCGGCGACGAGCACCCCACTGCAACGGGCGACCCAGTGATGACCGTAAACGAAAACGAGGAAACAGGCGAAGTCGTTTCGTACACGTTTACGTATACCATTAACAATACAGCAAAGAACTATGCGGATAATGGCCAGATAGTGTA
>JAGCBF010000145.1 GCA_017652285.1 Atopobiaceae bacterium
CGTCGGTGCAGCGAGCCTGCGTGCGCTGCACCGACGTCGACTGGCGATAGACCCTTTGCACTAAGCCGCGCTATGGGGAAGTCGTCGCCCGGATCTCGCGAACGAAGTTGCACGAGAGGGTCGCATGCCCCCTGACCTCGGTGGACGCCATTCGTCCAATGGGTGCCGAGAGGTTATCGCGGCACGCTTGCGCGCGGGCCGTGTCCGGTCCGTTCGAAAGGGTCGCGGCGGCGCGTGCCGCGTATGTGGCCGAAGTGCGCCAGGGGACCGGGGTCAGCAAAGCATTGGCCCCAGCATCCGGACCATCGGGAGGAGCGTCTTGCCGCACTTGGGGCAGACGGTGGGGTCGCGACCGAGCATGCGGCGCAGGAGCGTCGCGGCATCGGGCGCGGGCGCGGGCGTCGAGGTGAGCCTGCGGCAGAGCGCCATCCTCTCCCGCTTGCCTCGGCTCGCCAGGATGCCATAGTGCCGTATCTTGCAGAGGCCCTTCGGCAGCACGTGCATGAGCAGCCTCCGTATGAACTCGACGGCGGCCATGCGACACTCGCGAACGCGGCCGTCCCTGCTGTCGCGGTACTCGAACGTCACCACCCCGCCCTCGAGGGACTTGATGCGCGCGTTGGATATCGCCACTCGGTGGGTGTACCGCCCGAGGTACGCCAGCACGCGGCCGGCGTCGGCGAAGGGGCGCTTGCAGTACACGACCCAGGGCCTCTCGAAGAGCTCGGAGACCAGCGACCCCAGCGCGCCGTCGTCGGCCAGGTGCGAGGCGCACCCTCCCAGGTCCAGCGCGGGCGCGAGCGCCCGCACGCCCTCCAGCAGCTTGGCGCGGAAGACCTTTGACATGGCCCTGACCGGCGCGAAGAACCTGCTGCCCGTGCGGCGCCACGTGCCGCGGTCGGTCAGCCCACCCGACGGGACCACCATGTGCACGTGCGGGTGGTACTGGAGCTTCCGCCCCCAGGTGTGCAGCACCGCCACCGCGCCGGTGCGCGCGCCAAGCCACTTGCGATCCGCCGCGAACTCGGCGACGGTCGCCCACGCGCAGCGGAACAGCAGGTTGTACATCTCGCGCTGGTTGCGCCAGAAGACGCAGCCCAGCTCGTGGGGCACGGTGAACACCACGTGGTAGTAGCCGACATCCAGCAGGTCGCATCCCTCGCGGGCCACCCACCGCTCCCTCCGCATGGCCTGGCACTTCGGGCAGTGGCGGTTGCGGCAGCTGTTGTAGGATATCAGCTCGTGGCCGCACCCCTCGCAGCGGTCGACGTGGCCGCCGAGCTCCGCCGTGCGGCACGCGAGCATGTCGTCGTAGGCCCTGCGCTGCTGCGGCGTGAGCGCGTGCGTGGCGAGGAACTCCTCCCCGTGGGCGGCGAGGACGTCCTGGACCTCTACAGCCACGACGGCGCCATCACGGAGTCGACGGGGCTGGCGACGCCCCTGGCCATGTCGGCCACGTGCAGGTAGACCGCCGTGGACGACAGCGACGAGTGGCCCATCAGCGACTTGATGGCCGTCAGGTCGGTCCCGTCCCCCGGCAGGTGCGTGGCGAAGCTCGCCCGCAGCGTGTGGAACGAGCGGCCGGCGGGCTCGACGCCGGCCTTGCGCATGGCCGCGGCGAGCCCGTGGCGCACCGCGCTGTCCGTCACGTGCGCGTGGCCGTACGGGCCCAGGAAGAGCCACCCCTCGTCGTGGTGCGGGCGGTAGACCTCCCAGTACTCGCGCAGCAGCGAGAGCGTGGACGCCGGAAGCAGTGCGTGGCGGTCCTTGGCGCCCTTGCCGTCCTCGACGAGCAGGCGCATGGACGAGGAGTCCACGTCGCGCACGCGCAGGGAGCACACCTCCGATATGCGCAGGCCGGCCCCGTAGCCCAGCGATATCTGCGCGCGGTGCCTCGCGTTCTCCGCGGCGGCCAGGATGGCGGCCATCTCGTCGCGGCTGAACACCTTGGGCATCGCCTTGGGCTTGCGCATGAACGGGATCTGGCGGCGGTTCATCGGCCGGTCGAGCCCCACCTCGTACATGAAGAGCACCGCCGCGAGGTAGGTGTTCACCGTCTTGGGCGCAAGGCCGCACTCGCAGCGGAGGCGCTGCGAGAAGGCGCGCACGTCGGACTCGTCGCTCGCCTCCAGCGGCTTGCCCCCGAGGAACTCCAGGTAGCGGGCGCACGTGCGCAGGTACACGTCCTTGGTGGCCTCGCTGTAGTTCCTCAGCTCGATGTCGGACAGGACTTTGGTTAGAATGGGATGCTGCATGGCCGTCTCCTCTCGTCGTCGTGATAAAAGGCCATACAGCGATTATGCGGGTGGGGGCGGCGTGCAGTCCTACGCGCGCGCTCCAGGTCAGTTAGTCGATGGCAAAGCTGCCGCGAAGCGGCTTTGTGCACTCGACGCTAAGCCGTATTCGGCTTAGCAGCGATAGCGGCGTGCATTATGGCTGCCGACCTAGGGCGGCTCGGTGTGGCGGTTGATGTCGTAGCCCGACTGCTTGTGGTCGGACGTGTGTGCCC
>JAGCBF010000146.1 GCA_017652285.1 Atopobiaceae bacterium
AAGGGGCCTAGCCCCAATCGGCCAAACAGGCCGACCGGCCATAGCGCGAAACGTGGCAGGCCCGCAACGACGGTGCCTGTGGCCATGACTGTCGGTGAGGGCATAAAGACAAAGCCTCTCCGACAAGATTCCTACCGCAGTCCCTTCTGGCGGATATTGTCGCCTTGCGGCAAAGATTGAGGGCTATACTGCTGTTGAGTGCCTAAAACCCAAAAGGAGAAACCATGTTTGATCGCGCCCTTCACGGAGTCAACCTTACGGGATGGCTCAGTCTTGAGTCTTGGGTAACGCCTGAGCTCTTTGCCGGCACAGGCTCGCTCGGCGAGCGAGGGCTCATCTATACGCTTGGCGTCGACATCTACCACGACCTTGTCAATGAGCATAGGGCGACCTTTATCACAGAAGAGGACTTTAGGCTCATCGCTCGTCGTGGCTTCAACGCCGTGCGCCTTCCCGTGCCCTGGTACGTGTTTGGGGAGCAGGGCCAGGAGATAGGCCCCTATGTCGGGTGTGCCGATTACGTGGAGCAGGCGCTCACGTGGGCCGAGCGCCACGGCATCTTGGTGCTGCTGGTGCTCAACATCAGCCCTGGCGCGCGAGACGAGGAAATCGACATCAGCAGCTCTGCGCACAGCAAGCGCGAGGACATGCTCGACGTGCTTGCCGGCTTGGCGCGAAGCTACTGCACGTCGTCGGCGCTCTTTGGCATCGAGGTCGCGTCAGATCCCGTGGCGCAAACCCGAAAGGGCTTGTTTGGCATCTCGGAGGGCATTCCGCTGCACGTGCTGCGCAACTTTTATCGCGATGCATACGAGGCGGTCCGTGCAGGCGGCGGAGACGCCCCGTGCGTCGTGCTGCCAGACGCGGGCGCTCCCAACGCATGGCGCAGCTTTATGGCGCCGCGGCGCTATCACGGCGTGTGGCTCGACTGTCACCTGTACCACTACGCCGACCAAGTGGATGCCACCGGTCCCGCCGGTGCCGCCTCGCTGGTGGACCGGTCTCGTCGCACGCTTGCCAAGGCGCAGCGCAGCGGCCTGCCCGTCATAGTCGGCGCATGGTCGTCTGCGCTGCCGTTTGCCGATTCGCTCATGACGCCCGAAGGTCGCGTGGCGTTGGAGCGCGTGTACAGCGCAGAGCAGATCGCCGCATTTGACGAGCTGCCTGGATGGTTCTTCCAAACGTGGAAGACCAACGGCCATCTGTCTGGCTGGGACTCGCGCATCGCGCTTTCGAGCTTTGAGCGGGGCATGCTGGGATGAGCGAGACCACGTTTGGCATGCTGTCGCTGGTGGGGACCCCCATCGGCAACCTCGACGACGCTTCCGTCCGCATGGTGGAGACCCTGCGGAGGGCCGACGTGGTGCTGTGCGAGGACACGCGCGTGACCTCCAAGCTCTTGTCGCGCTTCGACATACACGTGCCGCTGGTGCGCTGCGACCAAAACGTGCTCTTGGTGCGCTTGGGGGAGGCGCTTGCCCGTGTGGACCGGGGAGAACGCGTGGCGTTCGTGTCCGACGCAGGCATGCCCGGCATATCCGACCCCGGACAAAAGCTCGTGGATGCCGCCTTGGACCGAGGACTGCCGTTGGAGATAATACCGGGGCCGAGTGCCGTGACCTGCGCGTTGGTGGCTTCGGGGCTTCCCATCGACCACTTCTTCTTTGAGGGCTTCCTGCCGCGGAAGCCCGGTGCGCGCGAGCGGCGCCTACGAGAGCTGGCGGCCGTGCCCGGTGCGCTGGTGTTTTATGAGTCGCCACGGCGGGTGGTGGCGACGCTCGAATCGTTGGCGTCGGTGTTTCCCCTGCGTCGTGCGGCGCTGGTGCGCGAGCTCACCAAAGTGCACGAGGAGGTCGTGCGCGAGCTGACGCCTGCGTTGTGCGAGCAGATCCGAGGACGCTCCGAGGTCCGCGGCGAATGCGTCATCGTGGTCGAGGGTCCCGTGGCGGCGGAGCGCACGGATGCTGCGAGCGACCTGGACGAACAGATTCGCATCGGCCTCCAGGCGGGCGAGTCGAAGTCGCGCCTCGCCCGGCGCCTGGCAAAGGCGTGCGGCCTGAGTCGCTCCGACGTCTATGACCAGATCATGCAGGTCGAGGTAACCGTGACCGTGGCCGAAAGGGACTGAGCGCGGGCGGTCAGCGTCGCCTTTTGCCCTACAATGGGTCTATCTGTTACGCAACCGAGAGGACCCGCCATGCTCAAAGACAACAAGATCTGGATGGCACAGGGAGACAACCCCTGCTACTTGCTGCTCAATCAGGCCAATCGTCACGGACTCATCGCCGGGGCGTCGGGCACGGGCAAGACCGTTACGCTCAAGGTCATGGCCGAGGGCTTTAGCGATGCGGGCGTACCCGTGTTCATGGCAGACGTCAAGGGCGACGTAACGGGCATGGCGCAGGCGGGCGAGGTCAACGACAACCTGCGCGAGCGCATGGCCCGCTTTGGCATTGCGGAGCAGGAGTTTGCCTTTAGGGGAACGCCCTGCCGTATTTGGGACATGCTGGGCGGTGCGGGCTGCCCGGTTCGCGTGACCATATCCGACATGGGACCGCAGCTGCTGAGCCGCCTGCTGGGGCTGACCGAGGTGCAGCAGGGCGTCCTCAACATCGTGTTCCGCGTGGCGGACGACCAGCAGATGCTGCTGCTTGACCTCAAGGACCTGCGCTCCATGCTCGCCTTCGTGAGCGAGCACGCAAAGGAATACGAGACGACCTATGGCCGTGTGTCGAGCCAGTCGGTCGGCGCCATCCAACGCGCGTTGATCGCGGTGGAGGACCAGGGCGGCGACGTGTTCTTTGGCGAGCCCAACCTGGACATCGAGGACTGGTTTGCCTGCGACGCAAGCGGACGCGGCTTCGTCAACATCCTCAACGCGGCCGACCTTGTCAACATGCCGCTCATCTATTCCATGTTCCTGCTGTGGATGCTCTCCACGCTGTTCGAGCGGCTGCCCGAGGTCGGCGACCTGGACAAGCCGCGGTTCGTGTTCTTCTTTGACGAGGCCCACCTGCTGTTCAACGGCATGCCCAAGCAGTTGGTGAGCAAGGTCGTGCAGGTCGTCAAGCTCATCCGCTCCAAGGGCGTGGGCGTGTACTTTATTACCCAAAGCCCCTCGGACATTCCCGACGAGGTCCTGGCCCAGCTTTCCAACCGCGTGCAGCACGGTCTGCGCGCCTACACGCCTGCCGAGCAAAAGGCCGTCAAGGCCGCCGCGGCGAGCTTCCGCGCCAATCCGGCCTTCGACAGCGTCCAGGCGCTGCAAGAGGTGGGAACGGGCGAGGCGCTGGTGAGCTTCTTGGACGAGAAGGGCAGCCCGAGCGTGGTGGAGCGTGCGCGCGTGCTGTTCCCAGGATGCCGCATGGCCGCGGCGGACGCGGGCATCGTGTCCAGCGTGATCGCCAACGAGTACGAGCTCATGTCCAAGTACGAGGAGGCGTTTGACCGCGAGTCGGCGTACGAGCTCATAGAGCAGGCGCGCGAGGAGGCCGATGCCGCGGCCAAGCTGGCGGCGGAGCGTGCGGCGTTCGAAAAGGAGAAGGCCGCATTCGAGGCGCAGAAGGCCAAGGAGGAGGCGGCTGCCGCCGCCAAGGCAGAAAGGGAGGCCGAGCGCCAGCGCATCGCGGCCGAGAAGGAGGCCGAGCGCCTGCGGCTCAAGGAGGAGAGGGAGGCTGACCGCCTGCGCCTCAAGGCCGAGAAGGAGGCAGATCGCCTGCGCCTTAAGGAAGAGAAGGAAGCCGAGAGGCGCGAGGCCGAGGCAAAGCGCGCGCGTGACCGCGTGGTGGGCAACATATTCAACAGCGTGGTGGGCACCATCGGGCGCGAGGCTGGCAGGCAGATCACGCGCGGCATCTTTGGTACCAAGCGGTAGGTGTCGGTGGCGCCCCTTGCTCGTGTGGGCAGGGGCGCGTCGTCCGTGAATGGCTGGCGTACTCACATCTATTGCCCAAATGATATAACGCTGGTGGGAAGGGGCTGAGGCACATGGCAGAGATCGAGCGCATTGGCTACAAGCACGTGTCCGACACGCACGTGACGTCCACCTACATGTTGCGGCACGAGGACATCAACGGGTCGAACCGCTTGTTTGGCGGTCGGCTCATGGAGTGGATAGACGACATCGCCGGCATCGCTGCGCGCCTGCAGTGCGGAGGCAACATAACGACGGTTGCCGTCGACAAGCTCGAGTTCCATCGCCCGGCGTTTCTCAACGACATCGTGGTGCTCGATGCGTGGGTGACGCATGTTGAGCGCACGTCCATGGAGGTTCGGGTCGACACCTACGTGATTGATCCGGCAACGGGCGAGCGCCAGATGATAAACCACGCGTATTTGACCGAGGTGTGTGTGGACGACGAGGGACGTCCGACTCCCATCCCCTGGGGCCTTATCGCCGACACGGACGACGAGCATGCGGAGTGCGAAAACGCCCGCAAGCGTGCCGAGTTGCGAAAACTACGTCATGCGCAGGGAATCTAGTCCGGTTCTGCTTTTGGGATTCGCGTGCGCTCGCCGGGCTTGTCTGCGGTGCCGTGGCGGGCGCGCCATAGGCACCTGCGTGGCTATGCAGAGCGCTTGAGCAACGGCTTATATAGGTCGAGGTTGTCGAGAAGCGCAGCTCGCAACGTCTGCCGAGCCTTGTCGACGTTGTCGTCTATTGGTTGCGGACGTCGTCCGAGCTTTTTGGATATCAACCGCGCGGTCGTGTCGAATGCTTGGGCGTCGCGCACGATGTCATACGTCAGCGACACTACCTCCACCTTCATAACGCGAAGCGCCATCGTGCGTCGGGCCCCAGCAAGAAGGCATTCGGGGTCGGCATGGAACGCGTCGCTGTCGTACTCCAGGTCCAGACGGCGGTTGGTCCAGTATAGGTCCGGTATGAGGTGGCCTGCCATGGTAAGGGTGCCTGCGCGCGCTGTAACGGGGCGCTTCGCGTTTAGAATCGGCTTGGGGATGCCGTACCCGCCCAGCGATCGAGGCAGACAAAGGAGCAGGTAGACTATTGATTCCATGGGAGACGCCGCGTCATCTGCGATGTACCTAAGCGCTCGCTGGGCATTCTTCTTGCCCGAGAAGGTCCCGTATTTATCAATGAAGGTCTGCAGCTTGGCGACGTTGGTGAGCGCGGGCTGGTCGTAGATGGTCGTGCTCGAGTCCAGCGGGCTGTTGGATGGCGCGTCGGCCAAGCGGTAATGGCCGCACAGTTCCATGGCCAGGAGCATGAGTCCGGGCAGCGTGAGGTAGTGGGCCATGAGGGCAAAGAGGAATTCCGGCGAGGGGACATAGACCGAATCGCCAAGTCGCGAAAACGAATAGAGGGGCACCTTGCTGGTAAGAACCCGCTGGCGTATGCGAACGACGCGGCGTTTGTTTTGCTTGCTGGATACGAGGGCGAAGATCGGGCATTCCTTTGAGGGCGGCTGGATCCCCAACGCCTCGTAATCGATTTGTTTTAGGTCCCGCGACCTTGTCGAACACTGGCTGAGCTGGTACATCTGCGAGCGCACAAGCGGCAGGTCGATGACTTCTCCCTCTGTTGCGGGTGTGGCGAAGTCCGAGGAGCGGCCAAACACGCTTTCTTCCGATAGCATAAAGGCGATGTCCTCGTCCGAAAGCCATTCGTCGCCGTCTGGATCGACTTCTACGGGGACTATGGTTTGCTCGGGCTGCGGAAGGCACGCGCGCTGGCATCGATCGCGATAGTACGTGATTGCCGACGGGCCGTCGAGCGCGATTTTCGCATTTGGATTGTGATCCAGGTTGGACATGAGCGCCTCCCGCAGTGCCGGATATCAGTTTACTGTAATAAATATTCGTACGAATAGCCCTATAAGCTTACCAAAACGGGCCACCATCAAAAACGGGGTTCAAAAAGACAAAGAATTTGCGATAGTAGGTAGAAAATTTGTCAAATTTTCTCACAGGCGGAAAAGATGCCCTCCGTTTGAGCAGGTAAACATAGGCGGTATTTTGACTCCGTATTTTTTGACACCAAAAAACTACCTACTAACGAAAAAAACCGGTCATTTTGGAGGGCGATTTTGATGGTCGTGCGTCGTGGGGCGAGTGGTTGACCATTGGTATAATGTTAAGGACATATTTTGAACTAGAGTACGTTGGTTGAGCGCGCGAAGTACGGGCGGCGCTCCGAAAAAGTGGGTCGAGCCGTTGCGATGCGGGCGATACGGCTCCCGCGAACGCGGCGCATAGGCTAGAATAAGTCACTGTTACGTATGCTGCGTCGCTTTTGGCGCGTAAGAGGTCAAATGCCGCAAGGAGGATCCATGGCCGATAACAAAAAACCGTTCTATATTACAACGCCCATATACTATGTTAATGCTGCCCCGCATTTGGGCACGGCCTACTGCACCATTTTGTGCGACGTGCAAGCGCGGTTCCGTCGTGCCATGGGTCAGGACGTCAAGTTCCTTACCGGCCTGGACGAGCACGGCGAAAAGGTCCAGCGCGCGGCGGAGGACCACGGCAAGACGCCGCAAGAGTGGTGCGACAGCCTTGCCCCGGCCTTCCACGACATTTGGAATACGCTGGAGATCTCCAACGACGACTTCATCCGCACTACGCAGCCGCGCCAGATCCGCGCGGTGCAGCACCTTTGGGATCGCATGAAGGACGCGGGCTACATTTACAAGGACTCCTACGACGGCTGGTACTGCGTGCACGAGGAGACGTACTACACGGAGACCCAGGTATCGAAGTCCGACGAGGACCATGGCGTAGTCGGCCGGCACCTGTGCCCGGAGTGCCAGCGCGAGCTGCAGCGCGTCAAGGAGGAGAGCTGGTTCTTCAAGCTCTCGGCGTTCCAGGACCGCCTGCTCAAGCTTTACGACGAGCATCCCGACTTCGTGATGCCCGCCTTCCGCATGAACGAGGTTCGCAGCTTTGTGGAAAGCGGCCTGCGCGACATCTCCGTAAGTCGCACGAGCTTTGACTGGGGCATCCCCGTTCCGTTTGATGACAAGCACGTAACCTACGTGTGGTTCGACGCGCTCCTTAACTACGCGACGGCGGTGGGCTTTGGCGACCCGGACATGGCGGACGAGTACGCGCGTCGCTGGCCGGCCCAGTATCATGTGGTGGGCAAGGACATAATCCGCTTCCACTGCGTCATTTGGCCTGCCATGCTCATGGCGATTGGCGAGGCGCTGCCGGAGCACGTGTTTGCGCACGGCTTCCTCATGGTGCGCAACGAGGAGACCGGCCAGGGAGAAAAGATGTCCAAGAGCCGTGGCAACGCGATCGCGCCGCAAGACGTCATCGACATGCTGGGCGTCGAGGGTTACCGTTACTACTTTATGACGGACTGCGTGCCCGGCGAGGACGGTGCGATTTCGTACAGCCGCATGACGCAGGTGTACAACGCCGACCTGGCCAACAGCTGGGGCAACCTGGTGAGCCGTTCGCTCAACATGAGCGCCAAGTACTTTGACGGCAAGACGCCCGAGCTTCCCGAAGGGTGGGCCGACCGCGCCAATCCGCTCAAGGACATCGCGGACGGTCTGGTGGATCGCTATGTCGCCGCCATGAGCGTGTTTGACTACGTGAGCGCGAAAAACGCCGTGCTCGAGCTGGTGCACGCCGCCAACCACTACATCGAGGACTCTGCGCCGTGGGCCGTGGCGAAGGACCCCGCGCGCGCCGACGAGCTCGAGCAGATAATCACCAACTTGCTCGAGGCCATTCGCATCAGCGCGCATCTGTTCGCGCCGTTTATGCCGCAGACCTCGGCCGAGGTGCTGCGCCGCATGTCGCTGGCCGACGAGGCGGACACCACCGACCTCATCGCCGCGTGCCAGTGGGGCGGTCTTGCGAGTGGCGCGGCCGTCACCAAGGGCGACGCGCTCTTCCCGCGCCTGGATGTCAAGAAGGGATAGATCGGTTGGTGGCCGCCTGCGACAATTGCCGAAAGGGGCCTACCGCACGCGGCCCTTTTTTTGCAATGGCCGAAAGGGGCCTAGCCCCAATCGGCCAGGCGACGATGGCCGAAAGGGGCCTAGCCCCAATCGGCCATTTTTTGGGAGGCCCCATGTCGTAGTCCTATCTTGCAAGCTCGCGAGAGACCCGTGCCGTGCTGGAGCGCCATGGGTTTTCTCTTAAGCATCGGCTCGGCCAGAACTTTTTGATAAACGACGAGGTCATCCGCCGCATCCTGGATTTGGCGGAGCTCGAGCCCGACGACGTGGTCTACGAGATTGGCCCAGGCATAGGCACCCTTACCGTCGCCATGCTGCCGCGGGTGCGAACGGTCGTTGCCGTGGAGGCCGATCGAACGCTGCCTCCCGTCTTGGCCGACACGTGCGCGCGCGACGCAGAGAAGCTCGCGTTGGTGCAAGGCGACGCACTGCGGGTGACCCCTCGCCAGATTGCGGACGCTGCGGGCGCCGAGCCCAACAAGCTCGTATCCAACTTGCCGTACCAAGTGGCGGCCACGGTCATTTTGGGCACGCTGCAAGACATGCCGTCGGTGCGGCGCGTGGTGGCCATGGTACAGGCCGAGGTCGCCGATCGCATTGCGGCGACCCCCGGCACGAAGGCCTACGGCGCCTACACGGCAAAGCTCGCGCTCTTTGGCCAGGTGACGGGGCGATTTGAGGTCGGTCCGGGCAACTTTATGCCGCCTCCGCACGTGGACTCCGCCGTGGTGCGCATCGATCGCGCGCCGGCACCATGCGACGACCTTGCCCGAGTGGCTCGCGTGATCGACGCCGCCTTCGCGCAGCGCCGCAAGACCATCCGCAACTCCATGGGTTCCAACGGATTTGACAAGGTCGCGCTTGACGAGGCGTTTGCCGCCACGGACATCGACCCGCGATCTCGCGCCGAGTCCCTGTCGCACGCAGACTTCGTGCGTCTTGCCACCGTCCTTGCCGAATTGGCCGATTGGGGCTAGGCCCCTTTCGGCCACTATTGGCCAGAGGCGACAATGGCCGAAAGGGGCCTAGCCCCAATCGGCCACTTTGCTTCGGCCCCGGTTTTGCGATTGCATCGCGTCGCGCGAGGGCTATACTCAAAGCTCTTCTCAAAAAACACCTGTACTAAATCCGCGCGGGTCGTGCGTCCCAACAAGGGAGGGTCTTGTGACAAGCGAACTGTTCCATACCAAAAAGGGCAAGCTCGTAGAGGTGCCTGCGCCTCTGGCCCCGCTGGCCGACACGCACGGCCACCTTACGTCGTTTCGGTCGCTCGATCCCGCACAGGCGGTGGCTCGCGCCGCGCTGGCGGGCGTGCGTCTGCTGGTGGTTCCGGTCGATCCCGCAGACGACGTGCCCGATGTGCCGGCGTTCCTGGCGTGGTTTGCCGACGTTCGCTCCAGGGCGGCCGACCTGTTGCGCGATTCTGCCGCGCAAGGCGACGTACCGCCCGTCTTTGCGGGCTACGACGACGTGCCCGACCTTATCGAAAACACCCATATCGTGGCGGGCATCCATCCCTATGGTGCCCAGCGGTTCATGGATGACCCGTCGGTTCGCGCGCGGCTCGAGGCCCTGCTGGCATTGGACGCGTGCGTGGGCGTGGGCGAGTTCGGTCTGGACTACGGTCCGTGGAACAAGCTGGCGCCAGACGTGCAGATCGCCGCTTTTCGCGAACAGCTGCGCATCGCTCACAGGCATGGCCTGCCGGTCGAGCTGCACCTGCGCGACGCGGTTGGTGACGAGCAGGCACAGGCACACGCAGATGCCCTGCGCGTGCTTGCGGAGGAAGGCGTGCCGCAAGCGGGATGCGATCTGCACTGCTTTACCAGCGGACCGGACGTCATGGAACCCTTTGTGGAGCTCGGTTGTCGCATTGCCTTTGGTGGCGCTGCGACCTTTGGCCGCAGCGACGACATTCGCGCGGCGGCCGCGGCGTGTCCCGAGCAGCTGATCTTGTCAGAGACGGACAGCCCGTACATGGCGCCCATGCCCCTTCGCGGACGGGAATGCGAGCCTGCCATGATCGCCTTTTCTGTGGCGCGCCTTGCGCAGGTGCGCGAGGAGGCCGGAGCGGCGGCGCAGGTGCGGACCTACGAGGCGCTCTGGCGCAACGCCAACCGGTTCTTCGGCCTGGTCTGACCTCCCGCATGAACGTGCGCAAGGTTGCCAAAGGCGCCGTCAACGCCGTCGAGGAGCTCTTGTGGCCCACGCGGTGCGTGTCGTGCGACATGCCGGGAGAGCTGCTGTGCGAGGACTGTCGGGCGTCTCTTCCCTGGATCGCGCAACGCTGGGCGTGTCCGGTGTGCGGCGCCCCGTTTGGCTGGCTCACGTGCACGGCCTGCAAGGGCGATTGGGAGCCGCGCGCGACGGTGTGCGCCATGGGCTTCGAGCAGGTGTCCTCCCAAATGATCGCATGCCTAAAGGACCGCACCGAGCTGCGGCTGGCTGCCGTTAACGCCGCCGCCATGGCAACGGCTCTGGATGAGGCCTGCTCGTGGCCCGCTGCAGACGGCGCCGCGCGCTTTGACCCGCAGGAGACGGACGCCCTTTGCTTTGTGCCCGCAACGGCCGCGGCGTACGCGCGACGTGGCTTCGACCACATGGAGCTCGTGTCCAAGGAGCTGGAGAAGCTCATCGACGTGCCGCTGTTCGACGTGCTGGCCCGTGCGTCCAGGCATGACCAGCGTGCGCTTGGCCGAGAAGACCGTGCGGCCAATCTGGCTGGCACGGTCAGCGTGCTGGACGACGTGGCGGGCATGCGGTTATTGCTGGTGGACGATGTGGTCACCACGGGCGCGTCCATGCGCGAGGCCACCCGTGCCCTGCTCGCCCGCGGCGCGCGCGAGGTCACCTGCTGCGCCCTTGCGCGCGTGTGGTGAGCCTTTTTGGGTCGTACCTCGCACCCTTGGACGCTACGCTCACGCGCGCGGTGCGTGGCACACGAAAGTCAAGGCTGGACGAGTTGTTGTCCCGCATCTTGTTCCACGTTGGTTTTTGCAAATGCTATACTGCTAAAGTCTCATCCCAGGTCTGTGGTTGCGAGCCCGCGGGCTCTAGTCCATGGCAGACGAGGCCAAAGGGATCCACGTAAGTCCGGGCGTGGGCGCCCGGGCGATCATGGCTCGTCCTAGAAGTAAGACGCACCTCCCGTTGATCGAGGCAACGGTGCCTCGCGGGGGAGAGGGCAAGTAGTGGGGGCGCCCAAGCGCTCGAAGCGAACGCTCCCGTGCGCGAGTGTGGGGGCAAATACCAGGTCAGCTGGGATGTGACCTATGACAAACCCGGGGCGGAGGGATGGCCCATGAAACGTACCATAGCAATGCGCGTCGCGCTGTTGAGCTTGTTCGTCGCTTTTGCGATGGTCCTTGTCGGCTGTGGCGCATCGACGTCCTCGGGGGACACCGCCGCTCCCACCAAAGATGGCGCGACCAAGCAGGCCACCATCGAGGGCCTCAAGACGCCGGGCACGTTGACGGTAGGGCTCAGGTCGTCGGCAGCCGTGCCCATGGTCATCGAGTCAAAGGGCACGACCTCCGGACTTGACGTGGACCTGTCGTATTCGCTTGCGGGCGAGCTGGGACTTGCCGTCTCGTTCAAAAGAGTCGACGATGTGGCACAGGCCCTGCAAGACGATTGCGACATCGTCATGAGCGCGGAGGCTGGCGACTCGTACGAGCTCGTAGGCCATTATGTCGATTCGGCCACGGCCTTCTTCCATGCCGGCAAGCCGACGACGGCGAAGGTGGACGACTTGTCTGGCAAGACGATCGCGGTCGAGGACGGGTCCGCGGCGCAACGCTCGCTTCGCATCACCAGCCTGTCCGTGAGCGAGGTTCCCTGCAAGACCTTGAGCAGCGCGTTCGAGACCCTCGAAAAGGGCAAGTCGGACTACGTGCTGTGCCATACGACGTCGGGGGCCTATCTTACGACTCGTCACGGCGGCACCGCATTTGCGGGCACGCTGAGTGAGCCCGTCGCCCTTGGCATTGCCTTGGGAGCCGACAACGCCACGGTCAAGGAGGCCGTACAGAAGGCCTTCGAGGCCATCAAGGACAACGGCATCCTTACGGAAGTGCGTCGCACCTGGTTGGGCAGCATGCCGGTGCTCACGCAGGACTCTCGGGTTGCGGACGTTCCCCTCAAAGAGACGACGGGAGACACGCTGGAGGAGCTCTCGTCGGGCGAAGAGTCCCTCAACGTGGCGATGGACGGCTCGACTGCGGGTGCCAATGCCGTGACGTTTGACGGTTCCGGCGCCCGCGTTTCGAGCCCGACGGGCTCCTCGGGCTCCTCGGACGTGGCGGCAACGTCGGACGCGTCCGACTACGAGGGGGCTTCCGAGCCCTCGTCGGGCTATCAGTCCAACGGCACGCACTACGACGAGGGCCAGGCCTCCGAGCCCGCCCAGTCCTACCAGTCCTACGACCAGGACGACTCGTACGACTACACGTACGACGACTCGTACGATCAGGGCTACGACGGGAGCTACGACGAGGGCTACCAAGAGTACGACTCAGGCAACTCCTACGACGAATACGATGCCGATTATGGCGAGGAACCTGCCGATTACGGCAACAATGACTACGTCACCGAATAGACGGCGTTAACAAACGCCGAATGCGGGTATTATGGAAGCGGCCACATTATTTGTCCAATCAATGTCCAATCGGGTGGCCTAGCGCAAGGCAAGGAGGCAGCAATGGTAAGCATCAAAATCTCGGGACGCAAGGTTACCATTTCCGACGCTCTCCGTGAGCAGGTAGACCTCAAGATCGGAAGCGCGCTCAAGGTGTTTGACATAAAGCCCATGACGTGTGACGTGGTGCTTCGTGCAGATAAGAGCCATTCGTTTGGCAAGCGCAACGCGTGTGAGGTTACGGTCTATGTGCGCGACAACGTCGTGCGCGTGGTCGCCACCGGAGAAGATCTTGAGTCCGCCATCGACGAGGCGGCGTCCAAGGTGACCCGTCAACTGCGCAAGTACAAGACGCGCGTGGTTGACAAGCGCCAGCGTTCCAAGCGTCCAGAGCCCGTGATCGAGCCCGTTGACCTCCCGCCGTTTGAGGAGGCTGCCGACGACGATGACGAGCTGGTACGCGAGAAGGTCGTTGATCTCAAGCCCATGACGGTGGATGAGGCGCTCGTTCAGATCGACCTCATTGGACACGACTTCTATGTATTTGAGGATTCTCGCTCCGGCTTAACAAATGTGGTGTATCGTCGCAAGGACGGCGGTTACGGCATCATTAGGCCTAAGATCGAGGATGAGGATGAATAATCATAGCGAAGAAGAGATAGATCCAAAACTGACCATGTCAAGCGCGCCCGAAGACGTCGTGAGCGTGGGGCGCGCGTTCCATCAAAAACGTACATGCCACATTATCGTGGACTCCAGCGGGGACTTCGCGCCCGAGGTCGTGCATCGACTGGGCGTGGAGTTCGTCCCGTTTACGTACGTGACGCCCGAGGGCGAAAAAGAGGACGACCTGTGGGAAAGCGTCGAGCCTCACGAGTTCTACGAGAACTTGCGCAAGAATCCCGACCTGCACTACAGCACGTGCGCCATTACACCCGGTCGCTACCTGGAGATCTTCGAGAAGGCCGCGCAAGACGGACTTCCCACCCTCTACCTGGGTCTTACGGCTGGCTTGTCGTCGTCCATCCATAACGCGCGGCAGGCTGCCGAGATGGTTCGGGCCAATCACCCCGGCTTCGAGCTGTACGTCATCGACACGCGCTGCGACTCCGCCGCCAGCGAGCTCTTGGCCATCGAGGTGGTGCGCCAGGCGACCCGCGGGCTTACGGCGCGCGAGCTGTACGAATGGGCGCGCGAGGCCCGTTACTTCATCCACGGCTACTTTACGCTGGACAGCTTTGCTGGGCTGGCGGCTGGCGGGCGCATTCCTCCCGCCGCGGCGACGGTGGGCGGAAAGCTTGACATCAAGCCGGAGCTTTCGTACGACACCAACGGCGCGTTGAGCCTGTGCGGCATGTGCCGCGGCAGGAAGAAGGCCCTGCGCGCGATCTTGCAGGACTTTAGGGACAACTACGGGCATGACCCGTCGCTGCCTTTGGCCATCGTGTCCACCGATGCGGAAAAGGACGCCAACTGGCTGGAAAAAGAGGTCCGCAAACAGGAGGGTTGCAGCCAAGTGACCATCATCCGCAGCCAGGTGTCGCCCATTTTGGGCAGCCACGTGGGCCCGGGCATGGTGGCGCTGGTCTTTTGGGGCACCGACCGGCGCGAAAAGCTCTCGTTTACCGACAAGCTCGCGCGCAAGGTTCGCGGACGGAGCAAGGAGGCATAGGCCCGAGCGGAAGGCGCGGCCAGGGGCTCGTCCCTTGGTCGCATCCGATCCACCGTGGCCGCAGCCGCCACGCGACAAGGGGCGAGGCCCCTTGCCATGCCATCCACCTATACAGAGAGGAACAACATGAGCATCGTGCGCATGCGCAACGTTGCCTTTATTGGCACGGGCATCATGGGCGTGGCCATTGCGGGCCACCTCATGGACGCAGGATACAAGCTTACCGTGCACAACCGCACAAGGGACAAGGCGCAACCGCTGCTGGAGCGCGGCGCCACGTGGGCGGACTCGCCGGCGGAGGCCGTACGTGCGGCCGACGTCGTGTTTACCATGGTGGGCTATCCCAAGGACGTCGAGGACCTGTACCTGTCTACCGATGGGCTGTTGGCCGCCACGCGCAAGGGGGCGTGGATGGTCGACCTCACCACGTCGTCGCCGCAGCTTGCGCGCGACATCCATGGGGTGGCGGAGGTCACGGACAGGCACGCGGTGGATTGTCCCGTCACCGGCGGGGAGGAGGGCGCCGTTGCCGGTACGCTCACCCTTATGCTGGGATGCACCCAGCAGGAGGCCGAGCCCATAGTCGAGCTGCTCAAGACCTTCTCGGGCAAGATCTGCTACTTTGACGAGCCGGGCGCCGGCCAGGTGGCAAAGCTCTGCAACCAGGTCGCGCTGGCCTCGTGCATGGTCGGCTATGCGGAGGCCTTGGCCTTGGCGTATCAGGCTGGCCTGGACCTCGACGCGGTTCGCGAGCTCGTGCTCAACGGAACGGGCGCGTCCGGGGCCATGGAGCGCCTGGCCCCGCTGTCTATGGCGGGCGACTACCAGCCGCGATTCAAGTCCGAGCACCTGCTCAAGGACTTGGGCATCGCCCTGGCCGAGGCAGACGAACTCGAGCTCAACCTTCCCGGGACCGATGCCGCGCGCAATCTGTTCGACCTGCTGTGCCAGGTCGGTGGCGGTCAGCTGGGCTCTCAGGCGGTGTCGCTTCTCTATGCGGACGAGGCGACGTGTGCCGCCGCCGGTCTGGACTGGTCAAAGCTCGACGACTGATACGGGGCGGGACGACGCGACGGGGCGCACGCGCTCTGGCACGCGCCTTGTCCCGCGCCTCAACAAAACAGAAAGGACAAACGCACCGTGAACGAAGGATCTGTCCAAGACTCCATTGCCGTGCTCATCGACTACGAAAACCTCGCGTTGGGAACCGGCCGACGCAAGCGCAACGGGCATCAGGTGCCCGGTCCCGCGCCGGATGTCAAAAGGATCTTGGAACGCCTGGTCGACAAGGGCCGCATCGTGTCCAAGCGTGCCTACTGCGACTGGCAACGCTTCGACACTGCCGTGGGGCCGCTGCACGAGCTGGGCATCGAGCTCATCGAGATTCCGGACCGAGCCTATACCGGCAAGAACTCCGCCGACATCCGGCTGGCCGTGGATGCGGTGGAGATCTGCCTGACCAAGGACCACATCGGCACGTTCGCCATACTTTCGGGCGATTCGGACTTCTCGCCCTTGGTCTCCAAGCTCAAGGAGTTTGGGAAGATCGTGGTCGGCGTGGGCATGAAGGAGGCCACGAGCACCCTCTTGGCCGAAAACTGCGACGAGTTTATCTTTTACGAGGACATCGTGAGCGCGGGGGGATTCCCCAACTTCCAAAACAAGGTCCCGCGCGAAAAGCACGCGTGCTATCAGTTGCTGCTCGAAACGGTGGATGCGTTGCAGCATGAGTCGGACGGTGCTATCTTGGCTTCGTTGCTAAAAAACACCATGAAGCGCAAGCGTCCGCAATTCTCGGAACGAAGCTTTGGCTACCGATCGTTTACGCAGCTCCTAAAGGAGGCGGCGAACCTCGGGTTCATCGAGATTCATCAGGACGAGAAAAGCGGTACGATTGCCGTGGACGGGTTGTGCGAGTAGAGGACTTCTGCACCAGAAAGGGGTGGGTTCGTGTCTGGCAAAAAAGGCGATACAGGCATTGTGTTGACAATGGATATGCGCGACATATTGGTTGATAGGTTGTTGGGAACCAATAGGCGGATGAGGCAGAACGCCGCCCATATGTTGGCCCAAGCGAGCAAGACCGACATTGACTACATCGTATCTGTGGCCGATGCGCTTATCGACGCGCTGTCGTCACCCGAGGCTCAGACACGCTGGGAGTGCTTGGACATGCTGTCGGACATCGCCATGGTGGCTCCGCAAAAGGTGCTGGAGGCCTATTCCGGCGCGGAGGACGCGCTCTTTGACGACCTGTCCGCATCGGTGCGCCTTGCGGCCTTCCGCTTTTTGTGCCGGTACGGCACGATTTCTCCGGACTGCGCGGACCGCGCGTGGCCTTTGATCGACGAGGCGATCCAGTGCTATCACGGCGATCCGGAATACCGGGAGATGCTCGCGAGCCTCAAGGGCTTCGCGCAGGGCGATCTGGGAGAAGAGGTGCGGGCGGCGCTGGTGGAACGCATGAGTTACGACGCAAAGAACGGCCGGGGATTCATCCGCGCGTATTCGGCGGACATCTGCACGCTCGTAAAAGAGAGGGCGTAATGCATGGAAAACGCCACCGGTCTTGACGAGGTCGTCGGTGCGGAGGATGCCGACTTGGCAGACGAGCCGTCGACGTCTGCGGAGCCCACGGACGCGGGGGAGGCCCCGAAGCCCAAGGAACCCGTCCGCAGGTCGGACGTCATGCCCACGGTCGCGGGCACGTATGCCAAGGCGCCGAGGCGTCGGTGGAGGCGCCGTGTGCGAGCCGTGCGCATGGGGATCGTCCACATGCTCGTGGTCGGCGTGGTCGCGCTTGTCCTTGGCGTGGTTGTGGGCTTGTTCGCGTATCCGTTGCTACCCCTGCCAGGCACGCAGGCGTCGCTTCCGGGTCGTACGACGGTCACGGGCGAGGAGCTTGGCACCCCGTTGGGGTCCTATGCCTATGACGGAGAGGTCACGCAGGTCACGGTGCGCGAGGCCATAGAGGAGACGTCCTCGCTTGAGGCCGCGAAGAACGAGGACGGCACCTACGACATCCCCAGTGCCGACGCCGTGCTTTCGGTCGCGCGAAACCACTTCCTGTTGCTGGAGGCAGAGTCGCGCGGCATCGTCGCGAGCGACGAGGAGGTGGCGGCGTACGTGCAGACCACTTGGGGAACCACCGACTATGCGGCGTTGGCCGCAAGCTACCATATGAGCGAGGAGCAGGTCAAGGAGTTCATGAAGCGTGCGGCGACGCTACGGAAGCTGCGCGACGAGGTGGTGACCACCAGCGCGCTCAGCGAGCCGCAGCCGCCGGCGGAGCCCGAGGAGGGCATGGAGCGCTACGCAACTCAGGAGTACGCGGAGTACGTCCTGGGGCTTGTCGGCGACGAGTGGGACGCCAACGCTAACTGGTGGGCGCGCGACGACGGTCCGTTTAGGGACCAGCTCATCAACTTTTCCCTGTCCAACGAGGCGGCGACCTACGCCGCGGCGCAGGCGGCGTATTTCGTGGCTCGCAGCCAGTATGCCGCCGTCGAACAGCAAATCGCCGAGGAGTGGTCGGTCTACGTCAATCAGATCTTGTCGGAGGTAACCGTGGAGCTGGGCACGCTCGTCGCCTAACGATCGCGCCACATCGTCGCGAGCTCGCGATGCGGGGCTCGTCGAGCCTGGCACAGGCGGCCAAAACGCCACGAGGAGGAGCAATGGCTGCGCTCATATACTTGGCGGATGACGATCCCGGGCTGCTCGAGGTGTTCTCGGCGTTTTTGGAGAATGCCGGCTACGAGGTGAGGTCGTTTCCCACGGGAGACGATCTTGCGGCGGAGTTCGCGCGCCGCGAGCCGGACCTCGTGGTGCTTGACGTCATGATGCCGGGAACCGACGGCCTCGCCATATGCAAGAGCCTGCGTGCCGTCTCCAACGTGCCCATCGTGATCCTTACGGCCAAGGACTCGGAGATGGACTACATGCACGGGCTGGCGATCGGCGCAGACGACTACCTCACCAAGCCCTTCTCGCCCTCCATGCTCGTCATGCGCGTAAAGGCGCTGCTACGTCGCGTGGAGATGGGCCGGGCCTCGTCGCCTGCGGCCAACGACCTCTCGTTTGCCGACATCACGTTGTCGCACGTCGCTCACGAGGCACGCGCCGCCGGCACCTCCCTCAACCTGACCATGACCGAGTTCTCGCTGCTGCGGTGCCTGTTGGAGGCCAAGGGCACCGCCGTTTCGCGCGAGGTCCTGCTCAACAAGGTGTGGGGCTTTGATGCCGAGGTCGAAACGCGCGTTACCGACGAGACCGTGCGTCGCGTGCGTCGCAAGCTGCGCGACGCGGGCAGCGCCACGCAGATAAAGGCCGTATGGGGCTACGGCTACAAGCTGGAGGCTGCCTCGTGAGGAGCACGCACGCAAAGCTCGCGGCGCTCGGGGCATCGGCCGTGGTCGCGGCCCTTGTGGCGGCGGCTGTCGCCTTCAACCTGTTCATTGGCTGGAAGGTCGAGTCGGACGCGGTGGGCGACATCGCCTATGCGCTCGGCATGGACGACGAGGGAGGCTCCACGGGACGCAGCCCCAACTACATGCTGCTTGACTCGGCGTATGCCATCGACCCGCGAGAGCAAAGGTGGACGGGCGAGGAGGAGGCGAGGCTGGCCGCCTGGTTTGCCGCGAATCCCGAGGAGTACGTAATACGGCACGTCACGCTGGGCGACTGGTCGTGCTATGCGGCGCTCGTGCCAGAAAGTGCCTTCATCGACTATTCCGACGAGGCGTTCCCAGACGTCGCGGAGGCCTACGCGACGGGCCACTACGTCGTCTACCTGGACATGGCGTCGGAACAGTCGCTCGTCGCCACCGTAAACACGGCGTTTGTCGCCATCGGCGTCGTGGGCGCCGTGGTGGCTGGCGCGGCGGGCTATTTTGCCGGACGGCGCATAGAGGTGGCGCAAGAATCCCAAAAGCGGTTTTACGAAAACATGTCGCACGACCTCAAGACACCGCTGGCGGCGATTCGCGGCTATGCGGAGGGTGCGAGCTCGGGCGTGGTGGATGCCGCTGAGGCGACGCGCGCCATCGTGCGCGAGACCGACCGCATGACCAGCACCATCAACGAGATCTTGGGCATGGCACGGCTGGAGGCCGGTGCGGTCACGCCCGCCAAGGAGCCCGTTGAGGTGGCGGACTTCGTGCAGGACTGCCTCATGCCTTTGGAGGGGGCGGTTCGCGCAAGGGGGATCGAGGTGCGGCTGGAACTGGCGCGCGGAGAGGTCATGGCCGATCCCGGGCTGTTTGACCACGCGCTTTCCAACGTGCTCACCAACGCCATCCGTCATGCCGACGCGCTCGTGCGCATACGATATGACGGCGCGCGCCTTGAGGTTTGGAACGACGGCGCGGTGCCGGACGAGTCCGAGCTCTCCTTGCTGTTCGACCGCTTCCATGCCGGCGATGGCGGGTCTACGGGCATAGGGCTCGCCATAGCCAAAGAGATCGCGACCCTGCACAAGTGGTCCGTGCAGGCGTCGTGCGTGGACGACGGACTCCAGATCGCGTTTGTCTTTTGACGCGCTCCCACACTTTTGTGACACTTTTTTGGCGGTTCGAAGGAAGATTGAGCCTGCCCTCTTTCGGTATCTTTGCCCCAGCATCGGGTGGAGCCGATGATAACCCCGAAGGAGGAGCAACCATGAACCGTTCCAACAAAACCGCGCGTGTCTTAGCCGCCGTCACCGCCGCGTTGGTCATCTGCGCGCTTATCGTGACCACCGCCGCAACGCCCGCGGCATACGCCCAGGGCGCCCACGCCTCACCCAGGCGTGCGGGCAAGACCAACTCCACGACCGTCCTCGTGTACATGAACGGGTCAGACCTTGAGTCTGAGGCCGGCGAGGCGACCGCCGACATCGCCGAGATGCTCGAGTCGGGCATCGGCGAAAACGCAAACGTGCTCATCGAGACGCTCGGAACCCGTGAGTGGCAAGACTATGGCATCGCCTCCGACCACACCCAGCGCTATCGGGTGCGCCAGGGCAAGCTCGAGCTTGTCGACGACAGCCTAGGCCAGCTCGACACCACCTCGCCCCACACGCTTTCCGACTTCATCGCCTGGGGCGCCGCGGCCTACCCGGCCGACCGTTACGTCCTGCTGCTGTGGGACCACGGCGCCGGACCCGTGTACGGCTTTGGGTACGACGAGTTCCAGGACGAGGAATCGGCGCTCACGCTCGACGAGATGAGACAGGCGCTCGAGGCGAACCCAAACGTGCACTTTGACATCATCGGCATGGACTGCTGCATCATGGGCAGCTTGGAGACCTGCCTTGCGCTGCGCCCCTTCTGCGACTATATGGTGCTTTCGGAAGACTTCGAGCCGGGCATTGGCTGGAGCTACCAGGGTTGGATGAACATGCTAGAGAAGAACCCTGCCGTCGGCACAGTGGAGCTGGGCACCAAGATCGTGGACGACATGATCGGTGATGTGGCTGCCGATCCGGCAAACGGCAACGCGACGCTGGCGCTCGTCGACGAATCGGCCGTGGACGCGCTGTACAAGACGTGGACGGACTTTGCCTACGCCAATGCCAAGGAGCTGCTGGAAACCAACTACAGCCAGCAAACCGAGTGGCAGCCGCGCCCCGAGCACGAACGCGCCAGCAACACCTACGGTACGAGCGGATTCTTCGGGCATCTTGTGGACGATGTTGTCTGGGACATGTGGGATTGCTGGGGCGGACAGGACGCCTACCGCGACTGGGGCGGCTATGACGATGCCTGGAGCGGCTACGATGACTGGGGCGGCTACGACGCCTGGGACGGCTACGACGACCAAGGCGGCTACGATGACTGGGGCAGCCTTGACGACTGGGCGCAACTGTTCGAGCTCTGGGATGCCGACGGCAGTTTCGTGACGATGACCGACTACTTCGTCACCGACCTCATGACGGTCGCGAACTCCATCGAAGGCGACGAGGCGACCGCCCTTAAGGCCGCATTCGACAAGGCCATGGTGCACTTTGGCAGCACCTCGGGAGAAGAGGGCATGAGCGGGCTTGGCGTGACCCTTCCCTACGGTAACGCGGAGTTCTATGCCGAGGCGGTCAAGGTCTTTGGTGCCTGCGGCGTCGATGACGAATACCTCGACTGGCTCGGCTCCTTCGTGGGGGCGGAGAATCCCGCCGACGCCACGGACGTTGCGGATCCGTACGACTTCGGCTACGGCGACGTGCTGGCCGCCTAGCGAATTGGCCGATATGTTCCCCGCCGACGCTCATGATCGCAGCTGTCGGCCCACGCGGAGGGCGCGCCGTGCGTAGCAAGTCAGCGCCCTCCCGCACGTCGGCGTTGCGCGGCAGGAAACCTCCGAAAGTGCGTAGATGCCGCACACATGCACGCACTTTCGGAGGTTTCCGGACATCCAGCGACGAGAAACCTCCCAGTTTGCGTGCATGGCGGCCAGACGCGCGCACTTTCGGACGTTTCCCGCCCTCCCGAGACGAGAAACCTCTCAGTTTGCGTCTCTGTCAGCCGGACGCACGCAGATTCGGATATTTCCCGCTGTTGCGCGGGCCGAAACCTCCGAAAGTGCGTAGATGCCGCACACATGCACGCATCTTCGGAGCTATGGCCATTCTCCTCGGCGGCAGGCCTCCGAAGAAACGT
>JAGCBF010000147.1 GCA_017652285.1 Atopobiaceae bacterium
ACGTCGCCCATGACGGCGCTCGCGGCGGGGCCGGCGCCCGCACCGGCGCCGAGCCCTGCGCCCGAGCCCCAACCGACGCCGCAAGCCAATCCTGTCTCGCGCCCTGCACAGCGCCCCCAACCTGCGCCCGCATCTCAACCCTCACGGACGCGGCAATCTGTGTCACAACCAGCGCCGGCACCGCAACCAGCGCCGGCACCGCAACCAGCGCCGGCACCCCAGCCTGCGTCGCAGCCCCAGCCTGCCCAAGGTCAGTCCCGCGCCATGACAAGCCCCGGGGCGCTGCAGCGCGCATGGCGTCAGGTGGTCACCGACCTTACGACGCGCATCCCTGCCAGGGGAACGCTCTTGTCCAATGCGGTTGCCACATCAGACAATGGCACCGAGCTGGTGGTGAGTCTGCCCAAGGGCTCGTCGTTTGCGCTCAAGATGCTCGAACGCCCAGACATCAAGGCCGTGGTCGAACAGAGCGTGGCCCAAGCATTCGGTCAGCGAACCCTCGTGTTCAAAGAAGGCACCGACTCCACGCCCCAGCCGTCAGCGCGGCAGCAACAGGTGACGTCGCGTTCGCGGGCGCCTCAGCAACCCAAGTTCGGGCATGCAAGCGCACCCGCATATGCGACCGCGCCCTCTCCGTATGCAGACCAGCAGCGGACACCCGCCGGGCGTCAGACGTCGCCATACGCCCGGTCCCCCCAGGCCATGCGGCCCAACCAGCCCGCTCGGCCCACCCAGCCCTCCCAGCCGGTAGAACAGGCGGCAGGCCAACCCATGGCGCCCGCTTCCGCGCCCAACGCGAGTGCGGACTATCCGCTCCCCTGGGACAACCCCTCGCAGCCAGTAAACCTGCCTACGCAATCGCCTGAGCAGGCCTCGGAGCCGGCTCCCATACCGTCATCCGCGGCGGAATACGACGACCCGTACTACGAGGCCGTTCCGTACGAGGAGTTGGGGGCGTTTTCGCCGGAGCCGGACGCGGGGGAGTATGCCTTCGAGCCCGAGCCCGAACCTGCTCCCGCCGTGACGCAGCCTGTTGCGCAAATCCCGCAGGCCGCTCCCCTCACCTCGCAGCAACCCGCTACCGACTCGCAGCAACCCGCCGTCGCTCCGAAGTCCAGTCAGCAACCAGCTCGCACCGCTTCGCAGGGCGACGTGTCCGCGTCGGCGCCTGTCGACGTGCTCGTGGGGCCAGACGAGCTACCGCCCGAGCTCGCCCGCGTCTTGGAAGACGCCTTCGAGGTGTTTGGAAGCGACGTGCGCGCAAGCAGGGGACATGGCTCGCAATAAATCGCGTGACGATATGCCCGTCTTGTAAAGTGTGCACAACGAGCGCGGCATTCGTATATCATTCCATACCACACCATAAACGTAGGAGGACCATATGGACATGCAGCAAATCATGGCGCAGGCGCGCCTCATGCAACAGCAACTCACGGATGCCCAGGAAAACATGGGCAACATCGAGGTCTCGGCCAGCGCGGGTGGCGGCATGGTGACCGTTACCGCCACGGCCGACATGAAGCTCACCTCGCTTACCATCGACCCGGAGGCCGTGGATCCCGACGACGTCGGCATGCTCGAAGACCTGGTGCTCACGGCCGTCAATGCCGCGCTTGCCAAGGCAAACGACGCGGCCAACGACCAAGTGTCTGGCATAACCGGCGGGCTCAACATACCGGGACTGTTCTAGGAATGGCATACGGCTTTGATGACATGACTCCCGCAGGTCTCGACCACGCGGCAAGCGGCAACGATGGTCGCGCGCTGCAGCGTCTGCTTGACGAGCTGGGCAGGCTGCCCGGCATCGGCCCAAAGTCGGCGCAGCGCATCGCGTATTATCTGCTGGAGTCAGACGCAGAGCGTGCCCGTAGGCTTGCGAGCGCCATCTTGGACGTAAAGAAGCAGGTCCACTTTTGTCCCGTGTGCTTTAGCTACGCCACGCGCAAGACCTGCGACGTCTGCGCCGACACCACGCGCGACCGCACGTCCATCTGCGTGGTGTCGGAGCCACGCGACGTGTCCGCGGTAGAGCGTACCGGCGCACATCATGGGCTGTATCACGTTTTGGGTGGCGTCATTTCTCCCATGGACAAGATCGGCCCGGACCAGCTGCACGTCAAGGAGCTGCTGTCCCGGCTTGCGTCGGGCGAGGTCGAGGAGGTCATACTGGCCACCAACACCGACGTGGAGGGCGAGGCCACGGCCACCTACCTTTCGCGCATCATAAAGCCCTTGGGCGTGCGCGTGACGCGCTTTGCCGTCGGCATGTCAGTTGGTGGCGAGGTCGAGCTTGCGGACGAGCTGTCGCTGGGACGCGCCATAGAGGACCGTCGCGAGCTGTAGCGCGCCCATGCCGTCGTGTCATCAGACAAGTGCATAGGAGGAGTTGTCATGAGCATGGAAGTACATGACGCATATGAATTTGACAACGAGGCGCCGCGTCCCGTCGATCCAGAGACGGTGGCCAACGGCACCTTTGAGCACCTGACCGAAGGCCAGGGGGCGGTCTCTGCCGGTGTGTACGCAGAAGGAGGCGCGCACCTTGCGACCGACAAGGGCGACGAGCTTGACAAGCGCACGCTCACGTTGCTGGTCGCCGGCATGCTGGTCGCCCTTATCGTGGTCGTGGTCTTCGTGGTCAGCAAGCTCAGTGCGCCCGCGCAAACCGCGGAGCAGGCTGCGGTACCCGAGCAAACGGTGGTTTCCACGGATCAGGGCGTGACCGTTCGTGGCTACACCTATCGGCTGCAGCAAGGGGATAGTGCGTATCAGCTGGTGGAGGAATCGCAAACGAGCGGTGCGAGTCCGGTGTCGCTGGGCGATCTTGCGGGTACGCCTGCGGGCATGGTCCTGTACGACGGCGCCATCATCATTCCAGAAAACCTCAAGGACGGCACGTGGGACATCATGGCCTACACCATTGGTTCGGGCTGGACGCAGCTCATGAACCAGGATGGCAAGCCGACCACGGGCAAGGGCGAGCTTACCGACGTGCAGCTCGAGGCAACGACGCTGGTGCTTACCGCTGGCTCGGAGCGCATAGAGGTGCCGCTCGTCTGGTAACCAACGCACAAGCACTTAGACCGCGTCCCGGGGCGCGACACGCAGGGTTTTCCCTTTGTGTCGTGCCCCGGGGCGTTTTCGTGCGCGTGGACATGCTCGTGATAACTACCAATCAAAAAGACAGATAACCATGCTATTGAATGCACAGAATCGTAGCCGTATTATTCCCATCGTTCCTACAACGAAGCAACGAAAGGAAATACCATGGCCTTCGAACTCGACCCCACGTTTGCCCAAGACCCCGCCGCGCACTTCGATACGTTGTCCGTCCATGCCGGTTACGCACCCGAGCCGACCACGGGTTCCGCCGCGCTTCCTATCTATGCGACGGCGGCCTGGCAGTTCAACGATGCCGAGGACGCGGCCGCAAAGTTCGCGCTTTCCCGGCCCGGAAACGTGTACAGCCGCCTGACCAACTCCACCACCGATGCCATCGCGGCTCGTGTCGCCGCGCTCGAAGGCGCCCCCTCCGCGGTCGCCGTGGCGTCGGGACACGCGGCAGAGATCCTTGCGTTCACCAATATAGCCAAGGCAGGAGACGAAATCGTGGCCTCCGACTCGCTTTACGGCGGCACTTGGAACATCCTGCTCCACTCGCTCGACGACTTGGGCATCAAGACCACGTTCGTGCCCAACAACGACATAGATGCCTTTATCGCGGCCACCACGCCCAAGACGAAGTTTTGGTATGCGGAGACCATCGGCAACCCGCTCGTGGACGTAACGGACGTACCGGCGCTCGTGCAGGCGGCCGCATCGGTCAACCTGCCCGTCATCATCGACAACACCTTTGCCACTCCCTACCTGTACCGTCCGGCAGACGATGGTGCGGCCGTGGTCATAGAGTCGCTCACCAAGTGGATCGGTGGTCACGGAGCCACCATCGGCGGTGCCGTCATCGACTCGGGCAAGTTTGACTGGGCGGCCGTGCCTGGCAAGTTCCCCACGCTCACCGAGCCGGACGAGTCCTACCATGGCGCCGTGTGGACGCAGGCCGCTCCAGCCGCGCCGTTCGCGACGCGCGTGCTCGCGCAGCGTCTGCGTGACTTCGGCCCCACGCTCTCTCCCTATGCGGCGCAGCTCATCGGCCTGGGGCTCGAGACGCTCAGCCTGCGTGTGGAGCGCCATTCCAGCAACGCACTCGCCGTCGCCGAGTTCCTCAGCAAGCATCCCAAGGTCAGCTGGGTGCGCTATCCCGGCCTCAAGGACGATCCCAGCCACGAGGTCGCGAGTCGTCTGTTTAGCAACGGCTTTGGCGGCGCGCTGGTGTTTGGCGTCAAGGGCGGTCGTCAGGCGGGCCTGGACCTTATCGACAACGTCAAGCTGTTTACGCTGCTTGCCAACGTTGGTGACGCAAAGTCGCTCATCATTCATCCGGCCAGCACCACGCACAGCCAGCTCACGGCAGAGCAGCTCCAGGCAGCGCATCTGTCGGAGGATCTGGTGCGGCTCTCGGTCGGCATAGAAAACGTGGAAGACATTATCGCGGACCTCGACCAGGCCCTGGCCAAGATCTAACGAGATACGCTTGCGGGACAACGGGGCAGGCGCCCTGTTGTCCCGCCGCTCGTCACTCGGCCTTTCGCCTGCGTGGCTTCCTCTTTGTCTGCCCCGCCCCATAGCGTACCGGACGCTGGGGACACAGGTCGCTGCACGGGCACTCTTCGCACTTGGCCACGCGCGCAGTGCACACCGCCCGCCCATGGCGAATCCACTGCGAGTTGACGTCGCTCCACAGTTCGCGTGGAATCACGGCGAGCAGGTCCTTCTCGGCCTCAAGCGGCGTCTTTGCCGTCGTAAGTCCCATACGCTGAGAAATCCTGAACACGTGCGTGTCGACGGCTATGCCCTCCACGATTCCAAAGGCCTTGTTGAGCACGATGTTGGCCGTCTTGCGCCCAACGCCAGGCAGTCGCACGAGCTCGTCCATGGTGCGCGGCACCTCGCCGTCGTAGTCGGCCAGTATCATTTGGGCGCACTCCACGCAATGTTGCGACTTGGTGCGATAAAACCCCAGCCGGCGAATCACCTCGGCGACCTCGTCGGGGCTTGCCTGGGCCATCTGTGCCGGCGTGCCCCAACGCTCAAAGAGCTCCGGCGTTACCGAGTTAACGGCCACGTCGGTGGTCTGTGCAGATAAAAGCACGGCTATGACCAGCTCAAACGGCGAGCGCCAGTCCAAGGCCGAGGGCTCTTGTCCATACAGCTCGTTCATACGTCGGCAAAACTCGGTCACGCGTGCGACTTTGGACTTCTTTGATTCCCGGGGCATCGAAGAGCACCTCCCTAACGACGCCTTCCATAATACGCGCACCCAAGCGTCGTGCGTCTCCCTTACCCGCAAGCGCAGGCGTTTATTGGAGGACGCACAGACAATTCGTCTTACCCTGCGTCCAAACGCGGTACTATGAGTACGCATAAGCGACCGGGAGGCAAGCATGAGAGACCAAAAGCGAACCAAGATCGTTTGTACCTTAGGGCCCGCGACAGAAGACGATGACGTCCTGCGCAACATGATGCTGGCAGGCATGAACGTGGCGCGCCTCAACTTTAGCCACGGCACGTACGAGTACCACCGCAGCAACATCGAGCGTGTGCGCAGGATCGCGTCGGAGCTTGGCACGCGCGTCGCCATCCTTACCGACACCAAAGGGCCCGAGATCCGCACGCGTCCAAACGAGGGACACGAGCCCATCGAGCTCCATGCCGGCGACGTGGTGCGCGTAACCGCCCAGACGGCCCAAAGCGCCCCGGACTGCGTGGCGCTTGACTATGAGGCGTTGCCGCACGAGGTCGGACCCGGCGACACCATTTACATCGACGACGGCCTCATAGGCCTGCGCGTGGATCGGGTGGACTGCGAGGACGTGTACTGCACGGTCGTCAACGGCGGCATGTTGGGGGAGCACAAAGGCGTCAACCTGCCCAACGTGGTCGTCAGCCTCCCCTCCGTCACCGAGCAGGACAAGTCCGACATCGAGTTTTCGTGCCAGATGGGCGTGGACGTCATCGCGGCGTCGTTCATACGCGACGCGGCGGCCGTGCAAGAGATTCGCGACCTGTGCAAGGCCTACGGAGCTCCTGGGACCCAAATCTATTCCAAGATCGAATGCGCGGTCGCCGTCGAGCGCTTCGAAGAGATACTTGCGGTGTCGGACGGCATCATGGTGGCACGTGGGGACCTGGGCATAGAGATTCCGCCCTCGGACGTCCCGCATGTGCAAAAGCACATCATCGAGCTGTGCAACCACGAATACCGCCCCGTCATCACGGCCACGCAAATGCTCGATTCCATGGCGCACAACCCGCGTCCCACGCGTGCCGAGGTCACGGACGTGGCCAACGCCATCAACGAGGGCACGGACTGCGTCATGCTATCCGCCGAGACCGCGGTGGGCAACTACCCCGTGGAGTCAGTGCGCATGATGGCGGAGATATGCCGCAAGACGGAAGAGTATCTTCCCGAGCGCAACGAATACCACGATCGTGGCGGCAGACGCAACGTGAGCGGCGCCACGGGCTATGCGGCGGTCGAGGCGGCAAGGTTCGTTGACGCCAAGGCGTTGGTATGCCCGACGCTCAGCGGGCGCTCGGCACGCATCATGTCTTCGTTCCGCCCGCGGCTGCCCATCATCGCCGCGGCGCCGTCCGAGGAGCCGTTGCGCAGGACGTGCTTCGTCTGGGGCGTCGAAGGCGTGTTGATGGGGGAGCATGGGAGCACGAACCGAATCGCGAGCGACGCGCTGTTCCAAGCAAAGAAGGCCGGGATGCTGTCCGGGGGAGACGTCGTGGTCATAACTGCGGGAGACCCCATGAGCTCACCCTCCCTCGAGGTGGGCGAAATCACCTCGCACACGCCCACCAACGTGTTCGTCATTGCAGAGGTGTTATAGCGTGCGCATTCGCCAATTGTGGCCGTGAGGTGCTTTTAGTGGAGAAGGTCTGGTCTTTTTATGGCTTCAGGGATAAAATCTGCGACGTTCATTCCATTTCGTCCAGTTGGGAGGAGCCATCGATGGTCGAGGTCCAGGCCATTGCGTTTGGGTCCGCAATCGGCATCGTCGGCTCGGTTCCCGCGGCGTTTTTGTTTGAGCAGGCACTAAAGGGAACCCGTCAGGTGAGCGTTGGCGCCGGTCTGGCAAGCATCATGGCATCTTTTGTTATGATGTCTGTGGCAGTTCTTGTGGTCAGGATCGCCGCGCCTCACGACGTGCTCCTCTTTGGCGTGGCAGAGGTTGCTTCTTTTTTGCTCCTGTGGGCAATTGAGGCAGGAAGGGCATGGCGCGACGCCCAACGCGGCGCCCGCCCAGGAGAAAGGAAACGTGGTGAACCCACTCGATAGCCTATCTGAAGAGATGGACGAACTGGTTGAGGGCTTTGCCTCGACCGCGGTACGTGGAGACCTTACGGTTGGCCTGACCCAGTATACGTTCTGGATGTTCGTGGCCATCGCGATTCTTTTGGTCGTCGTGTTCGTCTTCAAGAAGAAGCAGGCGCAAAACGGCTTGGCGCCCAAGGGCAGGTTCGTCAATGGCATGGAGTTCTTGGTTGAGTACTGCCGCGACGACCTCTGCAAGGGATTGCTGGGCGACACCTGGCGCAAGCACTTCCCCTTTATCGCGTCGGTCTTCTTCTTCATCCTGTTTAACAACATCGTGGGCGTGATTCCTGGCTGCAAGCCGGGAACGGGATGCATCGGTACGACGGCCGCCCTGGCCTTGGTGTCGTTTGTCTACTTTATCGTGGTCGGCATGAAGAGCAAGGGCGTCATAGGCTACATCAAGAGCCTTGCCCCGGCAGGCGTGTCGTTTCCCATGAACGCCCTGGTATGGGTCATCGAGCTGTTCTCGACCTTTTTGCGCCTGGTAACGCTGGCCGTCCGTCTGTTCTGCAACCTGTTTGCCGGCCACGTCGTCATGGGCACCTTTGCCGTGCTGGCGTCGCTGTTCGTCATACCGCTCCTGCAGGGCTTTAGCGTGCAGGCGTTGGGCCAGGCCGGCGCGTCCGTGTTCTGGATCGCCATCCTGCTGGTTATCTATGCGGTCGAGCTCTTGGTCGCCGCAATCCAGGCGTACGTCTTCACGCTGCTCTCTGCCGTCTACATTCAGCTTGCGGAGTCAGAGGAGCACTAGGTAGGTTGTCGGCGGGCCTTGCTCGCGGTCACATAGTTGTTTTTGGAATTCGTCGGATGGTCCGGCGATTGACAAAGGAGGAATTGTGGGAGTCATTGGATACGGCCTTGGCGTTATTGGTGCAGGACTTGGCATTGGTCTCGCGGCCTACGGAGCAACGAGCTCCATGGCGCGCCAGCCCGAGGTACAGGGTCGTCTGTTCACCGTATTCATCCTTGCGTCGGCATTCGTCGAGGCACTTGCCCTGATCGGCTTCGTCGTAACGCTCATCGCGTAACAGCAGCATCGACGATTCCGAATTTGGAGGTTCGAATGAACACGAACAAACTGGGCCTCGTGCGCAGCATGGGCATTGCCGGCGGCGTGGCGCTTATGGCTCTTGCGGCTGCACCGCGTACGGCCTTTGCAGTGGGGGCAGACATCCTCATCCCCAAGCCGGCAGAGTTCGTCCCCGCGCTCATCGCCTTCCTCGCCATTTGGGCCATTTTGGCAAAGATGGCATGGCCGGCAATCATCAAGGTCCTCGATGCCCGAGAAGAAAAGATATCGGGTGACCTCAAGGCGGCAGAGGACGCCAAGGCCAAGGCAGAGGAAAGCATGCGCGTCCAGGAGGACAAGATCGCCGCGGCAGACCGCGAGGCGGCAGACATCGTCGCAGCAGCCAAGCGCGAGGCCGAAGAGGAGCGCTCCAAGATCATCGCCGAGGCTCAGGCCAGCGCGGTGTCCATTATCGCCAAGGCGCACGACGCCATCGATTCCGAGCGCAAAAAGGCGATGGTCGAGCTGTCTGGCCAGGTCGTCGACCTTTCGGTAGAAATCGCCGCAAAGATCATCGGCGATGCCCTCGACGAGCAAGAGCAGCGTCACCTGGCCGAGAAGTACCTCATGGAAGTGGGGGACCTCAATGAAGATTAGGGCTGTAGACAAGCAGAAGATCGAGGAGTACGCTCGCTCGCTGCTCGACGCGGCCCAAGGCGAAGGACGCGCGCCGCTCGACGTGCAGCAGATTCGCCATGCGGTGAAGTTCTCTCCCGAGGTGCTTGACGTCCTTGCACGTATGAAGCGCGAGCAGGACCTGCCGCTTTTGGAGCAGGTGTATGGCGACCTCAAGACCCTGCTCGACGAGGGAGACGAAACGATAACGGTCGACGTCACCACGGCAGTTCCCATGAACGCCGAGCTTCGCCGCAAGGTGCGCGACAAGTGCGCGGCCGACTTCGGCGCCCCGATCTTTCTTGTGGAGCACGTCGAGCCCAAGATCTTGGGCGGCATCATCATAGAGGCGCGTGGGCATAGGCGTGACGCCTCCATCCGCGCGCAGCTGGTCAATATTCGCAAAACGCTCTCCTCCAGCTTTATGGGAGGCGATGAGGCATGAGTTACAACAAGATCGACGCATCGCTCATCATGGATACCCTGCGCACCGAGCTCGGTGCGCTCGAGACCAAGGTGGAGCGTCAGGAAGCCTCCACGGTTGCCGAGGTGGGCGACGGTATCGCCCACGTGTTTGGCCTCAAGACGGCCATGTCGGGCGAGCTGCTGCGCTTTACCAGCTCCGCGACGGGCCGCAGCGTGTACGGCCTTGCCCAGAACCTCGAAGAGGACGAGGTAGGCGCCGTGCTCTTTGGCGAGGTCGACACCATCAAGGAGGGTGACGACTGCACGACCACCGGTCGCGTCATGGACATTCCCGTGGGGCGCGGCATGTTGGGGCGCGTGGTAAACCCGCTCGGACAGCCCATCGACGGCTTGGGTCCCATCAAGACGGCGCACCGTCGTCCCATCGAGTTCAAGGCCCCGGGCATCATGGAGCGCCAGCCGGTCTGCGAGCCCGTGCAAACGGGCCTGGTGGCCATCGACGCCATGATCCCCATCGGGCGTGGCCAGCGCGAGCTTATCATCGGCGACCGCAAGACGGGCAAGACCGCCATCGCCATCGACACGATCATAAACCAGCGCGACACGGACATCATATGCATCTACGTGGCCATTGGCCAAAAGGCATCTACGGTGGCGAGCATCCGCGAGACCCTGAACCGTCACGGCGTGCTTGACAAGACCGTCATCGTGTCTGCGACGGCGGCAGATTCCGCGCCGCTGCAGTACATCGCGCCCATGGCGGGTGCGGCCATCGGCGAGTTCTTTATGTACAACGACGAAAACGGCAATCCCGCCGATGCGGACCATCCCGGCGGCCACGTGCTTGTCGTGTACGACGACCTTTCCAAGCAGGCCGTCGCCTATCGTCAGATGTCGCTTACGCTTCATCGTCCCCCCGGACGCGAGGCGTTTCCCGGCGACATCTTCTACCTGCATTCCCGCTTGCTCGAGCGTGCGGTAAAGATGAGCGACGAAAACGGCGGCGGTTCTATGACGGCCCTGCCGATCATCGAAACGCAGGAAGGCGACGTGTCCGCCTACATCCCCACCAACGTGATCTCCATTACCGATGGGCAGATCTACCTGCAGTCCAACCTCTTCTTCCAAGGTCAGCGACCCGCAGTCGACGTGGGCATATCGGTAAGCCGCGTAGGCGGTGCCGCCCAGCTTGCCTCCATGAAGCAGGTCGCGGGCACGTTGCGTCTCGACCTCGCGAGCTATCGCGAAAAGCAGGCCTTCAGCCAGTTTGGCTCGGACCTGGACGAGACCACGCAGTATCAGCTCAACCACGGCGCGCACATGATGGAGCTCCTCAAGCAAAAGCGCTATTCCGCACTCGACGTCGCGGACCAGGTCATCGCCATCTTTGCCGCTAAGGAAAACTACATGGACGACCTGGAGCTTCCCATGGTCGTGCCGTTCCGTGACGGTCTTGCCGCTTTTATGGAGCAAAAGCACCCGCACACGCGGGCGGCCGTAAAAGAGGGAAAGATGTCCGACGAAACGCAAGAGCGCCTGCGTCGCTGCATAGAGGAATACAAGGCACTGTTCGTGCGCAAGCGTGGCACGGACGCCGTGGTGGGGGAACCGGCGGAAGAGCCCGTTCCGGGATTCACGGACTAGGGGTCGCAACATGGCGAACCTTCGCGAGATAAAGGCGCGCATCGACTCGGTCAAGAGCACGATGCAGGTCACGCGAACCATGGAGATGATCTCCACGGCAAAGATTCGTCGTGCGCTCGATCGCGCCCAGCAGGCAGAGCCATACAAGGACGCGATCACGCGCATGTTGAGTCACGTTGCCAGCGCAAGCACGGGTGCCAACGCACCCCTGCTACAGCGGCACACCACCGAGTCGTGCGTGCTGTTTGTGCTTATCGCATCGGACCGTGGCATGGCGGGAGGCTTCAACATCCAACCGCAGCGTATGGTCCAGCGAGAAATGGAGCGTCTTGAGGCCCAGGGTATCGCCTGCCAGCTCATTACGGCGGGTCGCCGTCCTACGGAGTACTTTACCTTCCGCGGAAGAACCCCCGTGGTGTCGCTGCAAGGCAACTCCTCCGAGCCGACCATGGACGACGCCAATCGCATAGCCTCCTACATCATAGACGGCTATGTATCTGGCTCCATCGACCGGGTGGTCATCTATTACAGCCATGCGCGCAACCGCGTGGACCAAGAGCTGGTGCACGAGCAGATCTTGCCGGTTACCACCGATGACCTCATCATGGTCAACCAGCCGCGCGAGCACGAGGCGCTTACCGAAATCGACCAGCATGCGGTCTCGGTGTATGAGTTCGAGCCCTCCGCGTCTGTCGTGCTGGGCTACCTCATGCCCGCGTACATCCGCACGATCGTGTTCCACGCCCTCTTGGACTCTGCGGCTGCGGAGCACGGCGCCCGACGCCGGGCCATGCAGTCGGCCACCGACAATGCCAAAGAGGTCATCACAGCGCTCAGCCGTACCTACAACCGTGAGCGCCAAGGCTCTATTACCACAGAGCTCAACGAGATTATCGCAGGAGCGTCCGCATTGGAGGACAACTAATGGAAGCACCAAACAAGGACGGGCAGGTCTTCGAACGGGCCGCGCTCAACCTCCTCAGGAAGAGCGCGGGCGTAGGCACCATCGTGCGTATCGTGGGTCCGGTCGTGGACGTGCGCTTTGACAACGAGGTCCCGGCCGTCTACTCCGCGCTTACCGTGGATGCAGAAACGCCCATGGGTCACGTGAGCACCATCCTGGAGGTTGAGTCCCAGCTTCCAGGTCGTGTGGTGCGTACGGTGGCCATGAGCTCGACAGACGGACTGACCCGCGGCCTTAAGGCAATCGACACGGGCTCTCCCATGACCATGCCCGTAGGCCCAGAAACGCTCGGTCGCGTATGGAACGTCATGGGCGAACCGGTTGACGGCAAGGGCATGCCCGAAAACATACAGCGCTATCCCATCCATCACCCCGCGCCCGCCTTTAGCGACCTTACGACCAGCACCGAGATCTTCGAGACCGGCATCAAGGCCATCGACCTGCTCGAGCCGTACGTACGTGGTGGCAAGACGGGCCTGTTTGGCGGCGCGGGCGTTGGCAAGACGGTTCTGATCCAGGAACTCATCAACAACCTTGCCCAGGAGCACGGCGGCACGTCCGTCTTTACGGGCGTCGGCGAGCGTACGCGCGAGGGCACCGACCTGTTCTTGGAAATGACGGAGTCCGGCGTCATAGAGAAGACGTGCCTTGTCTACGGGCAGATGAACGAGCCGCCAGGAGCGCGCCTGCGCGTTGGCTTGGCTGGCCTTACCACGGCCGAGTACTTCCGCGACCAGGGGCAGGACGTGCTGCTGTTCATCGACAACATCTTCCGCTTTAGCCAGGCTGGCTCCGAGGTGTCCGCACTGTTGGGCCGCATGCCGTCCGCCGTCGGCTACCAGCCCACGTTGGCCACCGAGATGGGCGAGCTGCAGGAGCGCATCACCTCCACGCGCGAGGGCTCGATCACCTCGGTCCAGGCCGTCTACGTGCCCGCCGACGACCTGACGGACCCTGCCCCGGCCACCACCTTTACGCACCTCGACGCCACCACGGTGTTGTCGCGCTCCATTACCGAGCTGGGCATTTACCCGGCGGTCGACCCACTGGCCAGCTCCTCGGGCGCACTCGACCCCGAAATCGTGGGCGAAGAGCACTACCGCGTGGCCGAGAAGACCCAGGAGATCTTGCAGGAGTACTCCGACCTGCAGGACATCATCGCCATCTTGGGCATGGACGAGCTTTCCGAGGAGCAGCAGCTCACGGTCGCTCGTGCGCGCAAGGTGCAGCAGTTCCTCTCGCAGTCGTTCCACGTGGCCGAAAAGTTTACGGGTAACCCCGGCTCCTACGTGCGCGTGGAAGACACCGTGCGCTCGTTTGCCGCAATCGTGGACGGCGAGTGCGACGACATTCCCGAGCAGGCGTTTCGTTATGCCGGCAACATCGACGACGTGCGTGCCCGTGCGCGGGCGATGAGCGGCGAGGGGAAGTAGCCCATGGCGTCGATCTTCTGTCAGTTCGTGCGTCCCGACAAGCTTTTGTTCCAAGGCGACGTGGCGCATTTGGTGCTGGTCACAGAGGCGGGCGAGCTTGGCGTATGGCCCGCCCACGCGCCAGAGATCTGCGCCTTGGGCGACGGCGTGGTGCGACTGCAGCTGCTAGACGAGGACGGTGGCGGCACGGTCAACATCATCGTGTTGGGCGGCTACGTGGAGATTGGCAACGACAACGTCATCGTGTTGGCCGACCATGCCCGTCGCAGCGACGACATAGAGCCGGACGTCGTGCAAGAGACCAAAGACGCCGCCATTGCCAAACGTGACGCGTACCCGCCCGGCGATCACCGCCGTGCTTACTACGACGAAAAGATTCGATGGTGCGACCTCTTGTTGTCGCACGCATAGCGACCTAAGGTGGCATCGGGGTATACTCGCTGCCACCTTTTTTTGTTTGCGCGGCATCCCGCGAACCAACAAGCGTCCTTTGCGTGGCCGCCTATATTTCGTTAAACTAAACCCGCTTTGAAGGAGGTGGCCATGGCAGGCAAACGGCGCTTTTTTGGCAAAAAGAACAGCAGCAAAGATACGCCCGAACAAAATCCAGAGAACGCTGCAAGTCAAAGCGATGATGCCACGCAAACGGCACCGCAGCAGCCTCGTCGTAAGAAGCGGTCGCTCGCCTACGATCTGGCCATGCTGTTAGTAAAAATAGGTGCGATCGTAGCTGGTGCCGTGGCGCTCTTCTCGTTTATATTTGGCCTTATGCGCGTGACCGATCCCTCCATGGAGCCGCGCTTCCAAGACGGCGACCTCGTTATGTTCTACCGTTTGGACAAGCAGTACCTGCCGAGCGACGTTGCGGTGTACGAGTACAACGGCCTACAGACCTGCGGTCGCGTAATTGCCGTGGGCGGCGACACCGTTAACATAGACTCGGTGGGCCTTATAGTCAACGGCTCGTATCAGCTGGAGCAGGGCATAACGGACGAAACCACGCAGGTGGCGGATGGCGTAACGTTTCCTCTGACCGTGCCAGACGACGCGCTGTTCTTGTTGGGCGATAACCGCGACGAGGCAGTGGACTCACGTATTGTGGGCTGTGTTCCCATAGAAAACACGTTTGGCAAGGTAATGGGCATGTTTAGACGGCGCGGGTTTTAGTGCGCATGCGTACGCGTAAGACAATAACGCATAAAGTAGCCATATATATGCATAAATGTTAGTGCTGGTTCTTGGAATACCACGCACACAGAACAAAACATACCGTTGACCGATATAACAATATAGATATGCATTATCTTAAAATGCAGAAGTTTTGTGACACGAGAACAAAACATCAATCAGTTGCATGCAAAAACAGCACGTACAAAATCTAAAACTAAAAACTATACAAAATAAGAAATTGCATAAAAATACATAAAATTCGTAATATATGCAACACAGCCCGCTGTACTGGAAACACGAATACCTGTGCGTGCCAAAAAGCAACTTTTCAAAAAAGCAATTCGGATACGCTGAATCCGCTCGATTGGCCATTTGCGCACACGAGGTGCGTTGAGGCTAGGGACAAAAGTGAGGAGAGCGTATGTTTAAGAAACTAAAATGGGGTGCTGCCGTATTGGCAAGTACGCTATTGGCAGGCAGCTTAGGCCTCGCCACTCCGGCGCTGGCAAAAGATGCACCAAAAGGTAGCACGGAAGCGTCTTATCTAACCAAGGTTATCGACGCCCCGCAAGGCACAAATGCCGCGAATGACACGTACACGTTCCACTTTGATGGTGATGGTACAGTTGCCGTAGAGGATGGCAAGCTTGTGGCGGACGGTGTCGAGCAGAACACGACGGGCAACGATGACAACGCTGCAACCTATCCCGACACCATCAAAGAAGGAGATGTGGTACCCGCGATCGCAGACCTTCATCTTCAGGGCAAGCAGCTGAGCGAAGCTAACACGCTTGCTAGCGAAAAGGTTGCTCAGACGACCT
>JAGCBF010000148.1 GCA_017652285.1 Atopobiaceae bacterium
GGGGCCTAGCCCCAATCGGCCAAGCCAGCCCCAATCGGCCAAGCAGCCCCAATCGGCCAGGCCAGCCCCAATCGGCCATGTTCCTGGAACGGGCAGAATCGGCCACTTCCGCCCCGCCCCGCCCTCAAAAGAGCCGAAGCGCCGTAACCGTCATACCGTATAATGCATAGCAGGAGGGCACTATTAAAGGAGGCCGTTATGCACCGACCGAACAAGAGGTGGCACAAAGTCATTACGTCGCTTTTGGTGGCCACGGCAGTGTTCGTGGGCTTGTCGCCAGTGTCGCAAGCCCGTGCCGAAGGGGACGTGCCCGAGTGGGCGCGCGACACGGGGGAGCAGGAAGGAGCCGTTTTCGAGGCGCAGGCCGACCTGCCGGCGTTCTTTGACCTACGGCAGAGCTTCCCAAACAGCGTGACGCCCGTACGATGCCAGAATCCGTATGCGACGTGCTGGGCCTTTGGCGGCATCGCGGCGGCAGAGTCGAGCATCGCCACCGACTTCAATACGTCCGTGGACCTTTCGGAGAGGCACCTCACATGGTTTGCCTTGCACCCCGTCACCGACCTGGACGCTCCGGCGTCGCAGGCGGGCGAGGGCATGTACGTGTTTGACGAGGACCCCACAACGAATCCAAACGCCGCCTTCATAGCGTCGAACCCCGCGCTTGTGACCTCGCTCTTCTCTACGGGCGTGGGACCGGTGCTGGAGGAGGACTTTCCCTACAAGGGCAAGACGGGCATGACGACCTACGAATACGTCCTGGCACACAAGGAAGAGTGGAAGGAAGACCTCAAGAAGAGCCTCCTAAAGATGGCCTTTGGCGATGAAGAGATGTTGCTCCTAATAATAACTGGGCAGAATCCCGAGATTAAATCCCTTGACGAATTCCTGAATATGAGATGGCAGGAAACCTCTGACGGGCTCAAGAGTGGCAAAACAACAAACTGCTATAGCGAGAAGGACGACTGGAGCATCGACCCGGTGAACGAGAATGGCGAGTCAAACAGAAACGTGTTTGCCGGCTACACGATACGCGACGGCAACCTGCTGCCTTCGCCCGTCTCATTGAGCGAGCAGGGAACTGCCTCCCTTAACGAGGCGGGTATGCAGGCGATAAAGCAGGAGCTCATGAAAGGGCGTGCAGTAGCCGTTGGCATCTGCGCAGACGTGTCGACTCCAAACGAGAAGGGCGATGCACAGTACACAAACGAAAAGACATGGGCGGCCTATGTGTACGATAGCAGGCCAACGAATCATCGGGTCGCCATCGTGGGCTGGGATGACAACTATGCCACGAGCAACTTCAACCAAGGCACGGATGCGCAGGGCAGGTCGAAGACGCCGCCTGCCGCCGGTGCATGGATAATCAAGAACAGCTGGGGTTCCAAGGACGGCGTAGAGACAAAGCAGAGCGAGGAGTACGGCGAGCAAGTCCTTGGCAAAAGCGACTGGGGCGTGGACGGCTCCGGCTACTTCTACGTGTCGTATTACGACACGTCTTTGGACGATCCCGAAACGATGACCTTCGACACGGACTTGGCCGGCGAGCAGTTCTACACGCATGCGTACGACTACATGCCGGCTTACGAACGATTCTTCCTTGTGGAGGGCAAGGACGGCAACGTGGTGTCTTCCGCGAATGTCTTTACCGCCGCGTCCGACGAGAAGATAACCTCGGTATCCACGCGTACGAACGAAGTGAACTCGCGTGTGACCTTTGCGATTTATCTGCTCAACGATGAGGCCAAAAATCCCACAGACGGCAAGCTTGTGGGGCAATTCTCGGACACCTATGCATACGCGGGCTTCCACCGGGCACATCTGGACAGTCCCGTCTTCTTTAAGGAGGGCGACCGGTTCTCCGTAGTGTCTTCCGTGTCCCATAAAGACGCCAACGGCGTTACCGTCTATGAGACCGTGGCAAACAAAGCCATAGGCCAAGCGCGCGCCGAACTGCTAAGGGGAACGGCAAACGAGCGCAAGCAATACGGCAAGGCCGTAGTGAACAGAGGCGAGAGCTTCATCTATGCTAACGGCACTTGGGCGGACTGGGCAGACGTGCGCGAGGATGCGGGCTTCAAGCAAGAAGCCGCTGGACGCGATGTGGACAACTTCTCCATCAAGGCGTATGCCCTGCCGGTGGAAGGTGCGGCCTACGCCTGCACCGAAGGTGACGAGGCCACATGGACGAAGGGTAGCTCCGAGGGGCTGACTTTTACCTTTGAGGAGACCACGAGACATGGTCGGCCCCAGTTTAGTCGTGCGGAGGTCGGCGTCAGCGAGGTCGATTCGGCGGCTTGCGTGGTTGGTGACACCAGCATGACGGTGACGCTTTCGGCCGACTTCTTGTCCGGACTTTCTGAGGGCACCCACTGGCTCGTCGCCCGCTTCGAGGATGGTGACCCGGTGACGGTGGAGTTCACGGTCGTCGCGAAGAGTGAACCCGCAGAGGAGGAGCCGGGTGATAACACGCCGTCCGATGATGACGATGAGGAGCAATCCGGCGACGACGAGGACGACGACGGCTCCGAGGATGACGATGGCGATGACTCCGAGGACGGTGACGACGACGGTTCCGACGACGAGGACGACGGCTCCGAGGACAGCGACGGTTCCGAGGATGACGGTGACGACGACGAAGA
>JAGCBF010000149.1 GCA_017652285.1 Atopobiaceae bacterium
ACGACCTGACCATGATCAAGTGGGCGCAGATCGGCGTGGCCATGGGCAATGCGGTCGACGAGGTCAAGGCGCAGGCGAGCTACGTGACCAGTGACAATAACAGCGACGGCATCGCGGATGCGCTCGAGCGCCTCGTGCCCGAGCTCGTGGCATAAAATTGGCCGATTGGGGCTAGGCCCCTTTCGGCCATTTTGGGCCTGTCGGCCAGCTCGACCGTTCGCCGGTACTGTTCGTCCGCGGGGAAGATGACGCCAGCCGCACGGCGCACGGTGTTCTGCACGCGACTCACGAGCAGGCTCTGGTCGAGCTGCCGGTAGCACTCCTCCAAATCGCCCGCTTGCTGCTGCCTCAGGAACTCGCGGAACTCTCCCTCCCACATGACGGGCAGGCTGAGGTCGTAGGTCTCCTCCGTGCCGTCGTTGAGGTGCAGCGTGATGTCGCCACACTGGTTGGGCTGCGAGTCCATGCGAATGTAGCCGTCAATGCCCTGGATCACCGCGTAGCACGGCGCGCCGCAGTCCTTGGCGCACACGTTGACGGCGGTGAATCCGTCGTAATCGAGCTCCACCACGCCGCTCGTATCGATGCCGCGCTCGATGTTGGCGCGGTAGCGCGCGGCCACGGGCTCGCCAAACAGGCCGATCGTAAAGGTCAGCGTGTACAGGCCGATGTCCATGATGGCCCCGCCCGCCTTGGCGGGATCGAACGCGGGAAGCACTTCTCCTGCGCGAAACGCGTCGTAGCGGCTGGAGTACTGGCTGTAGTTGACGGTCGCGATCTTGACGGTGCCGATGCGCGGGAGAAGCTCGTCGCGAATGAGCTTGAAGTTAGGCTGGCGCGTGGTGACGACGGCCTCCCACAAAAAGCGTCCGCACGCTTTGGCGATGTCTGCAAGCTCTGCCGCCTCACGCTCGTTCGAGGCGAGGGGCTTCTCGCAAATGACGTCCTTGCCCGCGCGAAGCGCCGCCTCGGTAACCGCCTTGTGCAAGAAGTTGGGAACGGCCACGTACACGGTGTCCACGGCACGATCCTGTACGAGGTCGTGCCAGTCCGTGTAGCGGCCCGCCGCACCGTACTCGTCCGCCAGCTCGTTGATGGCGTCGACGCTCCTGGGCGTGCCAGCCACGGCCGCCACAGATATTCCCCACGATGCCAGGTGAGGCCCGACCATCCTAACGATCATGCCCGTTCCTACGATTCCGAGTTTCATGCTGAGTCCTTCCATTTCTTATGGGTTGGGCGTGGGACCTCAGGTAGGCCCCACGCCGTGTCACGGTCTATTGCAGGGCGCGCGTGGCGTCCTCCATAATGCGCAGCTGCGCGATGGTCTCCTCGGGCTTGACCAGCTGCGGGGCGCCGTTGGCCACGGTCTCGTACAGCGCGTCGAAGAACAGAGAGTACGTGCTGCGCACCGTCTCCACGCGCTCCTCGTGCATGCGCCAGTCCTCATCGTAGTAGCGCAGCGTGCCCCATTGCTCGGGCGTGTCCAGGCCAAAGTCGGGATGTCCCACCGGCAGGTAGAACTTCTTGAGGTCACGCTCCTGCTGGTCCTTCTCCACCTTTACGAAGGTGCCCATCTCGCCATAGACCTCAAAGCTGGGTCGCTGGATCGCGCAGGTGTAGTTGGCCGCCGCCGTGGCCTTGATGTCCAGCTTGTCGTAGTACAGGTCGAAGTCAAAGTACATGTCCGGATGCCCCGTGCCGCCAAGCTGGCGCGCCTCCGCATGCCAGCGGTCGGGAATGCCAAGCCAGCTGATCAGCTGGTCCACGCAGTGGCAGGAGTGGCCGTACACGATGCCGTTCATGCGGTCGTAGCTGGCCTCGCGGCCCATGCGCACGAACTCGGGGCGCCAGTAGTCGTAGTGCGTCACGATCTCGAACACGCGACCCAGCTTGCCGGACCGCACCACCTGCTGGGCGGTGAGGAAGTCCGAGTCAAACCGGCGGTTCTGATAGCACTGCACCGTGACGCCCTTGCGGGCCGCAAGCGAGAAGAGCTCCTCGGCCTCTTCGGCGGTCTCGGCAAAGGGCTTGTCACACACCACGTGCTTGCCCGCCTCGAGCGCCGCCTTGGTCAGCGCATAGTGCGTGCGCGAAGGCGTGCTTACCTCCACGATGTCGATGTCCGGGTCCGCCAGCATGGCGTCCATGTCCGTGACGTAGTTCACGCCGGGAATGGCCGGCCATGCGTCATGTGTTATGTGGCGCGCCTGGATGGTCTTGATGCGGAACTTGTCCGGCCGCGCCAACGAAAACGGCGCGTGATAGCGGTTGGTCCCCTTGCCGTTGCCGATAAACCCAATGGTTAGGATGCGTTCTGCCATCGATGCCCCTCTCGGTCGAGTTGAATATACAAACAGCATACCCGTTTGATGCACGATAGAGCAGCAGCGGCCGACGTATCGAGCGTATCGTTCGGTGATTCGCCGACGACTGGGTTCCAAGGCGAGAATAGCGCCGCTTGCGGTGCGCGCACGCCTCCAAGACGTGTACCCGCACCGCAAGCGCGCATGCCCGGCTCCCGTGCTAGCAGATGGCGCCGACGAACGCGGCCATGGCGGCACGACCGGCGTCGTCCCACTTAAACACGCCGGCGTCCTCGAGCACGGCCCCAAACACGCGCCCGATCTCGTCGCGCGTGAGCCTGCCCGCATCGAGCTCCGCCTCGAGCCGCGGGGGAAGAATCGCGAGGCCCATGACCTCGATGAGCCCGATGTTCTCCTTCTTTACGTGCCACTTGTCCTCGTGCGGATGGAACACGCCGAGCGGGTGCTCCTGGCTCGTGACGTTGCAGCGCAGCGCGAGGTCGAGCTCGTAGGCGTCGCCGCGTCGGCGACAGATGGGCGTCACGGTGTTGTGCCGCGTGCCGTCCTCGTCGTGGCTGATGACGCCGACCTCCGGCGCGTCCCACGAGCGCCACGCGTCGAGCACGTGGGTCGCGGCGTCGAGCAGCTCTTCTCGGTCGGTGCAGCGCAGGCGCAGCACGGTGAGCGGCCAGCGCACCACATAGCAATCCACCTGAGGGAACGCGGACATATGGAAGCCGTCGAGCTCGTCGGCGCGCACCATGGGGAACTCGTGCAGCCCGCCCTGGAAGTGGTCGTGCGACAAGATCGAGCCGCCAACGATGGGCAGGTCCGCGTTGGACCCAATGAAGTAGTGGGGGAACAGGTCCACGAAGTCGAGCAGGCAGCTCATGGCCGCGCGGTCCACGTGCATGGGACGATGCTGCGCGCTCATGGCGATGCAGTGCTCGCTAAAGTACGCGTACGGGCTGTACTGGAAGCCCCAACGCTCGCCGCCCAACTCTATGGGAACGATGCGCAGGTTCTGACGGGCGGGATGCTCGCCCTGCGCGGCGGGACGCCCGGCGTAGCCCTCGTTTTCCACGCACAGCTGGCAGGCGGGATAGGCCTCGCCTGCAGGCGCGGCGCCGGCGGCGGCGATGTCGCGCGGGTCCTTCTCGGGCTTGGACTTGTTGATGGTGATCTCCAGCTCGCCCCATCGCGTGGGCGTGGTCCAGGCAACGTTTTTTGCTATGGCCGACGAGCGCACGTAGTCCACGTCCACGCACAGCCGATAGAACCAGTCGGTCGCGGCCTGGGCCCCGTTTGTCGTGGCAAGGGACTCAAACCGGGCGGCGACCTCGGACGGGCGCGGCATGACGGCGCCCATGAGCCGCATCATCAGGCGGTCGCGCCCAGATGCCGTGTCCTCCGCCTGCCCGGCCTCGACGCCGGCGTTTGCCAGCAGCGCCAGGTCCGTCTCGAAGTCGTAGTCCGCGGGAAGCTCCGCCTTCGTCGGTGCGGGTCCGGTGGCCGCCACGCACTCGAGCAGCCGATTGTATGCCCACGCATGGTCCGTCGCCTCGGTGATGTCGCGAGCCACGACGTAGTCGGCAAGCCGCGACGCGGCCGCACCGACCTCGCTTATGCCTAGAGCCATTGGAACCGCGCCCCCTTGTGGTCGACGCGATACACGCCGCAGGCACCTTCGCCAAAGACGGCGTCCATGCCCGCGCAGAACTCGTCGACTGCGTCGAGCGGAACGAACGCCTGGATGGTGCCGCCAAAGCCGCCGCCATGCACGCGCACGGCGCCGCGCCCGCGCAGCAGGTTTTGCGCCACGGCGATGGCGAGCATGGAGGGCTGGTCGGCGGAACCGCCGACGCTCACGTTTTGCAGGAACATCGCCGAGCTCGCGCCGCTCAGCCGGGTGAGTGACAAGAACGCGTCCATGTCGCCCGCGTCCAGCGCGCGTGCGCGACTTGCCACGAACACCTCCTCCGCATAGTAGTGCAGCGCGCGCAGTACGGCGCGGTCGCCGAGCGCCTCGCGCAGCTCGGGGATGGCGGCGTAGACCTTGTCTGCGGGCACCTCGCTCAACACGTCGGCACCCAGCTCCTTGGCCACGGCCTGCATTTCCGCAGGTACGGCGGCGTAGTCGGCGGTGTTGGCAGAATGGTCCGCGCCCACCTCCACAATGCAGATGGCGTAGCCGGCCTCCTCGAAGTCATAGTCGATGGCGCGCGCCGCCAGCACGCCCGGTTGCGAGAAGTCCATGTGCTGGATGCCGCCGAGCGCCACCGCCGCCTGGTCCATCAGCCCGCACGGCTTGCCAAACCACTCGCGCTCGCAGCGCTGGGACATCATGGCGAGCTCGTCGGCTGGCAGCGCGCCGTCTGCCCAGAGCGCGTTCATGGTCTGGGCGAGTTCCAGCTCGAAGGCCGCCGACGACGAGAGGCCGGACCCGCCGAGCACCTCGCTCTTGCAGGCGAGGTCAAAGCCCGCGGGAACGAATCCGCGCTCGGCAAAGAGCGCCGCCATGCCTCGTACGAGCGCGGTCGTCGTCTCGCGCTCGTCGTCGCGTGCGGCGAGCTCGTCGAGCTGCACCTCCACATCGCAAAAGCCCAGCGACAGCAGGCGGATTGCGTTTGTGCCGTTCGTGGCGGCAAGACCGGTGATGGCGCGGTTCACGGCCGCGGCGATGACGTGGCCGCCCTCGTGGTCGGTGTGGTTGCCGGCGATCTCCGTGCGTCCGGGCGACACTATCTCCAGCGCGGGCTTGGTGCCGAAGCGCTCCAAGAAGACGTCATAAAGTGTCATATCTACTGATTGCATGCCCTATCCTTTCCAACGTAAGAGGTCGTTGCGTCTAGCTTAGCGGTTGCGGATGTTACGCACAACGAATGCAGCCGCCCACGCGAGGTTCCGTTCGGCCAAAAACGACAAACCGGCCTTCCTCGGGATTATCCCAGGCGCAATCGGGCATATCTCCCAAACCGACAAGCCACGAGCGAAAGGAACCGTCATGAACGTCTATACGCTACCCGACCTGCCGTACGACTACGATGCGCTGGAGCCGTTCTTGTCCAAGCAGCTGCTGGAGCTGCATCACAAAAAGCATCACGCGGCCTACGTTGCCGGCGCCAACACGGCGTTGGCCAGCCTGGAGAAGGCCCGCTCGATCGGCGACGTGTCGCGGGTGAGCAAGTGCACGCGCGACCTTGCGTTCAACCTGGCGGGTCACGTCAACCATTCCGTGTTCTGGACCAACCTGTGTGCGGACGGCGGGGGAGAGCCCACGACCGTCCTGGCAGACGGCATTGCCAACGACTTTGGCTCGTTCGAGGCCTTCAAGCGGCAGTTTTGCGCGCTCGCCACCTCGGTCCAGGGCTCGGGATGGGTCATGCTTGCGTTCGATCCTGTCTCGAGCAGGCTCGTGACGCTTCAGTTGCACGATCATCAGGACTGCATGACGGCGGGCGTCGTGCCGTTGCTGATGCTCGACATGTGGGAGCACGCGTACTACCTGGACTACCATAACGCCAAGGCCGACTACGTCGCGGCGTTTTGGGACGTGATCAACTGGGATGACGTGGCGCGACGATTCGACAAGGCCCTCGCCCCGGCCTCATAGTTGGCCGCCTGCGCTGGGCCCCCAGTTGGCCGATTGGGGCTAGGCCCCTTTCGGCCAAATGCCGCTCTACTGGCCCCCTTTCGGCCTCTTTGGCCACGTTTGGCCGATTGGGGCTAGGCCCCTTTCGGCCATTTCGTTGCGTTTGGCCGATTGGGATGCGTTGGACGCCTGCGCGGGCCCCTTTCGGCCAAATGCCGCTCTATGCGTCGCTCGCCAAAAGAAGTTCCTCCACGATGCCGACGGCCTCGTACACCATGGCGTCGCAGTGCGGCTTGCGCTCGCCACCCGCCTGCGCGTTCTTGCGCAGGAGCTCGGCGCAGAGCAACGTGCCATCGTGGTTCTCCTTCATGCGCCTGGTAATGGCGACCACGTTTTTGCGATCCGCGATGCCCAGCACGCCCAGCGCCATCAGGGCGCCGGTAAAGGCGCCGCACAGGCTGCCCGTCTGCATGCCGCCGCCAAATGCCGCGGCAAAGGCGCACGCCTGCTCCGCCGTGTAGCCCGCCGCCTCCGCAAAGGGTACCAACACCGACTGCGCGCAGTTGTAGTGCGGACTCACACAAGCGCGCAGCTCCTCGGCTCGTCTAAGGTATGTGCTCATGGGCATGCTCCTTTCTCTTGCGCCTATTATTACAGAAAAAAGCTGACGCGACGATACGGATAGCCGATCGGGGCCCGAGTCAGGATACCTGTCCCCCTGACGCACTTATCTTTGAGCCGCGAAGGGGGCGCGTGCTCAAAAGCTCTGTAGCTTTCTGATTCAAAAGCTGGGTAGGTTTTGAGCTTTCCCCGACAAAACCCCAGCTCGCGGGCGCGCGCGTCAGAAAGCTGCCTAGCTTTTTCGAACAGAAACCTATGGAGCTTTTTGACGCGGGAGCTTGGCGGGTGCGGGACTGAGGCGCGTGAGTCTTATGTCAGGCTACCTGTCCCCTTGACTCACGACGAGTCAGAGTGCCTGACCCCTGACTCATGTCCCCCGACTCATGGTCTGGTCGTCTGGTGTGTCAGGGTACCTGCCCCCTGACTCACCTGTTCCCTTGACTCACTCGATTAGTGGCCAATAAAGGCACAATTCCTCCGCGCCAACTGGGCTAATATGAATGTTGATGCGAGAATGGGCCACTGCATACAATGCACAGTGGCCAATTCACGCATCAAAGTCGGCATTGTCCCAGTTGACAACGCGGAGCTCGGGCTGTATTGGCCACTAATCGGGCGGGATGTCGTGGGGATGCGCGCTGCCGGAGCGCCCCGCGCTGCCCGGGAGACCCACGCTGGCGCCCGTCGCGCACCGTGCTCGGACCACGATTATTCTTCGTGGGTTATACCTGCATATGCCCCACCGAAGCTCATAGCAGGCATGGTTCCAAAAAGAGGCAGCCCGTCGCCGCTGGCCGGGATCCGCGCCACGGAGGTCGGCGTCGGCGAACCAGTGTGCGCACGCTTTTTCAAGAGTGTACGCACACTGTTGACAAGGGCATGCGCGCTGTCGAGGAGTTCGTGATGACGTGCGAGATGCCAGCATGGCGGACGCTTGTATGAGCTGACGGAGATTTGGCCGAAAGGGACCTAGCCCCAATTGGCCACTTTTGCCGTGAAATGGCCATG
>JAGCBF010000150.1 GCA_017652285.1 Atopobiaceae bacterium
ATGGCTTTCTCCCTATTCGTACGCATCGTGCATTTTTGGGCCGATTGGGGCTAGGCCCCTTGGGGCCAATTCGGGCCTTTTTGGCCGAATGGGGCCTAGCCCCAATCGGCCATTTCGGCCAACCCGGCCCCAATCGGCCATTTTGCCGCGTCAGCCGCACACGGCCTGCACGAAGTTGCGCAGGATGGCGAGGCCGGTGGCAGACGACTTTTCTGGATGAAACTGCACGCCAAAGACGTTGTCGCTCCACACGCCCGACGCAAAGCTGCGCGTGTAGTGCGATCGCGTGGTGACGACGGAGTCGTCCACATCGTCGGCCAACGCGTAGCTGTGGGTAAAGTACACGTTGGCACCCTCCGCCACGCCCTGGTACAGGACGCAGTCGCGCCCGTGCGGCGTGAGGTGCAGCTGGTCCCAGCCCACGTGGGGCACCTTAAGGTGGGTCGACTGCAAGCGCGTCACGGAGCCGGACAATATGCCAAGGCCCTCGACCCACTCCCCCGCCTTTCCGTCGGATCGCTCCTCCCCACGCTCGAAGAGCACGTGTAGGCCCAGGCAGATGCCCAAAAACGGCACGCCGCGCCGGGCGGCCTCGACGATGGCGTCTGCCTCGCCCGACGAGCGCAGGTAGTCCATGCAGTCCTCAAACGCACCCACGCCCGGAACGACCACGGCATCTGCCGCGCGGATAAGCGCCGGGTCGTCGGTCGCCCGTGCCTGCGCCCCCACGTCATTGAGGCTGCGCACGACGCTGAGCAGGTTTCCCTTGTGATAGTCGACGATCGCGATGTTGGGCTGGGCCATCTTACAGCACCCCCTTGGTGGAAGGCACGTCGTCTACGCGCGGGTCGTTTTCGCAGGCCACGCGCAGTGCCCGTGCACACGCCTTGAACGTCGCCTCCAAAATGTGGTGCGCGTTGGAGCCACACAGCTCGCGCAAATGCAACGTTATGCCCGCGTTGCGTGCAAAGCCGACAAAGAACTCCAGGCCCAGCTCGGTGTCAAACGTGCCGACCTTGTCTGGTCCGATGGGAACGTCCCAATACAGCTCGCCACGACCGGAAATGTCGATGACCGCCAGCACAAGGGCCTCGTCCAAGGGCACGGCGACGTCTGCGAAGCGACGAATGCCGCGCTTGTCTCCCAGCGCCTGGCGCAGCGCGTCGCCCAAGGCAATGCCGACGTCCTCGACGGTGTGGTGGTCGTCCACCCACGTGTCGCCCTCGCAACGCACGCTCAGGTCCATAAGAGAATGGCGACCGAGCGCCGTGAGCATGTGGTCGAAGAAGCCCACGCCCGTGTCGATTTGGGTCTTCCCCGTTCCGTCAAGGTCAATCGCTATGTGAATGTCCGTCTCGCCCGTCTTGCGGGCAACCGTTGCCGTCCTGGCCATGTCGTCGTGTCCCCCTTTATCGTCCCATCACCTGAGCGAGCGCGCGCAGCAGGCGCTGGTTTTCCTCATGCGTGCCCACGGTTATGCGCAAACAATCCGACAACCCCTTTGCATAGCTAAAGTCGCGCACCAAGACCGAATGCTCGTCTCGCAGGCGTGCGCGCACCTCTGCGGCGCGCGGCATGCGCAGCAGCAGGAAGTTGGCACTGCTAGGCCAAAGCTTGGTTCCCGGCAACGCCGCCAGCTCCTGGGCAAGCACCTCGCGCTCGGCCACGATGTCTGCCACCACCGGCGCAAACTCCTCGCGCGCACGGACCGCGACCACGGCCGCCGCCTGTGCCAGCACGTCCTCGGAGTAGATCTGCCGAATGGCCGCCAGCACGTTTACGACGGCAGGGTCTGCCACCAGGTACCCGCACCGTAGGCCTGCGAGCGCAAACGCCTTGGAGAGCGTGCGCAGCACCATGAGCCGCGGATGGTCCGCGATCCAGGGAATCAGGCTCGCCCCCTCGCCCGCAAACTCCACGTAGGCCTCGTCCACCAGCACCAGGGCATCCGTCTGAAAAAGCAGGCGCTCCACGATCGCCGGGTCGATAAGGCCTCCCGTGGGATTGTTGGGAGAGGTCACCATGACTATGTGGGCTTGTGCTGCAGCGGCGACCAGCGCGTCGGCATCTATCGAGAAGTCCACGGGGTCGCGCCAGACCTCGACCACGTCCGTGTTGCACATCTTGGCAAAGTTCTTGTACTCCTCAAAGCAAGGTGGCGTCACCACGAGGGCCCGCCCCGTGCCGCCAAACGCAAACAACAGGTTGAACAGCACCTCGTCGCCGCCGTTGCCGACCAACACGTTGTTGCGCTGCACGCCATGCCATGCCGCGAGCTCGTCGCGCAACTCGTTTGCCAACGGGTCCGGGTAGCGATTGAGCGGCGTGCCCAGCAAGGCGTCCCCAAGCGCTTGCCGCACACGCTGCGGAAGCTCGTGGGTGTTCTCGTTTGCCGACAGGTTGACGTCGCATGGCGTAAACGCGGGATCGTAGGGCTCGAACCCCGCAAGCTCTGGGCGTACCAACGCCTCCACGTTAAGATTCGACACGGTCTTCTCCTTTGGACGGCGGCTAGCCCAGCTTGGGCACGCCCGGCTCCCCAAGCTTCGTGGGCCAGGCGGTCTTCGTGGCATCTTTGCAGGCGGCCAGCGAATCGTCAAACGTCTCCACACCGTCGTCGAGCAGCTTGCGCCGCATGCCGACCGAAAGCGCATGCGCCCACAGGCCCTCTGCCTGCGCGAGCGTCTGCACGGCCGGACCGTCTGCGAGAAGGCCCGCTGGCGAGTAGGAGATCACGCTCGAGCGCTTGACGAAGTCGTACACGCCCAAGGGGTTGGAGAAGGTCGCCGTGCCGCCCGTGGGCAGCGTGTGGTTGGGTCCTGCCACGTAGTCGCCCAACGGCTCGGACGACCACGGCCCGACGAAGATGGCACCTGCGTTTTGGATGGAGCCCAGCAGGTCGAACGCGTTGGCGCAGTGCAGCTCCAGATGCTCCGGGGCGATGACGTTGACGGCGTCCACGGCAAGCTCCAGCGTGTCCGCCACGACCACCACGCCGTTGTCCGCCAAGCTCGCGCGCGTGATGTCCTCGCGCGGGCTCTGGGCGACGAGCACCTCGACGGCATCGAGCACGCGACCGGGCAGGTCGGCGTCGCACGTGACCAGATAGCACGTCGCCATGGGGTCGTGCTCCGCCTGGGCCATGAGGTCGGCCGCGACCACCGCGGGGTCTGCCGTGGCGTCCGCCAGCACGCAGACCTCGGAGGGACCGGCGACCATGTCGATGCCCACGTCGCCCGAAACGTAGCGCTTGGCGGCGGCCACGTAGGCGTTGCCCGGGCCGACGATCTTGGAGACGGCCGGAATCGACTCCGTGCCATAGGCCACCGCACCGATTCCCTGCGCACCACCCACGGCATAGACCTCGTCCACACCCGCGACGGCCGCGGCGGCCAGCGTGTAGGCAGAAAGCGAACCGTCGCGCTGCGGAGGCGTGATCATGATCACGCGCGGCACGCCCGCCACCTTGGCAGGCACGGTGTCCATGAGAACCGTGGACGGATACTGCGCACGACCGCCCGGCACGTACACCGCCACGCTCGGCACCGGCGTCACCTTTACGCCCAAGAGCGTCCCGTCCGCGCGCGTGGTAAACCACGACTGCTCGACCTCGCGCTCATGGAAGTCGCGAATCTGACGGTGGGCACGTTCGAGCGCCTCCAAAAACGAGGCGTCGACCATGCCGAGCGCACCTTGCACCACCTCGTCCGGAACCCGGAACGAGGCTGGACACGCACCGTCGAAGCGCAGGCAGTACTCACGCACGGCAGCGTCCCCACGTGCGCGCACGTCGTCTACGATCGCAATCGCTGCATCGCTTACCTCGCGGGGTAGCGCCCCCGAGCGATGCAGGTCCCGGACCGTCAGCCGCCTTCCGTCCGTCAGCTCAATCGTCCTCATGGTTTCTCCTCTCGTGCAAAAAGACAAGGGGCGACCACAACGGTAGCCGCCCCTTGCCCCTAGCCTTGTTGTGACACCTCGCCGAGCCGCCTTGCCAGCGAGCGTATGCGCGAGTCGCACCTATAGGCCGCCGGACCGGCAAAGAAGCGCGCCGTGCACTCCAGCACGTCGTCCACGATGACCAGGTTGTTTTCGGCCAAGGTGGTCCCAGTCGCCGTTATGTCCACGATGCGGTCCGTCATGCCCACGATGGGTCCCAGCTCTATGTTGCCGTGCAGCTGCACCAGGTCGACCTGCTGCCCGATCCGGTCGTAATAGGCTTGGGTGATGCGCGGGTACTTGGTCGCCACGCGCATGGTGCCGCGCCAGGCGTACGCACGCTCCGCCATGCCCTTGGCATCTGCCGGCTCGGCGACGACGAAGCGGCACCAGCCGTAGCGCAGGTCCACCAGCTGGAGCAGGTCGACGTCGGCCTCTATGATGGAGTCGCGCCCGCAAATACCGCAGTCCGCTCCGCCAAAGGCCACGAAGGACGGGGCGTCCTGGGCACGCACGATGACGTATTCGATGCCCTCCTCGCGCACGATGAGCTTGCGGCCCAGGTCGCGCAGCCCCTCCACGGGAAGCCCCGCCGCCTCGAGCACGCGCAACGTGTCGGGAAAGAGCGCGCCCTTGGGCACGGCGATGCGCAGCGGACGATCCGCCAGGCGCACTCCGGGCGTCACCACGCCGGAGTCGCCCTGCTCGCCCAACACTTCCTGCAGGCGCTCCAACGACATCGCGAAGCCACAGGCGCTTACGTTGGGCAGCCCAAGGTTCGCCAGCACGGCGTCATAGTGGCCTCCGGACGCAAGCGAGGCGGCGATGCCTTCCGCATAGGCCTTGAACACCAGCCCCGTGTAGTAGTCAAAGTTGTTGATGATGGAGAAGTCGAACCGCAACCTGCCTTGCCGCACCAGAGGCGCGCAGCTCTGCACCAAATGACGCAGCGAGGCCGTGCCGCGCGCGTCCTTGGGCACGCCCGCCTCTTCCAGCAGGGAGTCCAGCTCGTCGATGACCTGCTCGCTACCGTTTAGGCGCACCAGCTCGCGCAACGCCTTGGCCTGCGCCGCAGACAACCCCTCGGTCGCCTCCACCAGGTCGTCGACGCCGACCAAGTCGGAGTCGTGGACGAGCCTGCGCACCCGCGCCGAGAAGTCCTCCCCCATGCCACAGGCATCGAGCAGGGCAGACAGGGGCGCCACCGACCCGCACACCACATACCAGTCCGGCACGCCCAACCGTGCGAGCGCGTCTGCCAACAGCAGCACGACCTCTGCCTCGGACTCGTTGCCCTCGCCGCCGACGAGCTCGACGCCTAGCTGCGTAAACTGACGCGGCTGGCCCCGCATCGCGCCTTGTTCGCGCACGACCGGCGCGACGTAGCGCAGGCGCGCCGGCAGCGAGCCCTCGCTCAGGCGCGACGCGACCATGCGCGCGATGGGCAACGTAAGGTCCGGCCGCAGCATCAGCAGGCGGTCGTCCTTGTCGAACAGTTGGAACGGCGAGTCCTGGATGCGTCCCGCGGTCTCTATGACGCTACGGTCCTCGAACAAGGGCGTCTCGACCGGCAGGTACCCATGTGACGAAAAGCACGAGCGAATGGTTTCCGTTATTCGTTCGCGCGCCAGCGCCTCTTGCGGAAGAATGTCCCTAAACCCACGGGGAGTTCGTCGTATCAATGGTGCCCCTCTCCTCTGAGGACTGCAGACTGAGCAACTTTATCATACTAAAGCAATTTGACAAGCTCGCAAACACACACGTCCACCCGCGCAAGCAAGCAGGTACCGGATGACTACTGATCGCCCTTGCCAAACAGGCGCGCGATAAACTCGGCAATGAGGGTAATGATGCTCTTGCGCGGATTGGCCAAAGTCAAGGACGTGCCCACCTCGGAGCTCGTCGTCTCCACTGGCTTGAAGTATCCAAAGGCGTTGCCTTTGCGGCGCGAACTCGACGAGAGGTCGATTTGCTTATGGACCATGTAGTCGCGGCGCCGACGGACGCCGTGCAGCTCCTGCTGACTGAGCACGATCGTGGCGGACGGGTCTTGCGGATCTTGCGATCGCTGCTCGTGCCGGGCAAAGACGCCTTCGGAGGCGGCCTTGCCCCAGTTGTGCGGAACTGCCTCCACGCTGGGAATGAACGACGCCAGGTCCGCCTGGGACGGCCCGAATCCTGGGAGGGACTCCAGCGAGGTGGAAGGATGCAGCATCATGGCACCGGGAGTCTGCTGGTGCTCTGGCGCATCCTGCGCCTCTGTTGGAGTCGCATCGACCGCGAGTTCGCGAAAGATACTTTCCACATGCTCGCGCGCCCGTTCGTCTGCCTGCGCATCCTCTACTTGAGGAATCGCGAAAGAGTCGACGGAGATGGTCGGCACATACTGCACCACGGGCTTCTTTAGGTGCCTTCCCGCTTTGGCCGTCGCATAGGGCGACACGTAGTCGTCCTCTTGCCCGTCTGTGGGCTCTTGCTCTTCTGCGAACTCCTTCGACAGGTGACGAGCCGCCATCGTCCACCTCCTCTCGACAAAAAAAGCGAATGGAGCTGTATTATACACTGCCGCGAATACCAGAAAAACCCACAGGGTTATGTACATCTGAAAGACAACAAATGCGACGGCTTCGCGTCCCAGCGCACCGCGGCAGGTCTTCCGCGCCTCGCTATGCGGTGATGTCTGCCAGCTTGGCCCCGACGAAACCGACCAGCGCGCTGGGATCGAGCACAAGGGTGACCCCCTTGCGCCCACCCGATATGCCTATCGTGTCGTAGAGTTCGGCCGTTTCGTCAATAAGGGTACGGAAGCGCTTCTTCATGCCGACCGGAGAGCAGGCGCCGCGAACGTAGCCGCATACCGGCTCGAGGTCGCGCACGTGCATCATGGAAAGCGACTTCTCCTCCACGGCCGCGGCGGCCTTCTTGAGGTCAAGCTCCTCCGCCACGGGTATGCAACAGACCACGTGATCGCCAGAGGGCGTCGTGGTAACGAGGGTCTTGAACTGCGAATCCGGATCCGCGCCAATGAGCACGGCGATGCGCAGGCCCAGGTCCTTTTGGGGCACGCCGTCGTCCACCTCGTAGGTGCGGACATCATAGGCGATTCCCGCCCGGTCCAGCTCGCGCATCGCGTTCGTCTTGGTCGTCTTGTCGCCCTTGCGCGCCATGGTCGCCCGTCAACCGCCCAAATACGCTTCGCGCACGCGCTTGTCATGCAAGAGGTCGTTGGCGTCGCCGCTCATGGAGACGCGACCCGTCTCCAATACGTAGGCGCGGTCCGCAATGGAAAGCGCCATGCTCGCGTTCTGCTCGACCAAAAGAATCGTGGTGCCCTGCTCGTTAAGCTCCTTGATGATGTCGAAGATCTCCTGCACCAAGATGGGCGCCAGGCCCATGGAGGGCTCGTCGAGCATGATGAGCTTGGGCTTGCTCATGAGGGCGCGGCCCATGGCCAGCATTTGCTGCTCGCCACCAGACAGCGTGCCGCCCGCCTGCGTGCGACGCTCCTTGAGCCGCGGGAAGCTCTCGTACACGCGCGTGCGCATTTCCAGCGACTCCTCCTCGGTGCGCGTGAAGGCGCCCATCTCCAGGTTTTCGCGCACCGTCATGTCTTGGAAGATGCGCCGGCCCTCCGGGCACAGCGCGATGCCCCTGCTCACCATCTTGTGGGCGGGAATGCCAAGCAGGCTTTGTCCCTCGAACTCGATGGACCCGGAGCGCGGCTTGAGCAGCCCGGCAACCGTGTTGAGCGTCGTGGACTTGCCGGCCCCGTTGGCGCCGATCAGCGTGACGATCTCGCCCTCCTCGACCTCAAACGATATGCCCTTTACCGCATGGATGGAGCCGTAATAAACGTTGAGGTCCTTTATCTGTAGCATGCTCATGCTGGTAGCACCACCTTTTACGACTCGTCCTGTTTGCCCAAATACGCCTCGATGACCTGCGGGTCGTTTTGTATCTGCGCAGGCGTTCCCTTGGCGATGATCCTGCCAAAGTTGAGCACCGCGATGCCTTCGCAAATGCCCATGACAAGGTCCATGTCGTGCTCGATGAGCAGCACGGCGATGTTGAACATGTCGCGGATGCGCACGATGTTGTCCATGAGCTCGGCCGTCTCGGACGGGTTCATGCCCGCCGCGGGCTCGTCGAGCAGCAGCAGCTTGGGATTGGTCGCCAGCGCGCGCACGATCTCCAGACGACGCTGGGCGCCGTAGGGCAGCGATCCCGCGATGTCGTTGGCGTTGTCCGCCATGTTGAACACGTCGAGAAGCTCCAGCGACTTGTCGTGAAACTCCTTTTCGGACAGCCAGTGCCGCGGCAGGCGGAGCATACCGCTCCACATGCCGCATCGTACCTGGTTGTGCAGGCCGATGCGCACGTTGTCCTCCACCGTGAGCGAGTCGAACAGGCGGATGTTTTGGAAGGTGCGCGCGATGCCGGCCTGACTCACCTTGGCCGTGTCCATGTTGGCCGTGTCCATGCCGTCAAGCATGATCATGCCGCGCGTAGGCTGGTAGACCTTGGTCAGCAGGTTGAAGACCGTCGTCTTGCCCGCGCCGTTTGGCCCGATGAGACCGGCAATCTCTGTGCGGCCGATCATGAGGTTGAAGTCGTCGACCGCGCGAAGGCCGCCAAAGTCGATGCCGAGGTGACGGCATTCGAGTATGGGGTCCTTGTCGGCGTCACGCTCCGGCACGATCGACTGGCTGGGCACGGGCACCATGCGCGTCGCGGGTTTTTGGTTCCCATGCCGTTGCGACACGTGCTCCGCTCCCTTATGCTTGGCGGCGGCGCTCTGGGCCTTGTAGGTTCCCCTTACCTCGTTACTCATCGCGGGCACCTCCCTGCCGTGCGGCGTCGGCGGCCAAGGCGGCCTTGTCAAAGTCTTGTCGGTTGCGTATGCGCGCTCGCAGGCTTCGCAAGACCTCCTGCGCCTTGCTGTTGTTGGACACGATCATGACCACGACGAGCACCACCGCATAGATCAGCATGCGGTAGTCGCCCATAAAGCGCAGCTGCTCGGGCAGTATGGTAAGGAGCGCGGCGGAGATGATGCCACCACGGATGTTGCCCATTCCGCCCAGCACCACGAAGACCAGGATCAAGATCGAGGTGTTGAAGTCAAACTTCTTGGGGACGATGGACGAGAAGTTCATGGCGTACAGCGCGCCGGCCATGCCCGCCAACGCCGCCGACACCACAAAGGCGATCAGGCGGTACTTCATGGTGTTGATGCCCACCGACTCTGCGGCAATGCGGTTGTCGCGCACGGCCATGATCGCGCGACCGGTGCGACTGTTTATGAGGTTGAGCACCACGAACAGCGATATGAGGATGAGCGCGAAGCCGGACACGAAGCTGGAGAGCTTGTCTATGCCCGTGGCTCCCTGCGGCCCGTTGATCAAGATGGTGCCGCCCTGCATGCCCAGCGCCTTGGCGTCGGTCATGGAGAAGTGCAGGCCCGCCGCGTCTTGTCCCACGTACAGGTTGTTGAGCAGGTTCTTGATGATCTCGCCAAACGCGAGGGTGACGATGGCCAGATAGTCGCCGTGAAGGCGCATGACGGGAAGCCCCACCAGGATTCCCGCAATCGCCGCAAAGACGCCCGCCACCACCATGGACAGCGCCAAGCGGATGGGGTCGGAGGCCACCAGGCCGCGCAGGCACGCGGCGACCACCAGGCCGCTAAAGGCTCCGACGCTCATGAAGCCCGCATGTCCCAGCGAGAGCTCGCCGGATATGCCAACCACCAGGTTGAGCGATATGGCCATGCAGATGTAGGCGCAAATGGGAACGAGCAGGCCGGTAAGGGAGTTGGAGATGGCGCCCGCCAGCACGAGTCCCTGCATGATCACGAAGGACGCGACGACGATGGCGTAGGTGATGAGGTTGGACCGCGTGGTCTTGTTGAGGTTGCGTAGCTTGTCCATGCGTTACACCTTCTCGTGAATCTCTTTGCCCAACAGGCCGGCCGGACGAATGAGAAGCACCACGATGAGCACGGCAAACACGATGGCGTCCGCAAGCTGCGTGCCGATGTAGGCCTTGGCGAAGATTTCGATGATGCCCAGCAGCACGCCGCCCAGCGCCGCGCCGGGAATGGAGCCGATGCCGCCCAAAACTGCCGCGGTAAACGCCTTGATGCCCGGCATGGAGCCCGTGGTGGGCATGAGCGTGGGATAGGCCGAGCACAGCAGCACGCCCGCGATGGCCGCCAAGCCGCTTCCGATGGCGAACACCATGGATATGGTCGTGTTGACGTTGATGCCCATGAGCTGGGCGGCGCCCTTGTCTTCGGAGCAGGCGCGCATGGCCTTGCCCATCTTGGTCTTGGACGTAAAGAGCGTAAGGCCCACCATGACGACGACCGCGGCGAGGACCGTGGCGATGGTGACCGAGCTTATGATGAGCTGGCCGTCAAACAGCGAGATCGACGGAAAGGAGATGACCGACTTGAACGCCTTGGGATCGGCGCCCCAAATGAGCAGCGCCGAGTTCTGCAAAAAGTAGCTCACGCCGATGGCGGTGATGAGCACGGCCAAGGACGGCGCCTCTCGCAGGGGTTTGTAGGCCAGGCGCTCCACGACGATTCCCAGGCAGGTGCAGCCTACCACGGCAAGCAGCACGCCCACAATCGGCGGGAGTCCTAGGCTGCCCATGGCTATGAAGCACAGGTAGCCGCCGACCATGATGACGTCGCCGTGCGCAAAGTTGAGCATCTTGGCGATGCCATACACCATGGTGTAGCCCAAGGCGATGATGGCGTACACGCTTCCCAAGCTCACGCCGTTGATGAGGTTCGTAAGAAAGCCCACGGTCTCTCCTTTCCAGCTTGTCCCGCCGAGCCAAGGCGTCGTTGAGGCAAAGGAGATGTCCCCAATGCCTCAACGATCGTCCCTTATATCGTTTATGCGCTTGTCACCAAGACCTATTCGGCGGTTTCCTCCGTGGCGGTGTCTGCCGCGGCAGCGTCTTCTGCGGCAGCGCCCTCCTCGGCCGCCGCATCCGCAGCTGCCTCGTTGGCGTCCTGCTCCTCGGCCGCCGCTTGCGTGGCCTCCTCGTCCATCGGCTCGTACACGCCGTTGACGATGACCATGCCCTTGGGATCCTTGGTTACCTCGCCGGTGTTCGACCAACTCATGTTTTCTCCGGTAAGGCCGCTAAAGGTCATCTGGCCGCTGGCAAAGTGGTTGGTCAGCGCGTCGCAGATCTCTGCCGCAGAGGCAGAGGCGTCGACGCCCACCGTCTTGATGGCCAAAGCGATTGCCATGACGCAGTCGAAGGCGTCGGCGGCAAACTGGTTGGGCTCCTCGTTGGCAAGCTTCTTGTACCTGGCCACGAAGTCCTTGGTGGCCTCGTCGTCTGCCGTGGCCACGAACGGGGTCAGCAGCATGACGCCCTCCGCGAGCTTGGTGTCAAAGCCCTCCACGGTAAGGATGCCGTCCATGCCGTCGACGCCAAAGAACTTGGGGGCATAGCCCATGGTGTTCGCCTGGGTCAGGATGAGCGAGGCGGGCGTGTAGTAGATAGGCAGGAAAACGAGGTCGGCGTTGGCGCTCTTGGCCTTGCCGAGCTGCACGGTAAAGTCCGACGCGTTGTCGTCGGTAAAGGTCGTGGTGGACACGATCTCCAGGCCCAGGTTCTCGGCCTCGGCGGCGAACTTGTGATAGATGCCGGTCGAATAGGCGTCGGCGTTGTTGTAGATGATGGCGATCTTGGTGCCCAGCTTTTGCTCCGCGATGTACTTGGCGGATGCCGTGCCCTGGTTGGGGTCGGTAAAGCACATTTGGAACACGTTGTCCTTGCGCGGGATGGTCACGTTGCCATCCTCGTCCGCCTGCCCGCCGATGACGTCGGTCGAAGACGCGGACGGCGTGAGCTGGAAGATGCCGTCGGCGTTCGTCTCGGTGGAAACCGCCACGCAAGGCGCGGTGGTCGTGGTGCCCACCAGGATCTGCATGCCCCAGTCCTTGAGGGTGTTGTACGCATTGACGGCCTTCTCCGGATCGTGCTCGTCGTCTTGCCAGTTGAGCACGAACATCGTCTTGCCCTCTGCCTCGTTGATGCCGTCGACGGCGACCTGTGCGCCGTACTTGGTGGCGTTGCCATAGATGGCCGCGGCGCCGGTGATGGGGCCGATGCCACCAAGCTTGAAGGCGCCTTCGGCGTTGGCGGCGTCTGAGTCACCCGAGCCGCCGCACGCCGCAAGGCTCATGCCCGCCGCTGCGACAGCAGAAAACTTGAGGAAGTTCCTGCGAGAAAGGTTCTCTTTAAACATGTTGTTTCCCCTTATGATCCGTGCCCCCGACTTGCGAAGGCAATTATCGGTAGTTTTATATCCTATCCTGCTTTTGGCGCTCTCTTCGAACAAGAACAGGAGTGGCGTCAGATTTTTACCGGCTCGTAATAGGACGCACCGCAGGCGTTTCGCGAGCGGCCGCACACGTTGGCCGCCTGCGCTGGGCCCCAATCGGCCACTTTCATGAGCGGCCACACATGTTGGCAGCCTGCGCGCTTGGCCACACGCGTTGGCCAAGCGCGTCCTTCTCGCCTTTGTCGCGCGCCTATTTGACCCTGACCGTGCAGGTTACGGTCTTCTTCGAGGAGGCATGGCTGGCGCCGCCTGCCGCCCGTACCCTGACCTTGACCTTGTACGTGCCCTTCTTAAGGCCCTTCTTTACGGTGATCTTGCCCGATGTCTTGTTTACGACGATCTTTGCGTTGCCGCTGACCTTGGCATACGTCAGCTTGCCCACGCCCTTGCTGGAGAACTTTACGACCTTGGACACGGACAGATTCTGGGAGGCCTTCTTGACCTTTGCGTAGCTGACCGTGGCGGTCCTTCCCTTGACCGAAAGCGTGTTTTTCGCCTTGGCGATGGTGAAGGTGGCAGATGCCTTGCCCGTGTAGTCTCCCGCTCCCACAACGGTCACTGTCGCCTTGCCTGCCGACTTGTTGTTGGCATACGTCAGCTTGTAGTCGGTGCCCATAACGAGCTTCTTTTTGCCCAGAGACACCGTGGGCTTTGGCTTGCGGACCTTTCCGTTGTAGGTCAACGTCTTGAGTCCGCTTATGGTTGCGGCCGAAAGGCTCGTACGCTTGCCGTTCTTCTTGAGTTGCGTCAGTGCTCGCATGACGTTGGTCCTGGCGTCAACGAGCTCCTGAGTCGTCGAGTCCTCGTTTGCAAAGACGTCATAGGCGCGCTCGACCACCTCGGCATACGACGCATACGCCGTGGGCTTGTAGGCCTGCGCGTCAACGGTGTCAAACGTCTGGCACAGCAGGTCCGCCAAGTCCAACATGGCCTTGTTGCGTGCCTCCCTTTCTACTCGCTCCGTTGGGTCGAGAGCGTACGTGTTCACCGGTTCGAGCAGGCGCCACGTACGGATAAGCTCCTTTTGGGCCACGGACACGTCCGCTTCCGTTGTCGTGTCGTCAACGTACAGTTCGTTGGCCGCCTTGATGGCACCCTTAAGCGCGTCAAACGACTCGGTGGTGTACGCGCCCTGCGCGAGGGCGGCGTTGGCTCCCGTAATGAGGTCGGTCATCGCCGCCAGGGCAACGTCGCGCGCGCTCACCGCCGTCTCGTCAAGGGGCGGAATCAGTCCGTTCGTCGTCTCCTCCCAGCCGAACCTGCTAAAGCGTACCGTGTACGTGCTCGTACCCGACTCGGTCGTAGAGGGCTTCTTGACGACTTCGGACGTAATGTCTGTTGTAACGTCCAGTATCACCCGATCCATATCGATGCCGCAAATCCCCTCAAGGGCGGCCATGGAGTGGTCTTCGCTCCAGAGAACCGTGGGATTTAAGGCGTGCAGGTGTAGGTCCATGACGGGAGCGCTCCCGCTTTCGAGCGCGAGCACGAGGTCTGTCGAAAGCGTTCGGTCGTCACGTGTGTCGTTTGCCATGGTGCCATATATGGGAAGCTCCACGCTGTCATCCCATGCGTCACGGTCGAAGAAGGGATTATTCTTATCGATAGAACTGCCGATAATGCAATAGTAATAATCTTCGTCTATTTCATAGAAAAGAGGCATGACGCCAGGATGATGGTCGTAGTCGTTCACCTTGTTGCTCGCTCGGTATTCATCGACGATCTTGTCATCGATGTGCCACAAAAGCAGACCCCCGCCAAGGTCTTCGCCGGCACTGTCTTCGCTCGCTGCGTATGGGTAGTATTTGCCCATACCCTCGTCCCAGCTCGTAAAGCGACGGTTCTCTACGAGGTAGTACTCGCCCTCGTTGGGTGTGTCAAGACGATAAGCAATGGGTGCTTGGCTGTTGCTCAGACTCCCCGCAATCTGCACGTTTCCCTGGGTGTCATGATTCAGAATCGCTGGGTCCACCCAGCCCAGCCGCACGCGGCTCCACATGTCAAGAGAGAATGGTGCGGAGTTGCCTTCCAGGTCAACGCCATAGCAACCTTGGTCCATGAGGCTCAAGTAAGAGACGCCGTAATCGAACCATTCGCCGCTTTGTTCACCGTTGGAGTAAAGGTCAGGCAGGCCAAGATAGTGTCCCAGCTCGTGAGTGAGCACACCGATCTCGCCTTGTGCCACAGAACCGCTGGCATCTGTCTCGGATTCTGCGATTGCGATATAGCGGTCGATGGCAACTCCATCAACGACCGGCATGGCTGGAGCGTCGTCCTTTTTAAAATCCGAGTAGGACCAGGCATGCGGCCAAATGTACTGTGACGGCTCTCTTTGATAGCCCGGATACGTCGACGCGTTCTTGCCAGCCACCACAAAGCAGATTGCCAGCTCGGAGTTTTGCACGTATCCATCGGCGTTGCTGTCGTATGATGCGAAGTCAATATAGTCGCCGGCTTTCTCCAGTGCCTCGGCAAAAGCGTTAAGCATCTCTCGGTCGGCCTCGTCATCATCGAAAATGCTCCAGCCCTTCGTTTTTTGCCGGTCCAGCGTTACGTGAATGACACCGTCGTTGGGCTGATCTGCCATATTCG
>JAGCBF010000151.1 GCA_017652285.1 Atopobiaceae bacterium
TACTCGGCAGCCTCAGGTGCTCGGACCCATAAGTGGTCGAAAGTAGATTAGTATAACACGCGCGACATAACTGTACGATAAACGGACTCGCGGATTGGTCCGTCGGAGCATGCGGCAGCATCGACTGGCCCGTCGCGTCCCGTCCGGTCCTGCCCGGCCGCTTGGCGCCGTCGTGCTCCGGCGTACCCATAGTTCCTCATCTGCGTACAGCCGGGAGGACTGTACGCAATTCCGGAACTGTACTCGCCCATATCATCCGCAAAGTTCCGAATCTGCGTACACTTGGGCGAACTGTACGCAATTCCGGAACTTTACTCGTCCGTTTGGTCGGCAAAGTTCCTTCTTTGCGTACACATGGCCGGACTGTACGCAGATTCGGAACTTTGCGTCGGCGCGGAGCGGCGCGTCCTCGGAGGTCCGCCGACGAGAAGGGCTGCCAAACCTCCGAAACTGCGTGCGTTTGTCAGCCATGCACGCACACTCGGAGGTTTCGGCCCGCGATCGACCACCAAACCTCCGAAACTGCGTGCATGGGCACAACCTGCATTCCCCGCTTGCCACGGACACGTCGAACAGGTACGCTTAAAGGCTCAAGCCGTTTTTACAGCAAGGGGAGGCATGATTTCTGATACGGCACTCAAGCGGTTGTGCAAGCCCGTCGTGTTGCGCCGTGCGCAGCGCATCGTGGCATCGGGGACCCTTATCAGCAAGCGCACCTGCCGTTTTGAAGAGGGCGAGACGGTGCTCAAGGCGCGCGTTGACTCGTCATCCAGCTGGGACGAGGCGCATCGGACGTCGGCGGTGCTCGACGAGTCCGCAGATGCGCTCGTCTACTACGAATGCGACTGTCATTCGGCGCAAGCCACGGACGGACCATGCGACCACGTGGCCGCGCTGGTCATGGACTACAACCGGCATCCAGAGGGCTTTGACGGGTATGGAGACAAGAACGGGCCGCTGACCTCGCGCGGAATCGCGCGCCTTATAGAGCGGGGGACGACCGTGCAGGGTCGGCTCGCCAGCGTCACGCCCACGGACGTGCATCCGGGCTCGGTGAGCCTGGAGCCGACCCTTTCGTACGAAGTTGGCTTCGACGTGCGATTCAAGGTGTCGGGGCCGGGCGGAACATACGCTCTGCGCTCGATCTCCGAGTTCGTGTTTGCCGTGGAGTCGGGCGACGTCTACGCATACGGCAAGCGCCTGGCATTCGAGCACAGGATGGCGATGTTTGCCCCACAGTCCCAGCAGCTCGCGGAGTTCATCGTGCGCGCGGTGCAAAACCGAAGGGCGTATGCCTTCGAGCGCGTAACGGGGCGCGGCACGTCCGTGACGTCCAGCTCGCCCTTGCGCGAGCTGCACCTCTCTGCCCCCGAGCTCTGGGACCTCCTGGACATCTGCGCGCCCACCGGCATCCTTTTTGACGATCGGACTGCCAACGCCGCGCAGCCGGCCGTAAAGAAGATGCGCATCGTGCGGCGCGATCCGGACATTCGCCTTGGCATCGTGGCGCTCGAATCGGGGGGATTCGAGGTGGAGCGCGTGCGGGGCGTCCACTTGGTGGCGGCCGGGCAACATGCCCTCGCCTGGGATGACGATACGCTCTACCGCTGCTCGAAGCAGCTTTCCAACGACGCGTCGCTGCTCGTTCCGCTCTTGGGCGATCCGTCGGAGCAGTTGGTGTTGTCCGACAAGGACGCACCGGCGTTTTGCGCGACGGTGCTGCCGCGGCTCGAGGAGTCCGTGCGCATAAGCGTGACGCCTGCCATCGACGCGTACCGGCCACAGCCGTGTGACCTTCGCTTTTATGTGGACTACCGCCCGCGCGAGGACCTGGTGGTCTGCGATGCGCGCGCAACCTACGGCGACGTGTCGCTACCGCTGTTCTCCGTGCGGCAACAGGCGGATGCGCCACAGGGCTTGGTGCGCAACACGCGCGCAGAGGCGGCGGGCCGCGAGGCGGTACGGCGCTTCTTCGAGGTGCGCGACGGCGTGGCGATGACGCGCGCCACGGGCGAGCGTCTTGGCGCGCTGGTCTTCGAGGGCGTCGCCGCGCTGCAAGAGGTGGGCACGGTGTTCGTCGCGCCGGCGTTCGAGCGGCTCCGTAGCTCGGCGCGACCTCAGATCCGCGTTGGCCTGTCCGTGCGCTCCAACTTGCTGGACCTGTCGTTTGGGCTGGTGGGCCTGCCCGCCGAGGAGCTGGCGGGTCTTTTGGAAAGCTACACGCGCAAGCGTGTGTACCATCGTCTGCGCGACGGTTCGTTCGTGCGGATGGAAGACGCCGATGTCGCGACGGCCGGAAAGGTGGCGGAGGAGCTTGGTCTTAACGCGGCGCATGTGCGCGAGGTCGTCTCCATGCCGGCATACCGGGCGTTGACGCTTGAGGGTCTGGTGGAAGACGACGACAAGGACGAGTCTCTGCAGGCGTATTTGGATGGCATACGGGCGGTGGGCGACGTCGACTACGTCGTCCCCCCGACCCTCGCCGACGTGCTCAGGCCGTATCAGGCGGAAGGATTCCGGTGGCTTTCGCGCCTGTGCGACCGAGGCCTGGGCGGGATTCTTGCCGACGAGATGGGCCTGGGCAAGTCGCTGCAGCTGATCTCGTTCCTGTTGGCTCGTGCAGGCGCGGCGCGCGAGGTGGGGCCGTCGCTGGTGGTCTGCCCGTCGTCCTTGGTCTACAACTGGTTGTCCGAGTTCGGTAAGTTTGCGCCGCAGCTGGACGTGCGCGTAATCGCCGGCACGCCACAGGAACGGGCCGAGATCAGGGACCAGCGCGACGTGGACGTGCTCATAACGTCGTACGACCTGCTCCGTCGCGACGTGCAAGACTACGACGCCATGCGGCTGTGGTGCGTGGCGCTTGACGAGGCGCAGTACATCAAGAACCCCGCGACGCAGGTGGCGCGTTCCGTAAAGGCGCTGCACGCGCGGTTTCGCGTGGCACTCACGGGCACCCCGGTGGAGAATCGCCTGTCCGAGCTGTGGAGCATATTCGACTTTCTCATGCCGGGCCTTATGGGCCCCTACGACGCGTTTCGCGAGCGATACGAGCGTCCCATAGTGGAAGACGAGGACGCTCGGGCGGTGGAGCGCCTGCGCGAGGCCGTGCGTCCGTTTATCCTGCGGCGTGCCAAAGCGGACGTGGCGCGCGACCTACCCGACAAGATCGAGCAGGTGGTGCGGGCTCACATGGGGACGCGCCAGCGCATGCTCTACGACGCGCAGGTGCAGGAGGTCAGAAACCAGGTATCGCTGGCAGGCGACGACTCGCTTGGCTCGCAACGGTTCCAGGTGCTGGCGCTTCTCACGCGGTTGCGCCAGGTGTGCTGCGACCCGCAGCTTCTGTACGAGGACTATGCGGACGGCTCCTGCAAGACGGAGACCATCATGACGCTGGTGGAGCGCGTGGTGGACGCGGGCGAGAAGATGCTGCTCTTCTCGCAGTTCACGAGCTATCTGGACGTGCTTGCCGCGGAGCTTGGCCGACGCGGCATCCCGTTCTATACCATCGTGGGCTCCACGCCCTCGTCTCGTCGCGCCGAGCTGGTCAACCGGTTCAACGACGACGAGACGCCGGTGTTTCTCATCTCGCTCAAGGCGGGTGGCACGGGCCTCAACCTCACCGGAGCCACGGTGGTGGTGCATGCGGACCCTTGGTGGAACGTGGCCGCGCAAAACCAGGCGACCGATCGCGCCCATCGCATTGGCCAGACGCGCGAGGTCACCGTTTACAAGGTCATTGCCAGTGGAACCATAGAAGAGAAGATCCTGGAGCTGCAGCGTACCAAGGCCGAGCTGGCCGACGCGGTGGTGCAGGGCGACGTGTCGAGCGTCACGCTCTCGTCGCTGACCGCCGAGGACCTGGAGGCGTTGCTGTCGTAAGCCGCGCGTCGCGGCCGCCTGCGCTGGTTGGGGCGGCCGCCTGCGCTGGCGCCACACGGACTGGCGACCAGTCGGACGACGCAGGTGGTCATGCGCCCTTTGCTCGTTTTGTAGTGGGCGAGGGGCGTAGGCGGCGGGATAGTATAATGATGAGTCCAACCTGACTGACGTAGGAGGCGCTGTGGCAAGGGGAGATATGGAACGCAAGCTTGCCGAATGGCTGCGCGGACGAAACGGCACGGACGAGCTGTCGACCTGTGCCCTTGTGCTCGCGGTCGTGCTGGTGGGCCTCAACATACTGCTGCGGTCGTTCGTCGTAAGCGTCATCGCGTTGGTGCTCATGGCATATGCGTGGTGGCGCATGTCTTCCAAAAACCTGGAGGCGCGCGAAAACGAGAACGGCGTGTTCGTGGAGTCTCTGGGCCCGCTGCGCCCATGGATAAGAAATCCCGCAAAGGCCATGGCCGAGGCACGTGCATACAAGCACATCAAGTGTCCGGAATGCGGGCAGCGCGTGCGCGTGCCGCGCGGCAAGGGCAAGGTTCGCATCACGTGCCCCAAATGCCGGCACACATACGAGGCTCGCGCGTAGGGGGCACGCATGGCACACGTGGTCTTTCTTTGCGGAGGCATAGCGTCTGGCAAGTCGACGGTGTCGCGCGAGCTTGCGGCCCGTGGTGCGCAATGCGTCGACCTGGACGCGTTGGCGCGCGAGGCTACCCAAGCGGGGTCTGCGGTCAACGAGCGGCTGGCGCACGCGTTTGGCAGCGACGTCCTCGACCCGCAGACGGGCGAGCTGCGTCGAGGCCTTCTCGCTCGTCGGGCGTTTGTGGACGAGGCACGCACGCGCGAGCTGGAGCAGATCACGCATCCTGCGATCCGCGCGCTGCTGGGACAATGGCTTGCCGCGCATGCGGATGCCGCCGTGTGCGTGGTGGAGGTTCCCCTGCCCGATCGCATGGAGGACCTGCTGGGCATGGCGGACGAGGTGCTGTGCGTGATGTGCCCCGTCGACCTGCGTCGCACGCGTGCCGTGGGTCGCGGCATGAGCGCGCAGGACTTCGACGCGCGCATGGCCCATCAGCCAACGGATGACTACCTCGCGTCCATCGCGACGACGGTCATCGACAACTCACAAAACGACGAATCACTGCGTGCGCACATCGACGAGTGGTGGCAAGCCCGCACCGACGCGCCCTTGTCGCATGCGGCCGAATAGATGGAGGACACATGGACACCCGAAACGCTCGCTTCTTCCGTTGGTATCGCGTCTTGCCGCTGCTGTGCATCATACTGCTGCTGGCATTGTCGCTGGGCATCGACTACCTGCCGCGCAACACGGTGCGCGGGCTGTTCTTCCCCGTAAGCTACGCCGAGCGCATCGACAACGCCTCGAAGCGCTACGACGTGGACGAGCACCTGGTGGCTGCCGTCATCCGCTGCGAGTCGGGATGGAACGAGAACGCCCAAAGCGTGGCAGGAGCCGTGGGGCTCATGCAGATAATGCCCGAGACCGCACGCTCCGTGGCACAGATGGGGCTTATCGATTCCAAGAAGTACGACCCCAACAACCTCACCGACCCCGCGACCAACATCGAGTATGGAACGGCGTGGCTGAGCTACCTGCAGTCGCAGCTCTCGTCGTCCGACGAGGTGATCGCCGCCTACAACGCCGGGCTTGGCGCCGTGCAGGGGTGGATATCTGCAAAGAACTCTCCGGGCATTCCCGATGCCATCACGTATCCAGAGACGCTGCACTACCTGGAGCGCGTCAACGAGGCGTTGCGCCAATACACCAAGTATTATCCCAACGGCATGAGCAATCTGGCATAGGCCACACGGCGAACCGAGGCGTCTGCGGCACCGCCCGGCGCCCCACGCAAGGGAGGACGCATGGCAAAAACGCGCGAACGCGTAGGTGCGGAGCTCAAGCGCTTTGGCATGACGCACGGAGACGACCGCCTGGAGGTCGTCTCTCCCTACGAGCCGAGCGGCGACCAGCCGCAGGCGATCGAGAAGCTCGCGCAGGGCGTGCGTGACGGCCTGCGCTACCAAACGCTCATGGGCGTCACGGGTTCGGGCAAGACGTTTACCATGGCCAAGACCATCGAGGCGCTCAACAAGCCCACGTTGATCATGGAGCCCAACAAAACGCTTGCCGCGCAGGTCGCCAGCGAGATGAAGGAGCTCTTTCCTCACAACTGCGTGGTCTACTTCGTGAGCTACTACGACTACTACCAGCCCGAGGCCTACGTGCCGCAAACGGATACGTACATCGAGAAGGACTCCTCGATCAACGAGGAGGTCGAGAAGCTCCGTCACCAGGCGACCTCCAGCTTGCTGAGCAGGCGCGACGTAATCGTCGTGGCGTCGGTGAGCTGCATCTACGGCATCGGGTCTCCGCAGGACTACGCGGGCCTTGCGCCTAACGTGCGCAAGGACGTGCCGCTGGAGCGCGACGACCTTATCCACGAGCTCATAGACATCCAGTACGACCGCAACGACGTCGGCCTGCAGCGCGGCATGTTTCGCGTGCGCGGCGACGTGGTGGACGTGTTCCCGCCGTACGCCGAGAATCCCCTGCGCATCGGCTTCTTTGGCGACGAGGTCGAGCTCATCGCCGAGATCAGCAGCGTTACGGGAGAAGTGCTGCGCGAGTTCGACGCCATTCCCATTTGGCCGGCGTCGCACTACGTGACGGAACGTCCCAAGATCACCCATGCGCTGGACACGATTCGCGCCGAGCTGGAGGGGCGCGTAAAGGAGCTTACGGGGGCGGAGCGCATCTTGGAGGCGCAGCGCCTGTCGCAACGTACGGCCTATGACTTGGAGATGCTGGAGACCATGGGCTTTTGCTCCGGCATCGAGAACTACTCGCGTCACCTGGACGGCCGCAAGCCAGGCGAACCGCCCTACACGCTCATCGACTACTTTCCCGAGGACATGCTCTGCATCATCGACGAGTCGCACGTCACCGTGCCGCAGATCCGTGGCATGCACGAGGGCGACCGTTCGCGCAAGGTCACGCTGGTGGACCACGGGTTCCGCCTGCCGTCCGCGTTGGACAACCGCCCGCTGCGCTTTGACGAGTTCGAGGAGCGCGTGCCACAGTTCATCTACGTGTCGGCCACGCCAGGCGACTACGAGGAGCGCGTGACGGAGCAGCAGGTGGAGCAGATCATTCGTCCCACGGGCCTTTTGGACCCGCTGATCGACGTGCGGCCCGTGCGTGGCCAGATCGACGACCTCATGGCCGAGATCAAGGAGCGTACGGCGCAAAAGGAACGCGTGCTGGTCACCACGCTGACCAAGCGCATGGCAGAGGACCTGACGGACCATCTGCTGGACGAGGGCGTGCGCGTCAACTACATGCACTCGGACACGGCGACGCTCGACCGCGTGGACATCATCCGCGAGCTGCGCGAGGGCAAGATCGACGTGCTGGTGGGCATCAACCTGCTGCGCGAGGGCCTGGACATTCCCGAGGTGTCGCTCGTGGCCATCCTGGACGCGGACAAGGAGGGCTTCTTGCGCAACCGTCGCTCGCTGATCCAGACCATGGGCCGCGCCGCGCGCAACGTGAGCGGCAAGGTCATCATGTATGCAGACGAGGTCACGGACTCCATGCGCGAGGCCATTGACGAGACGCGCCGCCGTCGCGCGATCCAGGAGCAGTTCAACAAGGAGCACGGGATCGAGCCGCGCACCGTTCGCAAGGCGATAAGTGACATCTCCAGCTTTATTCAAGAGGCGACCGCGACGCTTGGCGACAAGGACCGCGAGGGCATGCACGGTGAGTTCGTGACGCCGACCACGGCCGAGGAGGTGGCAGCGGAGCTGGCTGCGCTGCCGCGCGACGAGGTCATGCGCATCATCGCCGAGCTGGAGGAGGAGATGGCCGCCGCAGCGCAGACCATGGACTTCGAGCGTGCGGCCAAGGCACGCGACCAGCTGGTGGAGCTCAAGGGACTCGTGGAGGGCAAGTCGTCCGCGGACGTCATGCGCAACCTAAAGAAGAACGCGCGCAAGGGCAGCGAGTACGCCCGTCGCCGCCCCTATCGCCGCAAGAAGTACTAGGCGTCGTGGGCGATTGGGGCGGGCCTCGGGTTGGCCCGCGGTTGGCCCGCGGTTGGCCTCGGGTTGGCCGATTTGGGCTAGGCCCCTTTCGGCCAAAAGGGTCTCATTGGACGAAAGGGACCTTGCTCCAATCGGCCAACCCCAACCCCGAGGCCCACCCAACAGCCAGGTTACGCACGGGATCGGATCAGGGCCCAGGCGATGTTGAGGCCGTCGGTGGCGGCGCTCATGATGCCGCCGGCATAGCCGGCGCCTTCTCCGCACGGCCAGAGTCCTTGCGTGCTCACAGACATGCCCTCCTTGGTGCGCGTAACGCGCACGGGGGAGCTGGAGCGCGACTCAACGCCGGTGAGCACGGCGTCGGCGGCGCAAAAGCCCCGGATCTTGCGCTCGAGGCGCGGCAGGGCTGCGCGAAGCGATTCCGTGATGTATGACGGCAGGATCAGCTCCAGCGAATTGCCCCAGGTCACGCCACGTGGATAGGTCGGCTCAACCGTGCCGGGGCACGACGATGCGGACCCATTCAAAAAGTCGCCCACCAGTTGGGCCGGCGCCGCATACGCCACGCCATTCTCGGCACCTTCCATATACGCGAGCTTTTCCACGCCCATCTGCAGGTCGATGCCCGCCAACACGTCGTCTGGCCGGTAGTCGTTTGCAAAGACGTTGACCAGCAGCGCCGCGTTGGCGTTCGTGCCCGCACGATCCGACAAGCTCATGCCGTTGGTGACCACGCCATGCGGCTCGCTCGTGGCCGCGACCACGTAGCCTCCCGGGCACATGCAAAACGAAAACACGCTTCTGCCGCCAGGCAGGTGTTCCACCAGCTTGTACGGGGCCGGCCCCAGCGCGGGATGACCGGCGGAGCGGCCGTACAGCGCCTGGTCGATGCTCGCCTGTAGGTGCTCTATGCGCACGCCCATGGCAAAGGTCTTGCGCTCGAGCATGACGCCCTTGCTCCTGAGCAGCGCAAACACGTCGCGTGCGGAATGTCCGCATGCCAGCACCACGTCCGTGGCCGCGACGTATTCCTCCGTGTCGCGGGTCGCAAGCCTCACCCCCCGCACGCGTCCGTCCGCAAGGTCCAGCCCGCACAGACGCGTGTCGAAGCGCACCTCTCCGCCCAGCTCCTCTATGCGACGCGCGATGGCGGTCACCACGTCGGGCAGCACGTCGCTTCCCACATGAGGCTTCGCGTCCCACAAAATGCGGCGCTGCGCTCCCGCGTCGACAAGCGCCTGCAAGATCAGGCGATGCGCCGGACTCTTGGTGCCGGTGCCCAGCTTTCCGTCGGAAAACGTGCCTGCGCCGCCCAGCCCAAACTGAATGTTGCTGTTGGGATCCAGCTCGCCCGTCTGCACAAAGTGCCGCACGGACTCCGTGCGCTCCGGCGCGGCCTTTCCACGCTCTACGAGCAGGGGCTCCAAGCCGGCGCTGGCAAGGGCGAGCGCGCAGAACAGGCCTGCGCATCCGGCGCCCACCACCACGGGGCGCACGCCGCCCGCGTTGGCGAGCCGCGTGGGAAGGGCATACGATTCGTCGTGCGCAATCAAGCGTGCGTTTTTTCCCGCACGCTGTACGATGTGCGACTCGTTGCCTGCCACCGACAGGCGAACGGTAAAGATAATGATAATGGCGGAACGCTTGCGCGCATCGACCGAACGCCGATGCAGCTCCATGTGTCCAATGTCGCCCGGTCGTATCTGCAGCCTTTTGGCCGCGGCCTTGCGACATGCGCCGAGTTCGGACTCGTACGTGCCATCCAGCTGTTGCAGCGGTATGCGAATGTTGGAAACCTCGATCATGGGAGCCTCCCCGCGGTAGCAGTTCCACAAACGAGCCCGCTCTTCCAGGCCCAGGCAAGGTTATACCCACCGCAGGGGCCATCAACGTCCAAAGCTTCTCCGCAAGCAAAAAGTCCGTCGATGGCATGGGCCTGCAGCGTCGTGGGGTCGAATTGGCTGGTCAGCAGCCCGCCACGGCTGACCTGTGCCCGGGCATCGTCCGCCGTTCCCTCCACGCGATACGTCAGGCGCTTGCCCAGCTCGAGCGCCTGCGCCGTCGACGACGTCATCGACACAAGAACGTGGGCGATCGCAGGGTCGAGCAGCCCGTCGATCGTGTGCGTTGCGAGCGCTTGCGCCTCATCCAGGGTCACGTCGGGCATCAGGTCCAGCAAGAGCCTGTCGCCGGGCCGTGCGTGACGAGAAAGATCGAACACCACGATGCCCGAAAGCCCGTAGGGTCTAAACAGCACCTCGCCGCGTTGCGCCATGACGACGGTGCCGTCGCGCTCCAGCCCAACGTTCGCATGCGCGCGTCGGCCATCCAGCGCGTCGAGCGCCGGCCCCGTGCAGGCGAGCGGGCAAAGCAGCGGGACAAACGGCGCGGCGCGCAGTCCCAGCCCCAGGCAGGCGGCCGGCGTGCCGCCGCCGGATGCGATGACCACCGCACGCGCGTCAAGGCAGCCCGTGCGCCCCTGTGCAAAGAGCTCCCGATAGCCTACGGCAAATCCCGCACGGGTCCGTGTGATGACGGCGACCTCGCGCAGCGGCGCCAGCGTCACTCCGGCACGTGCGGCCCGCGCCAGCAGCACGTTGCGCACGGACGCAGCCTGCCGGCTTACGGGATAAAGACGGCCCTCCGCTTCTTCGGCCCATGCAAGCCCACAGGTGCGAAAGAATTCAAGCACGTCGTCGAGCCAATGCGCTCCCGCCACGCGCGCCACAAACGTCGCGTCGTTGTACACGTCTGCCGCAAGCTGTGCGTTCGCAAAGTTACAGCGCCCGTTGCCCGTGGCAAGGATCGTGCGACCACACTCTTCGTCTCGCTCGAGCACCACCACCGAGCAGCCCTTCTCGGCTGCGACGATGGCGGCGGTGAGTCCTGCGGCCCCGCCCCCGACGACGCAGACGTCGGCAGATGTCGGCAGCGTGACGGATGCGGCATGTCTGGCGCGCGCCGCTCGCTGCTGTGCTCGAGAAACCCTCTTTCCCCTTGCCGCCATGCGTACGTCAGCCCCGCTCGTGGTCGTTGGCGCTAGTCGGAAATGTCGGAGTCGATGGTGGCCATGAAGGCGTAGTGGGGGAAGCGCTTGTGCATCTCGTCCTCGACGCGTTGGCGCACGGCCTCGCGATCGCCTGCCTCAAAGGCGATGACCAGGTCAAACAAGACGGCCTGCGTGACGTTGTCCACATACAGCCCATGTACCTGCAGCACGTACGGCTCGCGCTCCACGATCTTGTCGAGCGCGTCGTGGATGGCCATGACCTCGGAGCCCTCGGCCGTGTTGATGGAGTACACGCCAACCGTGTGCAGGATCACTTGGTGCTTCTGCATGACGGAGGCCTGCACGTCGAGGGTGATGCGGTCCACGTCGCGTGCGGTGAGGTCCTCGTCCACCTCCACGTGGATGGAGCCCCACAGGCGTTGCGGGCCGTAGTCCGCAAGAATCAGGTCGTAGGCTCCGTGTACGCCTTCTACCTCGCAGGCGGTCTTGCGAATGCCCGCGGTAAGGTCTGCGTCCACGCGAGCGCCCAGGACCTTGTCGAGCGCCTCCTGCAGCATCTCCAAACCGCTCTTGATGATGACGACGGATATGATGGCGCCGAGCCAGGCCTCCACGGCCACGCCAAAGAAGATGAACGCCAGCGCCGCGACGAGCGTGGAGGCAGATATGATGGCGTCAAACGAGGCGTCTGCGCCCGACGCGACCAACGCGTCCGCGTTCAGGCGTTTGCCCGCGGCCGAGACATAGCGTCCCAACAGCAGCTTTACGACGACGGCAACGCCCACGATGACCAAGCCTATGGTGTTGTAGCTGGGCGTCTTTGGATGCAAGATGCTCTGGATGGACTCGAAGAGCGACGTGAGGCCAGCCCAGAGCACGATGGCGGAGACCAGGATGGCCGTAAGGTACTCGATGCGACCGTAGCCGTACGGATGGTCGTGGTTGGCTGCCTTGCCCGCAAGCTTGGTGCCCACGATGGTGATGGCGGAGCTTGCGGCGTCGGACAGGTTGTTGACGGCGTCGAGCGTGATGGCGATGGAGTGCGACAAAAGCCCCACGACGGCCTTGAATCCCGCCAGGGCGACGTTTGCCACGATGCCCAGAATGCTTACGCGTATGATTTGTGACTTGCGGCTCTTCTCGTCGCTAAGTAGCTGCTGCGTTGTTGCCATGTGGTTCTCCCTCCAGCCGACTGCCGTTGATTGTACACGAAGGGGGCTGCCCGTCTTGTCGTGACCTGTCCGTTGCAGACAAGGACACGCGCCAGACGCAAGGCAACCCCCTTTGCGTATCCGTTGGTTAGCGCAGGATCGCGGCGATCGCGTTCTTAAGCAGGCCGTCGGGCAGGCTCTGCTCTGCGGTGCCCTCGTCGCATGCCTTGGCGAAGGCCGCGTCGATGGGCAGCTGGTCCAAGGCGGCGAGGCCGTAGTGCTCTGCCGTGGCGGCAAGGCGACTGGGGCCGTAGGGCTCGATCTTCTCGCCGCAGTGCGGGCAGCTGAGGTACGCCATGTTCTCCACCAGGCCATATACGGGCACGTTCATCATGGAGGCCATGTTGACGGCCTTGCCCACGACCATCTGCACCAGGTCCTGCGGGCTGCTCACGATCACGACGCCGTCGATGGGCAGCGACTGGAACACGGTCAGCGCGACGTCACCCGTTCCCGGGGGCATGTCTACCAGCAGGTAGTCGAGCTCGCCCCAAAAGGTCTCGGCCCAAAACTGCCGGATGGCGCCGGCAAGGATGGGGCCGCGCCACAGCACGGGGTCGTCCTCGTGCTCGAGCACCAGGTTGGCGCTCATCACCTTTATGCCGCCCTCGGTCGTAACGGGTACGATGAGGTTGTCCATGCCCAGGGCGCGTTCCGCCGCAAGGCCAAACATGCGGGGGATGGACGGACCGGTGACGTCGGCGTCCAGGATGCCCACCTTGGCGCCGGTGCGCGCGAGCTCGCGGGCCAGAATGCCCGTCACCAGGGACTTACCCACGCCGCCCTTGCCGGATATGACGCCTATAACATGATTGATGCGGCTGAACTGGTTAAGCTCGAACGACGGCTCCTCCTGCTGGGGCCGCGTGGCCTGAGCTCCGCTGCGCGCGGACTCGAACTCCCGGCGAATCGCCTCTTCCTCTTCTGGTGTCATGGTCATCCTCTCCTTTTGGTGACGCGACGAACGATATTCAACGACTTGCCATTCTACCCGTTTGTGCACCCTGCCAAAAGAGACAAACCCCGCCCATCACGTGGGGACGCTGCCTGCGAGCGCGGGTTGCCGCCTTTTCTCGTATACAATATGACTGGCATGTGTTGAGAAGGGGAGCTCCGATGAGCAATAAGACAAGTGATGCCAGCATCCGCGTGCGCTGGGCCGTGGCCGTTGTCGTCGTCCTGTGCGTGGCGTTTGGAATGGCGCCCGCGCCTTCGTTTGCGGACGTGGTCGTGATGGGGCGTGGTAGCACCGATCCGGTGCGCATGGTGGGGGCAGACAAGACCAACGACGAGCTGCTGGCGGGCTACGTCGAGCAGCGATTTGGCGAGCAGCTGCCCGCTGGGGACGACCTCCTGACGGCCCAGGATACCGCCGGCTCCTACCTGACCGGCAACAAGGCCATGCTCTATAACATGCTCGAACCGCTGATCGAGCAGATCGCCGCAGGTGACGTTACGAGCACCACGGTCGCGCTGCCCATAAAAAAGATCGCGGGGCAAACAAGCTGGTCGGCGACCGAGCTGGGCGTCGACGTCGTCCTTAACGAGGCAGAGGACGACCTGGCCCCCGGCGTGGACGAGGCGCTCAACGCCAAGCTTGACGAGACTCTCGATACCGAGACCGTGATGTTTGCGTTGCTGGCGGACCATCCCTATGAGCTGTATTGGTTCGACAAGACCGTAGGGCTGACGCTGCAATATGATTTGACATATTGGATCGAGGGGGGAGAGGAGCATCTGGGCTTTGACAACCCCGAGATCGTACTGCCCGTCGCGGCCGACTATGCGGACGAAGACAGCGTCGACGAATTTGGCGTGTTCCACGCGGTTAGACCTGACGTCGGCACCAGCGTGAGCACGGCGGTAAGGAACGCGGTGAGCGTGGCGGACGCCCACAAGGACGAGCCCGCCTCCCAGCGCCTGCGCTCGTTTTTGGAGACCATCTGCGCGTACACGAGCTACAACGGCGCCGCCGCACGGGGCAACGTGGCCTACGGCGACCCGTGGCAGCTGGTCTGGGTGTTTGACGGCGACCCAAGCACGACGGTGGTGTGCGAGGGCTACGCAAAGGCGTTCAAATACTTGTGCGATGCGACCGGTAGGGACGACGTCGAGTGTCATACCGTCACGGGCTGGCTGTACGTGTCCCAAGGCGCCAACGGAGAAGGCCACATGTGGAACGTGGTGCGCATGCCAGACGACAGGAACTACGTGGTGGACGTGACGAACTGCGACGGCAGCTCCATGGGCGCGCCGGACAAGCTTTTCTTGGCACCCTGTTTGAGCGGCTCGGTCGCAGACGGATATTCGTTTTCGGCGGTGACGCCGTCGGGGAGTGCGCGCTATGCGTACGATGACGAGATCCGCTCGGTCTTTCCGGAGGGCGAGCTTGAGATCTCCGCCCTCGCATACGACACGGCAAGCGACGTCGTCGTGGCCGAGCGTCAGCAGATATCGCCTGAGGTGAGCATGCAGGGCTGGACGTACGGGCAGGCGCCATCCGTTCCCGTGCTGGCACAAGGCAGCAACCCAGGCGGGGGAGTCGTCACCTACGAGTACAAGGCGCGCGACGCAAGCGACGACGCCTTTGTCATGGCGGTTCCGACAAACGCCGGGGACTACACGCTGCGCGCGACCATTGGCGAGACGGCCGCATACCTTGGAGGCATGGCGACCGCGGACTTCTCCATTGCCAAGGCCGAGCCCATGCTGGGGGCGGTGTACGCCGATGCGGTGGTGGACAAGCTGGACGCATCGGTGGTCGTCCTGCACAGGACGGACGCCTCCGTGGCCGGGACGCTCACGCTCGATGACGCGTCGCTGGAGTATGGCGAGCACGCGTATGCCTGGACCTTCGCGCCGGCCGACGAGGCGAACTACGAGACCGTCCATGGCAGCGTTACGGTAAGCGTGGCCGGCCACGCGTGGGGCGAGCCTGCCTACGCGTGGTCTGCCGACGACGCCACGGTCACGGCCACGCGCGTGTGCCAAAACGACGCGTCGCACACCGAGACCGAGACGGTGGGCGTGACGTCTGCGGTGACCAAGGCCGCGACCTGCACCGAGACGGGCGTGCGCACCTACACGTCCGACGCGTTTGTCAATCCCGCGTTTGCGGTCCAAAGCAAGACGGAGACGCTTGACAAGGTCGCGCATGTCTACGTCACCACGGTGGTCGAGCCTACCTACGAGGCTGGTGGATATACGCTCCACAGGTGTTCGAACTGCACGGACGAGTACCGGACGGATCAGACGGACCCGCTGGTCAAACAGCAGCCCGACGCGCCCGGGGACGAAGGTCCGGGATCGGGCGATGAGCCCGCTCAGCCGGGGCAGGCGGTCAGGTCCATAGCAGGTGCCGTGGTCACGGTCGCAAACCAGACCTATTCGGGCAAGGCGCTCACGCCGCGCCCAACGGTCAGGCTCGGCGGGGTGACGCTGGTGGCGGGAACAGACTACGCGGTGGCGTACGCGCACAACATCAGCGCCGGTACGGCCACGGTTACGATAACGGGCAAGGGCGTCTACGTGGGAAGCGTGAGCAAGAGCTTCTCCATCGCCAAGGCTGCCTCCAGCATCAAGCTCGCCGGCCAAACAAGGACCTACACCGGCAAGGCCCTCGCGTACACGGGCAAGGTCAGCAAGACGGGGTCGACCGGCAAGGTCACGTACGCCTACTATTCCGACAAGGCCTGCAAAAAGGTCGTGAAGGCGGCCAACGTCAAGGCGGCGGGGGTCTACTACGTCAAGGCCACCGTTGCCGCAAGCGCCAACTACAAGGCGGCGACAAGTGCGGCGGCAAAGCTTACGGTCGCCAAGGCCGCCAACCCCATGACCGTCAAGGCCGTCGCACGTACGGCAAAGCTTGCGACCGTAAAGAAGAAGGCCGTCACGGTCGCGGCCCCTCTTGCCTTTACGCGCAAGGCCCAGGGCAAGGTGACCTATGCCAAGGCATCGGGCTCTTCGGCCGCGCTTTCCGTTAACAAGTCCACGGGCAAGGTCACGGTTAAGAAGGGCACCAAAAAGGGCACCTATACCATAAAGATTAAGGTCAGTGCCGCTGGCACTGCCAACTACAAGGCGCTCGCCAAAACCGTGACCTGCAAGGTCACCGTCAAATAGCTGGCTGCCCACGCCTGGCGTGTTGCGGCCGTTGCGGCAGCCCGTTTGGCGCGCTGGCCGCCCGCGTCGGGCCCGTTTTGGCCCTTGCGGCCCTTGCGGCCGCCGCGCTGGGTCCCTTTCGGCCGTTTTGGCCGATTGGGGCTAGGCCCCTTTCGGCCACATCACATAAACCTCTCAATCTGTACACTTCCTGGTCTTTTTTATCCCTACCGGGGGCAATCGTCGTCCCTTTTTGTACACGGCAAGGATGCTTTTGACCAGAATATATACAGATTGAAGGTTTTATCTGCGCCCGCGCGAGGGCGCGCGTAGGCGTTCGAAAGATGCCTGCGTCCATGAGCTGCGGCAGGGTCGTCGACCTTACGCGCTTGTCTTGGTCCAGTCAGTGGAGTTGGCGAGTTTGGAGCCAAGCGCGCGGACCGCCTCGCGTTCCGTGGGGAAGACCTCGTTGTGGCGCTTGACGCGCGCCGGTCCGTCGAACATGGTCCAGTCGTAGCGATCGTAGTCGGCCACCTGCTGCGTTGAGCCGCAAACAAAGGTCTGAGTGGGCCCGATGGCGTGCTCGAGCTGGGCCGCACGGGTCCTGAGCATGCCCGCGTTGAAGCCCTGGCCCTCGTAGCTTTCGGCCCCGGAGTTGCTCGTAACGATAAAGAGGCAGCGGCCGCGAACGTCATGGTAAACATGCGGGTCGCGCTTGTAGGTGATGTTCTGGAATACCAGCCGCTCCAGGAGCGCGTACACGGCGGCGCTCACGTCGCCAAGGTAGGTGGGGGTGCCCAAAACCACGCCGTCTGCCTCGCGGATGGCGTCGAGCACCGGCTTGAGCCCGTCGCGGATGGCGCAGACGCCCGCCGAACGCTCGGTCTTGCACACAAAGCACGAGCGACACCCCTGGTAGGAGTCCAGCTTGTACAGGTCAAACACCTGCACCTCTGCCCCGGCTTCCTCGGCCCCGGCCGCCGCGTCACGCACGAGCGTGGCGGTGTTCCACGTTGCTCGCGGACTCCCGTTGATGGCTACAATCTTGGTCATAGCGACCTCCCTGTTCGGAATGACAATAGTACTCAAGCCCCAATTGGCGTTTTGTTCGTTGATAAGGCCTGACAGATAAGACCCAATATTACCCTTACATAATAATTGCGCAACAAGCGAGCTCGCGGACCGGCCTGGCAGGCGGGCGTAGTGGTGCCGACGGGCCCGTCGCGCCCCATTCAGCCCAGGCGTGCCATTCCGGATGCGCGCAAGTGCACGTTTTTTCGAGGTTAGTGTAGTTTTTTGGTGCCGATTCGCCACAGGCAGAAAAGA
>JAGCBF010000152.1 GCA_017652285.1 Atopobiaceae bacterium
CGTTCGGCCAATCGGCCATCGCCGCCAACCGGCGCACCGTGCTAGAATGTCGCCAACATCCCCTAATCGCAGAATGGACGCACCATGAAACGCCGCACACTCACCGCCCTCATCCTCACGATACTGGTCGCGCTATGCTCTACGGGAGCTCGCGTGCCCGCCTTGGCGACGGACACCGAGGCGAAGTTCTCCTACGAGCATAGCCCCCTCTATAACCCAAAGGCCATGGCAGACATCATAGAGAACCCAGACGCCGTCTATGGCTTCTCTCCCCGGCCCGACTCGGGCAGCCTCTCCTCCTATGCTGCCTACGACTGGACCGACCCGGATGTGGTGGCCTTGGCGCACGAGAATCGCTGGGCGTATCTTCAGGAGGACCAGCGCATATACGACCTTGCGATGTCCATGGTCAACGAGGGGACAGGCATCGAGGAGATCGCGCGCAAGGCAAGCGCGTTGCGCAACCAAATCCGCCTTGAGTCGTACCGGGACGACCCCGAAGGCCTCGCCATGGTCAAGGCCCGCAACCTGGAGAAGTACGGCAACGAAGACGGGCCCACGCCCGAATCGCTGTACGAGAAGTACGGGACGTGGGAGGCCGTGTTGGACAACTCCTTTAACACCAACCCCGGCATGGACGCCTGCTGCGGCTTCTACGACTATAACTACGAGAAGTACATTTGGTTTGGGCAGATTCCAAAATGCACGGTAAGCTTTGACGCCGCCGGCCATGGCGAGGCGCCCGTCGGCCAAAGCGTCTACGCCGGAGAGTTCGCACAGGAGCCAGAGGACCCTGCCGCGACCGGATGGAAGTTCTTGGGATGGCACACGGAAGGCTCGACCGAGGCCTTCGACTTCTCCGCGCCCATAGCGGCCGACACCGTGCTGCTTGCCATGTGGGCAGATGAATCCGACACCGAGCCTGAGCCCGAACCAGATCCCACGCCGGAGGAGGAAAAAGATACCGAGGAGAAGGATCCCGAGCCCACGCCTGAGCAGGAACAAGAATCGGAGGAGAAGGACCCCAAGCCTACGCAGGAACAGGAGCAAAAGACGGAGGAGAAGGACCCCGAGCCCAAACCCACGCCGACACCGGCGTCCGGACAAGGTTCCGGTTCGGGGACCAGCACGCCCGCGGCTCCCACGCAGCAGCCGATTGCCGCGTCGCGCGCCACGCCCGTAAGCTCGGCGCCCTTGGCGACGGTGGTCTCCCGCGCCTCCTCCACGACCGCGAGCGCCCTGCCCAAGGTCGCAGACCCCACGGACGCATCGCTGGCCGCGTCGCTTTTCCTTGCCGGCTCGAGCTTGCTTGGCGGCCACGCCGCGCGTCGTCGCAGGGCTGCGAAGGCATCGCCCCACAGGTCACGCAACCGCAACCCGCAAACGCCCACGACAAAGGCCGGCCATGAATAACCTCAGCTCGTTGGTGCTTCCCTACGAGGCCATCCAATACACGCGCCGAAAGCTTACCGCACGCTCCGAAAAGCTTCTGGAGGAGCGACTGCAGGAAGCGGAGCCCACGCGCGACATGCCGTCGCTGTCCGTGCGCGCGAACTCGTACGAGACCTTCGTGGAACACGACGTCGCATCCTACCGCAAGCTGCTTGAGCTCGTCGCGCAAATCGCGGGCCTCAACCCACAATACCAGCTGTTCTTTCGTGGACAGACCAACAACTGGCTCGACGGAAAGCTCGTTCCCACGCTCTATTCCGGCATATGGCGCGATCCCCTGACCTCCGTGCGGCTCGACGAACGCCGTGACACGCTCAACGGCGCAGGCAACGAGCTCGTGGAGCGACTAGGCGACTTCTATGGCAGACGGTCGGACGCCAAGGTGTTTCTCGAACAGCTCCGTCGCAACCCGCTCGTTCGTTGGGCGCTTCTGCAGCACTATGGGATATGCGACACCCCGCTCCTGGACGTGACGCGCAGCCTACAGGTCGCCTGCACGTTTGCACGGCTCGGCGCAGAGCACGGCCACGGCTACGTCTATGTGCTCGCGCTCCCCTACCAACGCGAGGCCATCTCCATCGACGACAACGAGGGCATGACGGTCATGTCGCTGCTTGGCGTCACCCCGCCAAGCGCGCGACGACCCCTCAATCAAGACGGGTTCCTCATATCCACGTCGGAATGGTGGCGCTACACCGCGGACCGGTCTGCGGGAGACGCGCCCCGCACGGTTGACCGACCCAACTACTACAAGCGCGTCATGACCGTATTTCGCATCCCCACAGGCGACGAGTTCTACCAAGACAGCGGCCTCTCCGACTTTGGCAGCGACTGGCTCTGCCCCAAAGACGACGGCTTTGCAGACATTCTCTTCCAAACGGGCTTTGCACCCAAGTTTTGGTAGCAGGGCACGTGCGGCTGCCGGCATCCTATGCCGTGACAAGGCGCTCGATGCCCGCGCGTACGCGCTCGATGTGGTCCGCCGGCGTGGATGCGCCGGCCGTGATGCCGATCAACTCCGCATCCACGAACCAACCCGCGTCCAGCTCGTCTGCCGACTCGATGTGATGCGTGCGGGCGCAGCGCTCGGCACATATGTCGTAGAGGTGCGTGGTGTTCGCCGAGTTCTTGCCCCCCACGACGACCATGACGCCGGCGTGGTCCGCCAACTCGGCGGCGGCCTCCTGCCGCTTGCTCGTCGCGTCGCAGATGGTGTCGAACACGCGCAGCTCGTCGCACCTGCCGACAAGCGCCGCCACCACCTCGCGAAGCACCCGCTCCGCGAGCGTGGTCTGCACGACCAGACCGACCCTGCGACCCACCTGCAGCGCGTCCACGTCCGAAGCCGTGCCCACGACCTGCGCGCCAGCAGCATGGCCCAGCGTTCCCTCGACCTCGGGATGGCCCGCTTCTCCCACAACCAGCACCTGATATCCCTCGGCCGCAAGCCGCTCCGCAGCCTTGTGAACCTTCTTCACAAACGGGCACGTCGCATCCGCGACGACAAGTCCCGCGTTCCGTGCGCGCTCCTCGACCTCGGGCGTCACGCCATGCGTGCGAAGCACCAACGTGGAACCCGCGGTTGCCTGCTCCGGCTCGTCGATCACGCCAACGCCGGCGTCGCTCAGCTCTTGCACCACGGACGGGTTATGGATCAGCGGGCCCAAGGTCTGCAGGGCGTCGCCACCTTTGGCAAGACCGCGAACCATGGCGAGCGCGCGCTCCACGCCAAAGCACGCGCCGGCCTCGCGGGCGACCTCCACGCGCGCCATCGCTACATCTTTCCCGGATGGTCGCGGCGCAGTGCGTCGCGCAGTGCGTACACGCGCTCCATGGCGGTCTTCTCCATGGCCGCGGCCTGCTTCTTGCGGCCCTTTACCCCCAGCTCGTCAAAGCTCACGGCCTTGCCGGCACGCATGAACACGCGGTGCGGGCGCAGCGGCTTGTTGCCGCCCGGCGCGCCGTCGCGCGCACCGACGATGGCCACCGGCTGCACGTCCGCCTTCGCGAGCTGTGCCATAAGCGCAAAGCCCCCGTGGATGGTCACCTCCTGGTCGTCGGAATAGATGCGCGTGCCCTCGGGAAACACCAGGATGTCCTCGCCACGCTGCATCGCACGCTGCGCACGACGCACGGCCTTGAGGTCGGCGGTGCCGCGCTTAACGGGAATGGCGCCCACGCGCGCAAAGAACCAGTTTGCGATCTTGACCTTGTCAAACTCGCTCTTGTAGATCGGTCGCATGCGTCGGCCATGAGCCCAGTCCGAAATCACGATGATCACCGGGTCGAGCATGGACACGTGGTTCATGATCACCATGCGCCCGCCGTCGGCGTTCCACAGCTCCTCGCCGTCCTCGAGCTTCCACGGCCAAAACAGCTTGCTGATGCATCCGCACACCAGCATGGTCGCCAGGTACAGCGCACGATGCCGTAGCGGGTACTCCCGCATGTCCGTGTCGTAAAAGAAGTCGTTTGGATCCTCTTCCTTGGGCTCCTTCTCCTTCTTCACCTTGGCAGGCCTTGCCTCGACCTCCGGGGCCTCCGTCGTCTCAACCTGTTTCGCCGCAGGCTCCGATGACGCCTTCTTCCCGCGCGCCTCGTCGATAAGCCCGCGAATCTGCGCGACCTCCTCCTCGATGGTCATCGACGAGGAATCGATGTGCACCGCTCCCTCGGCCGGGCGCAGCGGCGCCACCTCGCGCGTGGAGTCGAGCCTGTCGCGACGCTCGAGGTCGGCAAGAATCCTCTGCTCCTCGTCCGCGTCCACGATGTCGCGCTGGAGCGCGCGACGGTGCGCGCGGGCCGCGGGGTCCGCGGTCAAGAACACCTTGACCTCTGCGTCGGGAAACACGACCGTGCCGATGTCGCGACCCTCCGCGACCACGTCGTGGTCCTGGGCAAGCGCGCGTTGCTGCTCCACCATGGCGTCTCGCACCTCGGGAATCGCAGACACCGCAGACACGTCCTTGTCGACCTGCGGCGTGCGGATCTGGCTGGTGACGTCTCGTCCGTCGAGCGACACCGTTTGCGTCCCGTCCGCCGCCGTGCCAAAGGCGATCTGCACCCGCCGCGCGACCTCGCCCACGGCCACGGCATCGCTTGTGTCGACGCCCTGCTCGTGGCACGCCAACGTGACCGAACGATACATCGCGCCCGTATCGAGCAACATGAGCCCACATTGCGTGGCAAGCTCGTGCGCGATCGTCGATTTTCCGGAGCCAGCCGGCCCGTCTATAGCTACCTTCACGTTCTACCTCCGTAATAGGCAAATCCCAAACACGGCAAAACCAAGAACAACATAGCCGTTGTCGTGCGCACAGGCGCTGGCGCCGGGCAATCTTCAGCGAAACTACCGCCTGTCGGCGACGATTCTCTCGATCGCCACCACCTCGTCCTCCGTCAGCATGCGCCACTTACCTTCCTTGCATCCGCTCAGCGTCAGAGGCCCAAACGAGTCGCGATGCAGGCGCAGCACCTTGTGGCCCACGGCTGCAAGCATGCGCTTTACCTGATGCTTCTTCCCCTCTTGGATGGCAAGTCCGACCACGCTGGCGTCGCCTAGGTTCGTGTCGCGCGCGACGGTGGCAAACAGCGCGTCGTCTGGCCCAAGGACCTCGACATTGGCCGGCTGCGCGCGGCCGTCGTCGAGCATGACGCCCTTGCGCAGCCGTTGCAGCTCGCGCGGCTTCGGCACGCCGTCGACAAGCGCCACGTAATGCTTGGTCACGTGCTTGGACGGATGCAGCATCTGCTGCGCCGCGTCGCCGTTGGTGGTGAACAGCAAGATCCCGGTGGTGTCGCGGTCCAAACGCCCCACGGGAAAGAGCCCCGGATACCTGCTTACGGGTACCAAGCTGGCCACGCACGGCCGCCCCTGCGGGTCGCTCATGGTGGTGAGGTAGCCCGCCGGCTTGTTGAGCATAAGGTAGGCGGGCCGTTGCGCCAGGCGTACCTCGCGTCCGTCTACGGTCACGTGGTCGACTCGCGGGTCGACCTTGCTGCCCAGCTCCGTCACCACGACGCCGTTGACGCTCACGCGACCGGCCGTCATCAGGTTCTCCGATCCCCGGCGACTCGCGACGCCCGCGCGCGCCAAGAACCGCTGCAGCCGCATGGGAACGACGCGCTCCTCCCCAAGCTCCTGCCCTGCTGCCTGACTGCCCCGTGGACTACGCATGGGCGCCGTCCTCCAAGGGCCGTCCCTCTTCCATGGCGGCAATAGCCGCGGCTGCGGCCTGATTGGCGAGCTCGTACGCCGCGTCCGACTCGTCCACGTCCGCCAGCAGGTCCTGCTCCTCGTCCAGGTCGTCCGCGACCTCGTCCAGTGGCACGTCCATGCTGCGTCCGCTCAACCGCTCCCTAATGAAGCGCCTCGACTCCTCGTCTGGCGCGAACTCCTCCAACGGCGGCAGATCACGCACGGATCGCAGGCCAAACGTCTCCAAAAACAAGGTGGTCGTGCCAAAGAGCGCCGCCTGTCGGGCGTCCTTGCCCACCTCGCGCACCAGGCCCTTCTCCTTGAGCGATGCGATGACGCCGTCCGAGTTGACCCCACGAACGGACCGGACGCCATCGCGCGACACCGGCTGGTGATACGCGACCACGGCCAGCGTCTCCAACGCCGCCTGCGACAGCTTGCGCTTGTCCCACGACAGCACATAGGCCTCAACCTGATCGTGGTAGGCGGGATGCGTGAACAGCCTCCAGCCGCTCGCGACCTCGCGCATCTGGATTCCCCGATTCGCGTCCGCATAGCTCGCAGACAGCGCCGTCAACGCCTCGCGCGTGTCCGCCTCCTCCGCGCCGGCGGCGCGTGCAAGGTCGCGCACGGACACCGCGTCCGTCGATACCAGCAGCAACGCCTCGAGCACGCCCTCCAGCGCGCCCTGGTCCAAATGCGACACCTCACGCATCAGTACTCCTCCTCGCCTATGCTCGTGAGCGCCTCCTCATCCAGCTCGAAGGCCGGGGCGCCTTCCACGCGCGCAACGTCTATCTCTCCAAAGACCTGCGACTGGCTCACCGTTATGGCCCCCCGCTTCGCCAGCTCGAGCATGGCCAAGAATGTGGCGACCACCGTCTCCACGGATAGGTCGCCCTGCAACAGCTCCGTACAGGTGACCACGCCCTTTGTCCGCGTGATCCTGTCGACGGCCGCAACGGTAAGCACGATGGGCAGCCGCTTGGGCGCCACGTGCTCCGCATCCAGCAAAAAGCTCTCGCGCCGCGCCGTAAGGTCCGCGCAGATGACGCCCAGGCTCCTGAGCGATATGCCCTCCAGGTAGTCTGGCATCAGCCCCATGAACTCCGGGTCCGGGCCGGCCGTGCGCGGCAGCATGAGCGACTCCGCCTCCAGCCGGCTGCCGAGCGCCGCGCCCGCATTCCTAAACTGCTTGTATGTGACCAGGCGCTCGACGAGCACCTCGCGTGCCTCGTCCGGCGATAGGTTCGCGAGCTCCTCTTCCTCCAGGTCGTCGAGCGGCCGGCGCACGGCCTCGGACGGCACCAGCGAGGCCGCCTTCATGTCGAGCAGGGTCGAGGCGACCAGCACGAAGTCGCTCGCCACCTCCAAGTCCATCTCGCCCATGCGTCGAACCTCTTCCAGGTACTGGTCCGCCACCTCGGATATGGAGATGGAGCCAATGGCGAGCTTCTGGCGACTGACCAACGCAAGCAGCAGGTCAAAGGGCCCCGAGAAGGCCTGCGTGCGCACCTTGTACGACATGCTAGAACCCCAGCAGGACGTCTAGGAGATTGCCGGCCGTGGCATCCAGATACCAGCCCACCGGGTCCATGTGCAGCACCATGGGCACCACGTACAGGAGCACCATGAGCACAGGCAGCGCATAGTGCTGCACCGTGTAGTACCAGCGACGGGCCTCTCCTTTGAGCAGCGGGCTCACGATGGAGGAGCCGTCCAAAGGCGGAAGCGGTATGAGGTTGAAGAACATGAGCATGAGGTTGAGGTACACGTAGGTATACAAGACCTGCAGGGCCGTGATTCCGGCGCCCGCCATGGCGTCGTTCGCAGGCATCTGCGACACGGCCGCGTACAGTCCCCTAAACAGCAAGGTCCCCACAAGCGCCTGCGCCAGGTTGCACGCAGGCCCCGCCAGGGCGACGAGCACCTCGTCGCGCACGGGATGCCGCAGGCGGTTGGGGTTGTACGGAACGGGCTTGGCAAACGCAAAGATCGGGCCTCCCGCCATGGCCATGAGCGCAGGCAACAGGACAGACCCCACCGGATGCAGGTGCGCCACGGGATTGAGCGTGAGCCTGCCCTGCTCCTTGGCCGTGGGATCGCCCAGCGCGTAGGCCGCAGCGGCGTGCGCGACCTCGTGAAGCACCGTCGCCACCAAGACCACGGCCACCGAAAGCGCGATGCTCAAGATCCTATCCACCGAAAGGCTTCCCATGCCAGGGCCTAACGCAGCGCCCGCCGCGACCGGCACAGCAGCCAGTCCATAACGAACAAAAACAGCGCTATGAGCGAAAGGTCGCCCCTCAGCACCCCGCCAAAGGGCGTGTCCACCGCAAGCAGGCCCACGTTGCGCCACGGCAGGTAGGAGGTGATGACGTCGGTCACCGTCGCAAGCGTCGACCTAAAGACCGGAAGTGACAGGCCGTTAAGGATTACCAACACGACCATGGCGAGGGCCGCCAGCCTAAAGATCCACGCCAGCAGCAACAGCAGGCCACGTAGGAACGAGAATATGCCGCCGCGCTCCGGCACGTCGTCCCAATAGATGTCACGACCGACCGACACGGGCTCCTCATACACCCCCCTGTACGATGCTGGCAGCCCATAGGGCGTGCGCTCTTCGTACGGCATGACCTGGCTTTGCCGATACTGCTGCTGCCGCGGCTGGATCGGCTGAGGCTGCGCGGCCTGCCCGCTCGCGTGCCGTCCCGTCTCCCGTGTACGGCCGCCTTTGAGTCGTGCGTTGTCGGGTTGCTTGAAGTGCTTTGCCATTACGCCCCAGCCTCCATCTTTTCCGTAAGCTCGAGCCATTCCTCCTCGAGCAGGGGTATCTTCTTCGAAAGCGCCGTGTACTCCCTCATGGCCTGGTCGAACGCCGCGGAATCGCTATAGAGCTCCTCGGACGCCATGAGCTCCATGAGTTCGGCGTAGCGCTCCTGCGCCGGCCCCAACGCGGCCTCGACCTCGCCCAAGCGACGCTTGGTGGAGGCAAGCGCGCGGCTTCGCGCCTGGCGAGCCTCCGCCTCTGCCCGTCGTTGCTCGCGCGTCTTGACGTTTCGTCCCTCGGGCTTTGGCGCTGCCTCCGCGACGGCGCCCGTACGCCCGCGCACCGCGGTCGGCACCGCCTCGTCCTGCTGTGCCGCCTCAAGCTCGGCGCGTTTGAACCTATAGTACTCGTAGTCGCCCACGTACACCGTCGCCTTGTGGTCGCGCACGTCCACGATCTTGTTGGATATGGCACGCACGAGGTGCTCGTCGTGGCTGATGAGCACGATGGTGCCGGGAAAGTCCCTCAGCGCGCGTTCCAAGACGTCGACGGAGTCGATGTCCAGATGGTTGGTCGGCTCGTCCAAGAGCAGCAGCGGGTCGGGTGCCACGAGCATCTTAGCCAACGCCAGGCGCGCACGCTCCCCGCCCGACAGGACCGACACGCGCTTGAGCACGTCGTCCCCATGGAACAGGAACGCGCCAAGGAGCCTGCGCTCCTCCGAGCTCGTCCATCCCGGCGCGACCTCGTCCATCTCGCCGATCACCGTGTTGGCGGGGTTCAGCGTCTCGAGTTGGTGTTGCGCGTAATAGGCGTGCGTCACGTTCTTGCCAAGCTCGATCGTGCCGGCGTCGGCAGATATGGTCCCGCCTATGAGCTTCATGAGCGTGGACTTGCCCGCGCCGTTGGGCCCCACGAGCGCCACGTGGTCGCCGCGATACAGCGTGAGGTCCAGTCCGTCGTACACGCGGTTGCTGCCAAAGTGCTTTGCCACGCCCGCAAGGTCGACCACCATGTCGCCCGTGCGCGGCGGGTCGGGAAACTTAAAGTGCACCGTCTGATGCGACTCGGGCAAAACGACGAGCTCTTCCTTGATCTTCTCGACGCGCTTGACGCGCTCCTGCACCTGCCTGGCCTTTGTCGGCTTGTACCTAAAGCGCTCGATGAAGGTCTCCATATGCGCGATGTCGCGTTCCTGTGCGGCGCGCTTTGCCCTGAGCTGCTCGAGGTTGTCCTCGCGTTGCCGCAGGTAACTGGAATAGTTCCCCGTATAGGTGTACAGGCGCTTGTTCTCCAGGGACGCCACGTGGCTCACGCACGCGTCCATAAAGGTGCGGTCGTGGCTCACCAAGAGGACCGCGCCGTCGTATCCGGCCAAGAACTGCTCCAGCCACTGGACGCTCTCCAGGTCCAGATGGTTGGTCGGCTCGTCCAAAAGCAGCAGGTCGGGGTGACGAAGCAGCAGCTTGGACAGGGCTATGCGCATCTGCCACCCGCCCGAGAAGTCGCGGGCGGGCTTGTCGAAGTC
>JAGCBF010000153.1 GCA_017652285.1 Atopobiaceae bacterium
CCTGCGAATAGGCGAGGCAGCCGACGAAGAAGAAGACGATGCCGACGTGGTAGCTGAGGAAGTACTCGAGGTCCGTCGCGCGCCGGGCCGGCAGCCGACGGGTGGCGCGTGTTCGACGACTACGAGGTGATAGACGAGGGGGTGGCACTGTGATCGTTCAGACGTCGGTGGAGGACTACGACGAGCTGCTGGGACTCTTCGAGCAGACGGGCTCCGAGGTCCCCAAGTGGCTGCTGGACAAGCTGGGACAGCGCACGAGGATCGAGAGCCGCGACGACCTGATGGCGGCGGCAAGGGCCGCGGGCGTGCCGGAGCGCTACGTGGGCGTGGTGCCCGACGAGAGCCGAAACTCCCAGCTGGCCGAGGGCGTGAGCTACTACGTCCACGGCACATCGGGCGACGGCAAGACCACCAAGGCCGCGCAGATGCTCGAGGGCTGGCTCGCTGCGGGCATGGGCACGGCCCTGTGGGTCTCGAGCATAGGCCTGCTGGCCGAGATCGCCGACACCTACGGCGGCCGCGGCAGCGAGGTGGAGGTGGTGGCCCGCTACTCGAGCTGCGGCCTGCTCGTCATCGACGACCTGGGCAAGGAGCGCGCCACGGCATGGGCGCTGTCGAAGCTCTTCGAGATTATCAACAACCGCTACTCGGGCGGCACCGAGCCCGGCAGGGCGACTCCCACCATCATCACCACGCAGTACGGCAGCGCCGAGCTGGGGCGCCGGCTGTCCCACGAGGGCGGCGTCCACGAGACCGCGCAGGCCATCGTCGGCCGCATCCGCGAGGCGTACCGCGGCATCGACTGCGGGCCCGACGACCACCGCCGCGGAGCTGCCAACGGCCTGCCAACGGCCCCACCGTCCAAGCAGGGGCCAAGCATCGCATCCGAGCAGCTCGCGATACCCGCAGGCAAGGCTGGCGAGCACGCCGCGACGGATAGGTACCAAGTATCCGATTAGACGGGAAGGAGACGGAAATGAACATCAGCGAGGAGCGCGAGGCCTACCTGCAGGACTGCTGCGAGAAGGTGACCACGGAGGCTGTCAGGATGATCAAGGGCTTCGGCCTGACGAACGGCGAGGCCTCGATCCTGATGAGCGGCTTGAGACGAGGCTTCGAGTGCGGCGCCGCACTGCTCCTCGGACTGGGCCAAGACGACCCGTTCCTGGGCGGATGCAAGGAGGGGGAGAGTTGACGGTGTGCGACGTGACGGATGCGCAGACGCTGCGCCTCGTGGCTGCGTACGGGCTGCGTTACGGGGCGCTGGCGACTGGGACGGCGGACATGGCGGCGAAGCTCTGGGCGAGCGGGTGGTCGATGAGGAGCATATGCGAGGAGCTCGAGCTCACGTCCTCCCAGCTCGGACACATCATCCACCGCAACCGCCACATGTTCCCGTACAGGAGGGGCAATCGAGAAAGGAAGTCAGGCAAATGACCGAAGAGCAAAGGAAAGAGCGCGAGCACTACCACACCTACGAGAGCTGCGAGGGCATCACCGAGCACGTGAACCGGATCTGCGACCTCGAGGAGATGTGCCAGGAGATGTGGCCCTACATCGGCGACAGCTGCCCGGAGTCGTGCGCGTACCGCGATGAGTGCGAGCGGGACGAGAACCGCAAGTCTGACTGGTGGCTTGAAAGGTGCGTGGCCTACGACCACATCGGCGAGAAGCTGGTGAAGCTGGGCGTGCCGGGGGTGGAGTTATGAGCTTCGACGGAACCATTGAGGACTACTTCTCGGTGCCAGGAGTGAACATCGAATGCGCGGTCTGGGTCGAGGAACACCTGAAGGCGGTGGCCGAGTACTCGGAGGCGCACGGCGTGACCAGGAAGGCGGCCGCCAAGCACCTGGGGCACAAGGGGTTCAGCAGGCCGAGCGCTGCACGATTGAAGGTGAAGCGATGAACGCGACCGAGAGGGCAAGGATAAGCGACGCCTACTACAGCGGCACCACCACGAAGCGCGAGGTCTGCGACGCCGCCGCGCTGCTGAGGGAGGAGAACGAGAACCTGCGCGCCGAGAACTCCAAACTCAAGCAAGAGCTTGAGGCGGTTGGCACCGCTGCATACCTGTACGGACGTGATGGCCTCAAGGCCGAGAACGCCAAGCTGCGGGAGCAGGGGTCGCGGCTCTTTGACAAGACGTTGGAGCTGGGAACCGAAAACGCCAAGCTGCGGGAGCTGCTGAAAGAGCATGGAATCGAGGTGGCATGATGGGCGACTGCCTACGCAGGGCCTACGACGAGGCCGAGCGAGCCATGTCACGCGGCGACAGCGACGCGACACGGACGCGACATGATGTCGCAGACGAGGTTGAGGAGGCGGTCAAGGCCGCATGCGACAGGATCCTCCCGGCCCACTACATGACCGATGAGGCCTACCAGCACCTGCGCCAGCGCGTGGCGGATCTGCGCACCGAGAACGCCAAGCTGTGGGAGCTGGTCACGTTGGCACACCGATACATCGCAGAGAGCTGTGCCGTTCAGTATCCGTATGCACCTGAACCCGTCTCCTACCTCAGGCAGTTGGAGGTCGAGCGAAGGATGCGCGAGCTAGGAAGAGAGGCAAGCGAATGATAAAGGGACTCATGCTCGGCGTCGTGCTGGGCGCAACCGTCGGGGCCATCGCCATGGCCGTGCTGCTGATAGAGGTGGACGAGTGAGCGTCACGCTGGCCAGGGGCCGGCTGCTGGTCAACGGCCACGCCGTGGAGTGGCCGCCGCGCGACATGAACGGCATGCCCATCGAGATCGGCTGCGAGGTGTATGGCGTGCGCGACACCTGCAACCTGATGCACGAGCACCGGTTCGTCGCCGGCGCGCTCAGGCTGCAGAACAGCCGTGGCGTGCCCACGTGGGTGGTATGCGCCTACGAGGACTCCGGGCTCTACTACGAGTGCCTCGCATCTGACTGCGTGGTGCTCCACGGCCCGCCGATGCGGTACAAGGGCGACATCGTGGCCACGGCCGATATCGTGGGCTGACATGGGGCGCATGGCCACGTTCTGCCCGCACTGCGGGAAGATCATACCGGCGGGCAGGCGCTGCGACTGCAGGCCGCGGCCAAAGAGACAGCGCACGCAGGGCGACTACACCAGGGCGGAGCGCGAGCCGTGGCGCTCCGAGTACTGGACCGGGGACTACCAGCGCAACCGGCAGCTGGCCATCGCACGGACCAAGGGCAGGTGCACCGACTGCGGCAGGGTGTGCGCCTGGCACGACGGCAGCAAGTGGAGGACCGCAGGCATGGGCGGCGAGGTTGACCACGTGGTTGCGCTCAGCGAGGGCGGGACCAACGACGCGGGCAACCTCGAGCTGCGGTGCAAGAGCTGCCAGGGCAAGAGGGACGCGCGGCGCCGCCGCGCCCTCGCGACCGCCCATTATCATCTTCGCAAGCACGTCGGACTC
>JAGCBF010000154.1 GCA_017652285.1 Atopobiaceae bacterium
AGTACTATCTTAATCCGCAACGCTCCAGACTCTCCTCTGACTGGACCTTGGTGCTCGTCGATACCGTGGACTTGGTTGACATAGACAGCAGTAGCGAGGTGCACGGCGTCCTCTATATGCCTCTCAAAACTGTACTTCCATATCACTTCTCGAGCTTGTTCGGCAAGATGTTTGGTCAAGTCGACAACGAGCAATCCCTTGTCTTGGTTGAAGACCTGGATGATTGCATCCCTCTTCTCAACAGTACCTTTGCCAAGCTTAATTACCTCGGTCAGTGTTACAACAGAGGTGACTATTTCCAGCTCGCCGCTGTCTTTCTTATCGACAACGCCTTTGAGCACTTCTCCACGCTCAGATCCTTGTAGAAAGTCGATAAAGCAACATGAGTCCCAATAGACGCGTTTCATTCGGTATCGCCCCAAATTCCAAATAGGTCTGCCAAAGAAACCGTCGCTGGACGTTCGACGACCTGTATATCCCTAGCCACGATGTCTCGCTTGGTACCGTCCTCGTTGAAGGATATGTCACCGGTAACGCGCACGTAGTTGCTGCGATAGCAAGCGCGCACCGTATCCAGCAACGCGTCGTCATAGTAAACCTTGATACGCTTGCCGAAAGCCTCATCATAGAGCGCGAAGAACGGACGGCCACTTGCATGCAGCGTCTTCACCTCTCCGTATGCGGTGCCAAAGGAACGATCGACCGTCTTAGGCTGCCTTGGTGTGGAGTAGTCAACCATGGCGATCGGCTCACGCTCGCCGCTGCCCGGGTAGGAAACATCGATGGTAGGATTGCCAGAAAGGCCTTTTTCGCTCTTGAAGAGACGCGTCATCGCCTCGTAATGCTGCATGGTTCTCTTTGTAAGCGTAGAGGGACTCTTTCCGCCCTGGATTAGCATAAAGTCCCTGCGGATCGTTCCTAGACACTGGTCGATCTCCTCGTCCGTCTCGATGTCGGAGGAGGGATAGGTCGCAAGCGCCACAGATCCCCGCTGAATCTCGGCGAACCACTTTACGTCACTCAGACAGTCTTCGGAGGCGGACTGGATCATCGCGAAGAACTCGGAGATGCAGGCCTGCAATTCCTCAACAGGCAGAATGTCCTTTTCAAGATGAAAGAGGATTCTTCTATTCTTGTTCACAGTGCCCCCCTTCAAAAGCCGCTTCTTCAATTTAACAGGATACCCCAGCGGGCTGAACTCTTCTAAGCTTAAACCCAAAACTGAGAAGCACCGCTCCGCGCACGGTGTGACTTTCATAGTGAAGCCCTATGTAGCAAATGCTGGCGATAACTGTGCCTCGGCTTATCCCGAATGCTCTCGATGCCCGTGCTCGGCACGTCGACGCTGCTGTCCTGCACGTCACTCGCCTGCAGCAGCTTGGCTTCCGAACTGTCGAGTACGAGTCCTAAAGGCATCGTTAGCTTGTCGCCATGCCACGCACCGCAGTTGTGCGCCCATGCGCGACCTCTGCTCGGAGGCCGGTGCCCGCTTCGCCCACGAGGAGGTGCCGTTCGGGACCAAGCTCGTCTCGGTCTTCAACGACTTGGTTGACTTCTACCAGATTCCGCGAGGGCATGTGCCAATACGTGTCCCGATACTTGCAGCAACAGCTCCTGAGGGACCTCGCCAACGCGTGATGCCACCGCCAGCTCCGCACCCGCCATCGCGCTGCGCAAGGTAAGCCTCCTCCCGTTGGCCGAAAGTGACCTGGCCCCAAACGGTCAATCCCGGCCGCGCGCCAGGATGCCCGCGTTCTCGTTACGTCGCCGACCTCGTGGAGGTTGCAGCCTCCTTGGCATTCGATGCTTACGGCCGCGGGCGATCGTCCGGAGCTATCTGATCGACGGAAAGACCATGCAGGTCACAGAAGTCCAGACAGAGCTGCCGGAGCTTGGGAATCTCGTGCTGGATCGCGTCCCACACGAACTCGAAGTCCGTCCCCGTGTAGTCGTGGACGAGACGATTCCGCATGCCGCGTATCTCGTTCCACTCGTACCCGGGAAACGAGACCTTCGTGCCGTCCGACAACGCGACGACCTCCTCCAGGATCCTCTGCACGCTGTACACGATGCCTGCCGCCGCCATCTCCTCGAGCTCGTTCTGGGGGTTGACGAGGACCGGCTTCCCAATCGGACCGTTGCGCAGACGTCGCTCGAGCTGCTCTATCGCATGCCAAATCTCACCGATGCGCCGCTGGTCATTTTGCCTCGCGCTCATACACCAACACCTTCGATGACTCGTAGTTCCGTAAGAAAGCCGGATTCGTGCGCTTGGGGTCGGGGACGCTGTGGATATCCACGTCGAGTCCCAGCACGTCCTCCAGCTCGTCCTGAAGGCGGACGATACCGATTCCGATGCCGGCATCGGGCACGAGCTCGACCATGAGGTCCACGTCGCTGCGCTCGGTCTGCGTTCCCCGCGCGACGGACCCGTAAAGCCACGCACGCTCTATGCCCCACCGCTCGAAGACGGGACCGACCCGCTGGGACACGATCTCGCTCGTCAAGGTGCGCGCATCGGTTGTGCTGTACATACGTATCTCCGAACCCTGTTCTTGGTGGTTAAAGGTCGGGCCTCGGCAAAGGTTAAACCCCGACGGGCCATCGTCGTAATGGCAGTATACCCCAACCACATGGTCACGCGGGTGCTCGTGACCGACGTTAGGTCAGGCATCGAGCAGCAGCTATTTACACATGGCCGAACTAATCCCGCGATAAGTGTCCACGGTTGCATACATTTTGCCGAAGTGTACGCAACCGTGGTGAGGGCATTAACCTCGCGGCTACCCTTACACGTCCCACTCGCCAAGAAGTGCGAGCTGCTCGGTGTCGGCACCCGAAACTACGCCGTTGTAGCAGTAAAGTTCCTCCTGCGGCAACGCGCCAGGATGCCCGCGCTCGTATTGCGTCGTTAGCATCGAGGACGCCGGCCTCGTGGAAGTCCAGCCAACCTTTGCCCATCAGGCTCGTCGCCTATGGGTATTCTGCGCTGCGGAGGCGGATGTGGGATGGAAGCGCGAACCACTCCCGGAGGAATTGTCTCGCGGCGGCACATCCAATGAGCGCGACCTTTAGAACGCTCATGATGTATAGCCGCCCACAGGACAAAGGAGCAGAACGATGAGTGACACCGCCGAGACCATCTATGACGAGAACGCACCTCGAGACCTTGCGGACACCGAGCTTGCCAACGTGGCGGGTGGCGGACGTCCGGGCGGTCCGATTTGTCCCACATGTGGCAGCTTAAACGTGACCATTGACGCCAGACGCTTCCTCGTACTCTTCTGCGACGACTGCGGCTGGAAGGAGTAGCCCACCGAGAACACCAAGCCGCAACTCGACGCCATGCGCAAGGCGATAGACGCGCTTACCTCGTCACTCGTGTCGTGAGCGGCGTCGGGATCGGTGCCTTTGCGTGGTGCTATCGCCATCCCGGCTCGCGCCCCCACCGTAATTGGCCGAAAGGGACCTAGCCCCAATCGGCCACCAATCGGCCACCAACGCCTTGCGACCAAACCGGTCCCAAGGCGTTTTTCCGTTGCGTATCGTTTTGCCCGACGCGGCCCGTGCGTTCACAAACCCGCAGGTCACGGAGTCTAGTCGAGGTCGGTGCCATTGCTGGCAATTACCTTCTTGTACCAGTAGAAGCTCTTCTTGCGGCTACGGGCAAGCGTGCCCTCGCCCGCGTTGTTCTTGTCGACGTAGACAAACCCGTAGCGCTTGTCCATCTCGCCGCTGGAGGCGCTCACGATGTCGATGGGTGCCCACATGGTGTAGCCCAGCAGGTCGACACCGTCCTTTTCCACCGCGTCGACCATGGCGGCGATGTGCGCGCGCAGG
>JAGCBF010000155.1 GCA_017652285.1 Atopobiaceae bacterium
CCGTAACGTCGCTCTACTATTACTACAGCACCGCCATCGCCCTTAAGGCAAGCCAGCAGTAACAACGGGTTGGCCGAAAGGGGCCTAGCGCAAAAGTGGCCGATTGGGGCCTAGCGCAAAAGTGGCCGAAAGGGGCCTAGCCCCAATCGGCCATTTTTTCTTACACGAAGTACAGCAGGTTGACGAAGGCGTAGGCGGGTGCGAGGGCACTGAACGCCAGGTTGGCGGCGTCGGCGGGAACGCGGCGCAGCCATGCGTCGCGCGCGGGGTAGGCGATCCAGGTCACCAGCGTCGCGGCGAGCGTGTAGACAAGGGAGTTTTGCAGGCAGACCTGTCCCTGGAAGTTAAATGGCATGTCGCGATAGTCCCACAGCTCGTAGTTGCGATTGGCAACCATGCCCGTGGCGTAGTCGATCGACGTGCAGACCACCTGGTTGGCAAGGAAGCTCGCCGCCATCGCGGGGAGCACGCGTCCACCGGTGAGCGCAAGGAGCTTGGTCTGGAGGGGAGACAACGCCAGCGCAATGAGGATGCCCGCGATGCCCTCCGCAGGGAAGGGGTGCAGCCACCAGTCCCAAAGCATGGTGTTCGACCGGTCGTAGTCGCCTCCGACCACCCCAAGCTTGATGAGCTGACAAAAGAGCATCTCTGCCCAGTGCCCGACCATGGTGTAGGCTCCATAGAGCGACACGTGGTTGCGTAGCTGCTCGGCGGGGGTAAAGGGCAACGCGGGGTTGCGCGGCGACAAGTCCAGTGCCCCGGTAAGCTCGGCACGCGCGGGCTTGGAAAGTAGCATCGCCGCGCCAAACACGCTGGGCAGGACCTCCGTCACCGTGTTGACGACCTTGTCACGCAGGTCGGGCTGCTTTTGTCCCTCGGGCGTGGGGTCAAAGCGGGCGGACAGCACGGACAGGCCCGCAACCACCGCAGACGTGGCCACCGACAGGGGGATGGCCGCGCGTGAGCGACGATGCAGGAGCCACAAGGAGGCCCCGGCGCCGGCGAGCTGCGTCAAGTCGCGCGCCGTGCGCCAGCCATACAGATAGTCTTCCGCACGCGTGCGCGCCGCAAAGATGAGCCTGTCTGCGATGGACTCGCCGTGCGACAAGGCCGAGTCAAAAAGCTTGGGAAGATTGAACATGGTGTTCTCCTTTGTCGGATACCGGCACGAGGCTACAGGTTGAGGATGGAAAACCGCGTGTCGGGCCTGGGCTCTATGGCCTCCGCGCTTTCGAGCCGTCCCTCGATCCACGTCCTGGGCGAGTCGATCTGCTCTTGGACAAGGCCCAGGAACCGAGAGACCTGCTCCGAGGTGCCTTGCGCCTCGACGAGCACGGAACCGTCATCCATGTTCTTGACCCATCCCGTGACGCCCGCCTCCTCGGCGCAGCCGTCAACGGTAAAGCGGAACCCCACCGCCTGCACCTTTCCCACGTACCGAAGGCGCTTGCGCACCGCACCGTCGGGAATGGTCGGCTCGACTTTGGGCTTCCTGCTCCACGGCCACCTCATGGCTGCTCCTCTCGCGCGTGACTGCTACAGTCATTGTACCCTGAGGGCAAAGGGGAGGGGAACACCCATTTGAAACGTTCCCATTTGCAACGTTGGGACGCAACATGGCGCTTCGGTGGCATGTTCTCCACAGCAGCCTATGCTTAAGAAGCATTTTTGTGGCACGTAAACACATCGCAACAATGGGAACATAGAATAGGCGCTTGTATGTGCGCTCGCGCACATGACACGGGGGGCACAGGCTCCAAGGGTTACACCACGAAAGGCAAGCTATGAAGCGACCGCAAGACATTCTGACCGCGCCGCGCGCGGAGCTGGAGGCGCTCCAGCTCGAGGGCGTGAAGAAGACCGTCATCAAGTGTTACGAGAACGTGCCGTTTTATCACGACCTCTACGACGAGGCTGGCTTTGACCCCTACGCCGTCACGACGCTTGAGGACCTCCAGAAGGCGCCCTTCACCACCAAGCAGGACCTGCGCGACAACTATCCGTTCAACATGTTTGCGGTTCCCATGGAGGACGTGCGCGAGATCCATATGTCCAGCGGCACGACCGGCATCGCCACGGTTGGCGGCTACACCGAGCACGACCTGGACATTTGGGGCGACTGCTTCGCTCGAGGCGTGTGGTACGCGGACGGCGGCCCCCAGGACGTCATGCACGTGTGCTATGGCTACGGCCTGTTCACCGGCGGCCTGGGCGCCCACTACGGTGGCGTCAAGGCGGGTTGCACCACGATTCCCATGAGCGCAGGCAACACCGAGCGCCAGATTCGCGTCATGCGCGAGATGGGCTCGACCATCCTGTGCTGCACCCCCAGCTATGCCATGCACCTGGCGGACACGGCCCTCTCCATGGGCATCGACCCCAAGAAGGAGTTCAAGCTGCGCGTGGGCATCCACGGCGCGGAGGCGTTTAGCGACAACTTCCGCAAGGACCTGGAAGACAAGATCGGCTACAAGGTGCTCGACGTCTACGGGCTTACCGAGACCATGGGACCGGGCGTGGCCATCGAGTGCATGGAGCAAAACGGCCTGCACTTGGCCGAGGACCACTTCTATGCGGAGGTCATCGATCCCAAGACGGGCGAGGTCCTGCCCGACGGCGAGTGGGGCGAGCTCGTGCTGACCACCATCGACCGCGAGGCCACGCCGGTCGTGCGCTACCGCACCCGCGACATCACGCGCATCCTGCCGGGCGAGTGCGCCTGCGGCCGCACGCATCGCCGGATCGACCGCCTGCACGGCCGCACGGACGACATGCTCATCATCCGCGGCGTCAACGTGTTCCCCAGCCAGATCGAGGACGTCATGAAGACGTTCGACCAGATCTCGTCTTGGTACCAGATCGAGCTTACGCGCAAGGGCCATCTGGACGTGGTCACGCTCAAGGTCGAGCCGAACCCGGACTTCGACTTCGACGAGGTCCGCGCAATCGAGCTCCTGCAGCGCGACATGCAGGAGCGCCTCAAGAGCGCGCTTTCTGTGGGCATTCGCGTACGCATCGTGGAGCCGCGCTCCATACCGCGTTCCGAGGGCAAGGCCGTGCGCGTGGTGGACCTGAGGGGAGATGACTGCTGATGCTGGAACAGGTAACCGTCTTCTTGGAAAACGAGAAGGGCCGTCTGTCTGCGCTCACGCGCGTGCTGGCAGACGCGGGCGTCAACATGTACGCCCTTACCATCGCGGAGACCAGCGACTACGGTTTGGTGCGCATCGTGTGCGACAAGCCCGCACAGGCGGTGGACGCCCTGCGTTCCGCGGATATGCGTGCGATCGTGACCAAGGTACTCGCCGTGGCGGTGCCCAACCGTCCCGGTGGCCTTGCCGACCTGCTGGATGCCTTCGAGGAGCTCGACCTCAACATCGAGTATGGGTATTGCTTCTCGGTCCACGGGGACGAGGCCGTGGACGTGCTCAAGGTAAGCGACGCGCCCCGGGCCTGCGTCGCGCTGGCCGACAAGGGCTATCGCCTGGTCGACACCGCCGACCTGGCCTAGATGCAAAAAAGTGGCCGATTGGGGCTTGGCCCCTTACGGCCACTTTTCGGGCCGGCTCGCGGTTTGGCCGCCCGCATCGGCTGGCCGCCCGCGCCCATCGGCCACATTACGACAGCGTGCAGAGCATCTTCTCTCGCAGCAGCTTAAGCTGGATAAGCTCCTCTGGCGTCATGTGGATGCAGTTGCTGATGCAGCTGGGCACGCCGAGAGCCCGCTCTCGGAGGTCACGGCCCTTTTGCGTGAGCGTGATGATCACCGAGCGCTCGTCCTTGTCGGATCTGCGACGAGCCACGTAGCCATGCTTTTCGAGCCGCTTGAGCAGGGGAGTGA
>JAGCBF010000156.1 GCA_017652285.1 Atopobiaceae bacterium
GATGACCACCGACACAGGCACCCCGATCCGTCGCAGTATCTCCTCCGCCTCGTTCTTGACGTCGTACTCGACCCGTGCGCTCACAGTCGCGTCCGTCATCTCGGCCTCCATTCATGTGCTAAGTTCAATGCACAACGTTGTCTGGTGTCTTGCGATACAAATACCCAAGTCAGGTGACGAGAGACCGGAATCCTCCAGGGGGCCAAGTGGGTGGCGTCTCCTATCCAAGCTGATGTGGGGGGATAATCCAGCCTATAAGGTGGGGGATATCTTCCGGCTCAACAACACGCAGGCTGCTTTCTCGACGCCGCGCGCGATGGATGCGGCGGGCCTGATGCGGGCGTTGCGCGATCCTTGCGTACGTCGTTTCGCCGATGGGACCTTGGCGGCAGCCTCGCGCTGTGAAGGGTGCCGCGCAGCTCGTCTTTGGGAAGTCCGCGCTTCACGGTTGCCTTGTAGCCCTTCTTTAAACCGCGACGGCTGGCGAATCTCCCTCATTGTCATGCGTCCAGATCGGCGAACAATTCGTCGACGCTCGTGTAGCCCTTGGCGTCCGGGTCTGCCGCGATGCGATCGGCCTCCCGCCTGTACTCGTCGGTGCACCTGTTCGCCATCTTCTTCTCCAATCGGACACGGTTTGCGACATCTTATGGGTCATATAACTTGATAGACGACCTGAGTTCTCCTTGTTCGAGAAAACGATGCGCCTCATATCGTTGCAACGTATTTGCAACGATATCCGTATCGTTGTATTATCGTTGCATCGATTGTCGTGTGATGGAGGCCACAATGCTACCGCGAGAATCCGCGACGTTGGAGTACAAGGAGCGAGTTTCGCCGTCCTTCCTGAAGACGGTGAGCGCATTCGCAAACTTCGGCATGGGAAGGGTGGTGTTCGGAGTCGATGATGATCGACGCGTGGTCGGGCTTGGCGACCCGGTTGGCGACGCCCTTCGCGTCGAGAACGCGATAAACGACGGCATTGACCCAAGGCCTGATTTCTCCCTGCAGGTCGACGAAGGTGCGCGGATCGTAACCCTTATTGTCCAAGAGGGGGCTCACAAGCCTTATCTCTGTAAGGGGAGGGCGTACAGGAGAAGTGACGCTTCCACCGTTGAGGTCGACAAGCTCGAGTACGGAAGGCTCGTCCTTGAGGGCTCCAACCTGTACTTCGACCAGCTCGAGGCGGTTCGGGAGGACCTTTCGTTTGACCTGCTGGGACAGAAGCTGGCAGCCGCTATAGGTGTTGCAGACCTCGACTCCGACGTCTTGCGCACGCTTGGCCTCCAGGATAGGCAGGGGAGGTACACGAAGGCCGCCGAGATCCTGGCCGATGCCAATTCGATGGCAGGGACCGACATGGTGCGGTTTGGGGAAACCATGAGCGAGATGCTAGACCGCGAGACCGTGGCGGGCGTCTCGGCGCTGCGGCAGTACGACGCCGCCCTCGAGATGTTTGAGCGCTACTATGTTTTGGAGCGCATTGAGGGGGGACTGAGGAGACGGCATGAGCTTGTGCCCTACGAGGCGTTTCGCGAGGCCATGGCCAATGCGCTGACGCACCGCACGTGGGATGTCGCGGCGCACATCACGGTGAGCATGTTTCCCGACCGCATAGAGATCGTGTCCCCTGGGTCGCTGCCTTCCGGCCTGACCGAGGAGGACTATCTCGCGGGGCATGTATCGATGCTGCGAAACCCGACCCTTGCAGGGGTGTTCTTCAGGCTCGACATCGTGGAGAAGTTTGGCACGGGCATCATGAGGATCCGTGATGCGTACGAGGGTGCCCCGATAGGCCCCTCCTTCTCGGTGCGCACAGGCTCGGTGGCCGTGACGCTCCCCGTTGTCAAGAGTGTGGACCTGAGCGGTGCGGAGGAGGCGGTTTGGTCGGCTATGGCCAAGGGTCGCAGGCTTACGCGGTCGGAAATCGCCGAGGGGGCCGGGTTCGGCAAGGACAAGACTATCAGGGTCCTTAATTCGCTCGTGGCGCGGGGACTGGTCGAGAGGCTGGGCGTAGGGCCAGGCACGAGGTATCGGCGCGTATAGATGGGTGAGCTGCCTCAAGCACGGCGACCGCCTGCCGCTTGCTGTCCACGTTCACGTGCGTGTAGATGTCCGTCGCGTTCTGCGAGCTGTGGTGGCCGGCGAATTCCTGCATGACCTTGGGGTGCACCCCGTTGGCCGCGATGACGTGATGCGCCACGGCCCGGGGTTCACGAGGGACCCAAGCAAGGTGACGCTCGAGTTCCGCGCGCTCACGGTCGTATCCTGCATCCCTGCCTCCATTCACGTGCTAAGTTCAATGCACAACGATGTCTGGTGGCTTGAAATACAAAAACCCGAGTTCGGTGACGAGAAGCCGGGATTCTCCTGGGGGAAGGCGTCGCGATATCATGCATTCAACCTGCGGGAGCGCGGACGCAGCTCCGGGTGTTTTTCGTGCAAGTTTCGAAAGGATACCGTGCGCGTGCGATGCGATAACTTGCTTAGGCAAAGCAGCGCCCCTTTCGCTGATGCGGCGAGTGTGGCTTCGGCCTCGTGATCATCGACCCGGCCCACACGGTGCAGAACGGCGACGAGAACAGCCCGCACGCGCTACGCCGGCAGGAGGAGCGCCCGCATCGACCCGCCCGAGGGCTCCATGTTCGGCAGGGAGACCCCGTGCGCGGACTTCCTCGCGTGGCAGGAGGGCCACACCGCCGCCGAGGGCATGGAGCAGCTCGGCCTCTCGCGCACCACCTACTTCCGGCGGCTCAGGGCCATGCGCGCAAAGGTCGAGGAGGCCGAGCGCGTCAACCGCGAGCGCGACCGCTCGCCCGAGTGGGAAGGCGGCACGCGCGCGGTCGTGCGGCTCGGGGACGTGTGGTAGGGACATGACGCATC
>JAGCBF010000157.1 GCA_017652285.1 Atopobiaceae bacterium
CGCGTCCTCGCGCGCTCCTCGACAGCGCGCATGCCCTTGCCAACGATGTGCACACACTCTCGAAAAAGTGTGCGCACACTGCTTGCCGACTCCGACCTCAGGGGTTCGGGTCCCGCCAGCGGTGACGGGTTGCTTTTTTCGGAACCATGCCTGCTATGAGCTTCGGCGGAGAGCATATTCGACTATTACCACTCGCACGATGAGAACAATCGTCTCGCCATCTACCCCAAAAGGCTGGGTAGGCCATGAACTGCAACATAGGATTTCGAGGAGAAGCGTCGTCTGGCATACGCCACATTACCACACCCGCGCCCGGATTTGCAGTCTTGAACTTCGCGTCCCTTCGCAGTATTAGGAATTCGCAGTATTAGGAATTGACTGCAATTACGAAAGGGGTGGCGCATGGACAGTGTTCCATGGCTTGCAAGGCCGACGTTAGCCGACGTCGAAACGACGCTTTCGGAAGTCAACGCCAGGCTCGCGGCAGGCGGACTGTCAATCACGAGCGAGGACGCCCGCATGATCGCGGCGCGACGGACCGAGGCGCTCGCGGAGGTCGAGCGCTTCGAGTTCGGCGTGCCGGCCATCGTCTTGCTCGCCGAGGCGCTTGCCACGTCGCCCAACCTCTCGCAAAGAGACGTCGCCCATGATCTGGCCGAGCTCCAAGACGCCTTCTACGCCATACGCGACGAGCTGCCGACCGACGTGCCCGACTACGTGATCGCCGAGGCCCTGCGTGGCTGCCTGGATGCGTGGGGCGACACGGCGGAAGTCGCATCGATGCCGCCAGTTGAGGTCATGCGCTTCTCGGACGAGTACGCGCGCATGGCAGAAACCGGAGTCAGCAGCGAATACCAAATCGTCGACGACGAGGGGCGCGTGTACTCCTTCGACCCCGAAAAATGGGACTACGACGAGCATGCGAACGGCTGGGACGGCGAGAGGTGGGACGATGACTGGGGCGATTAGCAGGCACAAGGACGAATACGACTTAGGGCGCGCATCGGACAACTTCGCCAAGACCGTGGCTCACGTCGCGACCCTCTACTGCGCGGGTGGCTCGTCGAGCGTGTCCGCGTACGAGGCATACGAGCTTGCCGCATCGGTCGCCTACGCGCTCGGAATTGCTGACGCCACGCCCGAGGAGGCGGCCGCCGTGCTGGATGTCGACGACCCAATCGCGCTGTGGCGCGAAGGCGTCCGCACGCTGGAGAGGCGGACGGACGCCGCCCTCGAACTCTGGCGCGAGGTCATGGCGACCATGCCGCCCCTCAAAAACGTCTCCCTGCGAGACACGCTGGCGAGCCTGGGCGAAATGAAGCGGAGCTACGACGTCTACTTCGCCGCGCACGAGGTCCCCTGCGACATCGACTACCAGCTGAGCGAGCCCGTGGACCCGGGCCTCAAGGGCATCGGCTACGTGGAGGCGTATCTGTCGCAGCTCCTCGCCGAGACGCGCTGGATCGCTCGCTTCGACGCGCAGAGCTGCATCTTTGTTCTCGAGCGCGCCTGCCCCGACTACCGGGGCCTGCACGTGAACCTCTACGACCTGTTGCTGCCACATAAGGATGAGCTTGTGCACGCTAAGCCAAGCTGACGGATGACCTGTCACAACGGCCCGCGCTATGTAGTATGCTGTATGCGATTTGGCAATCGTCGGGGAGCTCCTTATGTCTATATCAAAAATCGTTGTAACGGGCGGTCCGTGCGGCGGAAAGACCACGGCGCTGAGCCGCATCCAACGCGACCTTTCTCACTTGGGGTACACCGTGCTCATCGTGCCAGAAACCGCCACGGCGCTCATATCGGGCGGGGTGGCGCCGTGGACGTGCGGCTCCAACCTGGACTACCAAAAGTGCCAGATGCGCATGCAGCTTCAAAAGGAGCGCATCTTTGAGCAGGCGGCTTCGACCATGGCATCCGACAAGATCCTTATCGTCTGCGACCGCGGCGAGCTGGACAACCGTGCCTACATGACGGACGAGGAGTTTGCCTGCGCGCTGGAGGACCTGGGCAAGACGGAGATGGAGCTGCGCGACGACTACGACGCCGTGTTTCACCTGGTCACCGCCGCCAAGGGCGCCGAGGAGTTCTACACGTTGGAGAACAACGGGGCGCGCTACGAGACGCCCGAGCAGGCGGCAGAGATCGACGACCGCTTTATTGCCGCCTGGACGGGACATCCTCACTTTAGGGTCATCGACAACTCCACGGACTTTGAGGAAAAGATGCGCAACCTCATTCGCGAGATCACGTACTTTTTGGGCGAGGCGAGCCCGTACGAGATCGAGCGCAAGTTCCTTATCGAGTTCCCCGACGTCGCATGGCTCGACTCGCTGCCCAACTGTGAACGCGTGGAGATCGTACAGACGTATTTGCGATCCGACCCCAACGAGGAGATTCGCATCCGTCGGCGCGGCTCGGGAGAAAGCAGCATGTACTACCTGACCGAGAAGCTCATCGACGACAACCACAAGCAGATGAGGCTGCAGCGCCGCCTGACCGCCGGCGAGTATCACATGCTCAAGATGCAGGCAGATCCCCACTCGCGCGAGATACGCAAGACGCGCTACTGTCTGACCTATGCGGGACAGTACTTCGAAATCGACATCTTCCCATGTTGGAACGACCAAGCCATTGCGGAAATCGAGCTTTCCAGCGAAGACATGCCCGTGGTGTTTCCCGACCAGCTGCATGTGATTCGCGAGGTGACGGGCGACCCCACCTACCGCAACGCCGTTATTGCGAGCAAGCCCAAGGGCGCCACGCACTAGGCGCCACAACCGGTCGGCCGTGTAGGATCGTTTTGGCCGAAAGGGGCCTAGCCCCAATCGGCCATTTTGCTAGTCGACGACGACCTCCACGCGACTGCCGTTGGGGCTGGCGCTGACCTCTATGCGGCTTTGGATGCGCTTCTCCAGCTCCTCCACGTGGCTGATAATGGCCACCAGGCAGTCACCCGACGCAAGGTCGCTCAACACGCGCATGACAAGCTCGAGGGACTCCGGATCGAGCGAGCCAAATCCCTCGTCAATGAACACGGTGTCCAGATGCATGCCGCCTGCACGTTGCTGTGCGTAATCCGACAAGCCCAGCGCCAAGGACAGCGACGCCTCGAAGGACTCTCCGCCCGAAAGCGACGACACCGGACGGCGCTTTCCCGTGGCATAGTCGACCACGTCCAGCGAAAGGCCGCCCTTGCCGCGACTCTCCCCCTCCGCGTTGCGCACCAACTGATAATGGCCATTCGACATCACCAGCAACCGCTTGTTGGCGCAGATCACGATCTGGTCGAAGTAAAAGCCCAACACATAGCGCTCGAACGATATGCGATTGGTGCCGCTGGCCTGCCCGCGCGCGATGCGCGACACGCGGTCCGCGGCGATCACGGCACGCTCGAGACCGGGCAGGCGCTTGGCGAGCTCCTCCATCTCGCCAATGACCTGCTCGTTCATGTGCACGCGCGCCTCGGCCTTGCGCACGGCCTTGTCGGCGTTTTGCTCGGCCGCCTGCGCCACCATGAGCGCGCGCTTTTCCTTGGTGGCACGCGGGGTCTTGTCGCCCTCCCTAACGCCAAGCTCCTCCAACCGTGCGCGGCGCTCCGCCAGCACGGACTCCGCCGCCGCTTGGTCCTGCAGCGCCGTCTCGTACGAGGTGCGGGCAAGCGCCAGCTCCTGCTCCAGCTCCACGCGCTGCTTAAAGGTCGCGTCGAGCTGCCGCTTTGCCTCGTCGCGCGAGGCAAACGGAAGGTTCGAGGACACCTCTTCCACCCGCGCCTCGGCCGACGCCAGGTCGACGACCGCGACCTCGAGCTCTCCCGCGAGCTCCGACAGGTCCGACCGCACGCTCCCAAGCTCGCGCTCGCTCATCGACAATTGCTCGCGCAGCTGCTCGAGCTCGTCCAGCTTGCTCTGCAGCGCGCGCTCCCTTTCCACCTGGTCCGCCAGCTGGTCACGCAACTCCTGGCGAAGCGTCGCGATCTTGCCACGCGCCCAGCGCTCCGCCTCCTCCGCGTCCCCATGCGAGAAATCGCCCACCAGCTCGCGAACCACGCGCAGGCACGCCTGCGAGCGCTCGTCCACCCTTGAGCGCAACGACAGGTACTCGTCTTGGCTGCTACGCAGGCGATCCTCCGCCTCGCGCGAACGCTCGCGCGCCTTGGAGAGCGATGTGCGGTCTGGCGCGACGTCTGTGGGCGTGGCAGGATGCGGGTGCTCGAGCGACCCGCACACCGGGCACGGGCTGCCATCCGTAAGCGACGACGCGACAAACGCGGCGTCGTCTGCCACCAACGCCGTAAACAGCTCGTCGGCCTGCGCCCGAGCCTGCGCGTCCTCCTCTTGCAGGCGTCGTACCGCAGATCCCAACCGCACCAGGTCGGTCCGCTCGGTGGTAAGGCTCGCCAAGTCCTGCGATGCCTCCTTGGCCTGTTGGGTACGACGCTCGAGACCTTCTCGATCCGCATGTGCGCGCTCCAGCTGGCCCGACACGTCTTGGGCAATGGATAGCTCCACTCGTGCATGCGCAACGCTCGACTCGAGGCCCGCTCGCGTACGCTCCAGCTCGTCGCGTCGTGCGCCAAGCTCCTTGCTCCGCGCCGCCGCCAGCGCCGCCAGCCGCTTGCGCTCCTCAAGCTCGTCGTAGCGGGGCAGCGACTTGGAAATGTCGCTTTCGCGCGAGACAAGCCCCTCGTGCTGCTCGTCGTAGCGCTTGCTGGCGTCGTCGAGAGCCGCCTTGAAGATCGACGCATGGGCGTTCGCTCGCACCAGCGTGTTCTTCGCCAGCTCCGTCGCCTCGAGCGCCGCGGCCGTGGCCTCTGCGTTGCGCAGCTGGATCCGCGCCTCCACGGTAGCGTCGCGCGCCTCGTCGCGGGCCTTCTCTGCCTCTGCGATCTCTGAGCGCTGCTGCCGCACGATGTTCTTTGCCGCGCGTATGCAGTCATCTGCGGCAAGGAAGGGATTCTGCTGGGCGAGCACGCGCTGGTTCTTGTCGTGCACCTCGATAAGCCCACGGTCCATGCGCTCGATGCAGTTTTCGAACTCATGCCGCGTTTGGTCCAGCTCCTCGTGCGCGTCGCGCGACACCTGCAGGAGCTCCGCGGCAAACCGGTCCAGGGCCTCGGTGCCAAAGATCTTGCGCAGCACCACCTCGCGCTCGGCGGGATCAGTGCACAAGAGGTCCCTAAAGGCGCCTTGCGCGATCATCGTTACCTGACGAAACTGCCCGTAGCTCAAGCCAAGCAGGTCGATGATGTAGTCGTTTACCTGGCGAATGCTGCTGCCCAACACCACGTCGCCACGCGTGAGCTCGGCCGATGCGGCGCGTTCCACCAGAGCCGACGCATCTTCTCCCCCACCGCGACGGCGCGCGAGCATCTGTTGCGGACGACGCACCACCACGTATTCGTTACCCGCGTGCTCAAAGCGCAGGCTGACTTCGGTGGGCGTCTCCGCATCCGCAAAGTCGCTCCGCAGCGTACGCACGTCGCGACTGCCCGACGTCTCGCCAAAGAGCGCAAAGGCGATGGCGTCAAAGAGCATCGTCTTGCCCGACCCCGTGTCTCCGTAGATCAGATACAGGCCATGGTCGCCAAAGCGAGAAAAGTCTATGTCCACGCTGCCCGCATACGGTCCGAAGGCGGACATCTTGAGCTCGAGCGGCCTCATGCCACATCGCCTCCCTTCGCAAGCACCTTTTCCAAGGCGTCGTCCACCAGCTTCTTCTCGTCCTCTTCCAGGGCCTTGCCCGTTTGGGCCTCGAAGAACTCATAGAAGAGGTCGCCCATGTTCTTGCTCAGATCGACCTCCGTCGGCACCTCCGTCGCGCCGGCGGCACGCGTTATGGCGTTGTCGAAGGTGACCTGCTCGAGGTTTGGCCACACGCGGCGCAGGCGCGCCACCACGTCGATGGGGTCGTCGTCGGTCACGACCGCATGCACGAAGTCCTCGCGGCGCGCCTCGTCCTCTTGGCCAGCCTTGCGCACCAGCTCGTCCACCGAACCTCGTTCCTTCCTAAAGTCGCGCAACGGCTCCACCGGCACCAGCTTGAACTTGACCCGCGTCGCACCGCCCTCTTTGCGAATGCCCACCACCACGAACGACTTGTGCTGGTCGATTTCGGACGAAGAGAGCTTGAGCGGACTGCCCGCATAGCGCACCTCGTCGCGTCCCATGCGCTGCGGCCCATGGATGTGCCCAAGCGCCACATAGTCAAAGCCCTCGAACGCCCGATAGTCCACGTTGTCGAGCGTGCCCAGCGACAAGTGCTCCGAGTCGCTGCGCTCTGGCGACACGCCGGAATTGGTCACGAACTGATGCGCCACGCACACGTTGGGCCGCGCCGCGAACTCTGGCTTGGCACGCACGTGATCCAGCACGAAGTGCAGCGCCGTATCGTAATTGATGACGGAACCGGCATCCAAGTCGAGCTCGGCCGCCCAGGCGCGCACGTCCGCCGGACGCACGAACGGTATGAGCCAAA
>JAGCBF010000158.1 GCA_017652285.1 Atopobiaceae bacterium
AATGGCCGATTGGGGCTAGGCCCCTTTCGGCCACTTTCGTATGCCACCCGCTAACCCTTTTTTGCGTCGAGCATGTGGTGCATCATGGCGCGCTCACGGGCCATGGGACGAACCTTAAAATACAACGTGCAATGATCGTCGTGGGAGGCCATTGCTGGGATGAGCTTCAATTCGTATGCCATCGACACGGCCGCTAGCATGTTGCCCTTCGCATGCCTCCCGAATTGCTGTCCTGCGAGGCCAATTCGGGCCGCTTGGCCGCCCGCGCCGGCCGGCCCCTTCGGACCAGTTCTGAAACGTAGCCCTACCCTACCAGGACTTCCTTGCCACGGAAGGCAATACCATACGTGCGGATGCGGTCGGGCGCTATGCCGCGCTCGACAAGGGCGGTCGCGTAGGCCTTGTCCTCGATCTGCTTGCGAGCGCGGACAACGGTGTCCGCGAGCGTCTGTTCGAGGTCCGGGTCGAAGACCTTGAACTCTATGAGCACGGCAGGGTCGTCACCCGCCGCTCCGCAAACGGGCACGAGCGCCACGTCGTAGCGGCCCCAGCCGCTCTCGCGGTTGGACTCCACGCAGTAGCGGTCGCGAAGCGACGCAAGAAGTCCCAGCACCAGGCCGTGGTAGAAGCGCTCGGGCTCGCTCTGCGCGGGATGTCCCGCGGCATCGAACGACGACATGCAGGCAAGCGTGACCTCCGCCAGGCAGTGCGTCGCCACACGCGCGTCGCCAACAAGGAGCGCATGAGCAAAGTCGTCATAGTCGGCCGATGCATCGTCGAACCACCCCTGCGCTATGCGGTCGAAGGTTGCCCGCACCTCCAGGTTGGTGAGCACGAGGGGGCGCGGCGTGCCCTCCGGGTACTGTAGCACCGGCCCCGGGGAAGTAACGTAGCCTGCGGCGAGCAGCAGTGCCCACATGGCGTTGGGACGGCTCTTCAGCTCGCCAAAGACAACCTGCTCGTCGATCACCTTGTTAATCGTTCCGCCACGCATGAGCTCCTCGAAGTCGGCCTTGAAGTGCCTGTTGCCCGCGCGGACGACCGACGATACCAGGCCGTTGGAGCTAGTGTTTGCCCACCAGGCGCGAAAGACACCGCCGCTATCCAAGTAGTTCGTCAGCGACCACGGGTTATAGACATGCCCTTCTCCCCCAAAGGTAAAGCCGTCGTACCAGCTACGCACCTCATCCCGCATATATGCGAGCCCATATTCCGCCAATGCCTCGTCCACTTCGCGTTGCGTAAAGCCAAAAGCGTTTTGATACAGCGCGGTCGACGTCGTTACGACCGACAGGTTATTTAGATCGCTGAATATGGATTCGCGCGAAACGCGCGTGATGCCCGTGATAAGGCCGCGTCCCAAATTGCGGTTGGTCTTGAAGGTGGAGTTCATGAGCCGTCGCAGAAAGGAGCTTGCCTCGTCCCAGTAGTTGCCCGTCCAAGCATGCTCCATCGGCGTGTCGTACTCGTCCAAAACAACGACCGGCTTGACCCCATGGTAGCGATGCAGCAAGTCGCACAAGACGTTAAGCGCGCGCGTGCAGGTAAGAGAGTCCATGTCGTCATCTATGCGATCGATGCGCGCTCGGTCGCGCGGCGTAAGGCCACCCCATTCCCACACATATGAATGCTCGTCAAAGGCGCTCGCAACGAGTGCGTTTACATGACGAACCATATCGGAATAGTTTGATTCCTTAACGTCGGCAAAGCTGAGAAACACCACCGGCACCGTGCCCTGTAGCTCACGCATCCCTTGGTCCTGCCAGACCTCGGTGCCGCCAAAGAGCTCCTCCCCGCGCCCCTGGTACTCGGTCGAGAGAAAACAGCGTACGGTGTCCAGGTTGAGCGTCTTGCCAAAGCGCCTCGGACGGCAGACGAGGGTCACCTGGTCGGCCGAGCGCCACCAGTCCCTCACGAAGCCGGTCTTGTCCACGTAGAAGTCCCCGTTGGTGCGCAGGTCCTCGTAGCCCTGCGCACCAATGCTTATGGTCCGAGCCATGCGTCTCTTCTTCGCTCGTCTACTCCGCGCTATCCTCGTCGCGCTCGAGCGCGTGGATAAGCGAACGAAGCTCGTTGTCTACCGCATGCTCGTGCGGCGACTTTTGCGCATAGCGCTTAACGGCGGCCATGGACTTGTTGATGGCCTGAAGCGTTCCGGGACCCGCGACACACCCGCCAGGACACGCCATGCCTTCCAACAGGTAGCCATCGTACTTGTGGCGCGTGGCGTCGCGCAGCATCTTACGGCACTCGTCCAAGCCCTCGGCGTTGGACACCTTGACCTCGCGGTCGGGGAACCGGTCGTGGATCACGTTGACCACCGCGTTGGCGACGCCCCCCGCCACGGCAAAGTTGCGACCGTCGGTAGAGGCAACGTCGAAGTCCGACTTGTTGTCGTCTTCGAGCGCCAGATAGTCGATGTCGCGCGCACTCATCATGCCCGCCATCTCCTCAAACGTCAGCACGAAGTCGACCTCGGAGCGCACGTTCTCGCGCATGGCCTCCAGCTTTTTTGCGGAACACGGGCCCACGAACACGATCTTGGCCTCGGGATGGTTCTTGCGCACCATGCGGGCAGTCAGCACCATGGGCGTAAGCGCCATGGAGATGCACTCTTTGTGCTTGGGGAACTCCTGTTTGGCCATCGCGGACCACGCCGGGCAGCATGACGTGCCCATAAACGGAATCTTGGTAGGCACCTCGTCCAGGAACATGTCGGCTTCCTCGATGGCGCAAAGGTCCGCGCCTATGGCGACCTCCTCCACGCCGGCAAACCCCAACTGGGCAAAGGCGTTGCGCAGCTTGCCCACGTTGCCCTTGCCGCCAAACTGGCCCACGAACGCCGGGGCCACGATGGCGATGACATGGTCGCCACCCACGATGGAAAAGATCACTTGTGCGATCTGGCTCTTGTCGGCAATGGCGCCAAACGGGCAGTTGATAAGGCACTGCCCGCACGACACGCACTTTTCGTAGTCGATGTCTGCCCTGCCATGCTCGTCCGAACCGATAGCGTGCATGCCACAGGCCTCGGCGCAGGGACGGGTATAGTGGTGAACGGCCTGGTACGGGCAGACCTTTGCGCACATGCCACACTTGATGCACTTCTCTTGGTCGATGACCGCGCGCTTTTGCTGAAAGGTGATCGCCTTCTTCTTGCAGATCTCGCGACACGGGTGGGCAAGGCACCCTTGGCAGGAGTCGGTGACCACGTACTGGTTGTCCTTGCAGGCGTTGCAGGCAAACTTGATCACGTTAATGAGCGGCGGGTTGTAATACGTGTCGGCCACGGTGGCGTCCGCCAAACCAGCGCTCACACGAATGGGCCGGTCAACGCCCTTTTGGTCCAAGCCCATCGCCAAGCGAATGCGCTCCTCAACAATGGCGCGCTCCAAAAACACGCTCTCGCGATACGTCGCGACCTCGCCCGGCACGATTTCGTAAGGAAGCTGCTCAAACTGGTTGTCGAAGTCCGCATCCGTCCAACCGGGCTTCTCGGCCGTCTCGTACACGATCCGCGCGACCTCGGCAAAGACTCGGCGGCGGATGTCGGTAAGGTTGGTGTACACGCCACGCATGGTATCGGCCATACGATCTCTCCTTGTGGTCGGTGCCGGCCTCCCCTGGCCAGCTGGGCTTGTCTTTATCCCAGTATGGACCAATCCACAACGCGATACGAGAAGAGCTTGGCAAAACGCTCCGGCCATTCGGTGCGTAGCATGACGCGCTCGCCCGTTACCGGATGCGCGAAGCCAAGCGCGGCAGCATGCAGCATCAGCGGGCCGTCCGCCCTGCCGTAGAGCTCGTCTCCCAGCAACGGATGGCCAGCATGCGACAAGTGCACGCGAATCTGATGCCGCCGACCCGTCAGCAGCCTGCACGCCACAAGAGAAGCGCCCTTGCGCCGATCCACGCACACGACGCGCGTTTGCGACGGCTTGCCCGACCTGCCCACGCGCATGCGCTGCGCCTGATGGCGGTCGCGCGCAATCGGAGCGTCGATGGTGAGCGGTCCCCGAGGAAACGAGCCTTCCACGATGGCCAGGTAGTACTTGCGAAGCGTGCCGTCGTGGTTACCCACCAGTGCGTCGAACGTCGGCTGGAACTCCCTGGCAAGCGAAAAGAGCACGATGCCGGACGTGTCCACGTCCAGGCGATTGACTGCTTGCGCGACTGGCACATACGGCCAGTCCCGCTCATGTGCCATACGGCATAACGCCGCCCGCACGCTATCGGTAAGCGTTGCCGCGCCCGTGCCGTCACCGTGCACGAGAAGCCCGGCGGGCTTGTCTGCGGCCAGCGCAAACCGGTCGTGCCACAATATGCGCGCAGGTTCGAAGGACCGTGCGGGTTCTGCGAGAAGATCGTCCGCACCATCAGGAGTCGCAAGCCGCAGGATGACGCCTTCCCCCGCCGCGACGCGCGACGCGCCGACGAGCACGCGTCCATCGCGCGCGCTGCAAAGGCGGCGCTCTGCCAGCACGCGCCGGGCCATGGTCTTGGAGCCAAGCAGCGCGTCCGCGAGTTGCTGTGCCGTACAGGCACGCGACGCCCGAGCCTCGACCGCCGTAAAGGACGCGTTGGTTACGTGCGCGAGCATGATATGCGTTCCAAGGCCTCGTAGCGCGGACGTTCGCCCGAAAGGTCGGACGAAAAGACCGTGACCGTGTCCACGACGCCGCAATCGGCGCAGGGCATGGGGAGTGTGCCCTGCGACACGTCCGCACGGCGCATGAGCGTGACGTGCGGGATGAATCCCTTGTCGTCAACCGAGAAGCCCGCCGCACGCAACTCGGCCCGTACGTCGGACGCCAAGTTGCCCCATTGTTCGCGGCCCTTGTCGAACCCTTGCCATAGTACGGCCGACGACGCGCGCCCAAACGTGCCGAGCGCACCAAGCGAGGTGGTAAAGGCCTCGTGCCGCGCGCATGCCTGGCGTACGGCATGCATTACGTCCGGAACAACGACGCCCGGCACTTCGCCCAAAAAGGCGAGCGTCACGTGGAAGAGGTCCGGCCCCACATAGCGTCCGGGCACCGTCGAGCGCATGCTTGCCGACGTCTCTGCCAAGGCGTCGACAAGCTCGTCCGACAATTCCGCAGCGACAAACAGACGCATGGTTACGCCAGACGTCCTGCCACCACGTCGGCAAGCTCTGCTAGGGGAACCTGCACCTGCTCGTGCGTGGACATGTCGCGCAGCGTCGCCATACCGGCGGCCACCTCGTCCGAACCCAGCACCACGCACAGACGTGCGCCGAGCTTGTCTGCCTGCTTAAACTGGCTCTTGAGCGAGCGCCCCTGATAGTCCGCCTCCGTACGGATGCCGGCGTTGCGCAGGGCAAGCGTCGCCCCAAACACCGCCGGGCGCACATCGGGCGTGCACGCAACGTACACGCAGCTCGGGGCTTCTCCGCCCAGGTCCACGCCCTGTGCCTGCAGCGCCAACGCAATGCGCTCGAAGCCCACCGCAAAGCCGAGGCCAGGCGTGGGCTTGCCGCCCTCCAGCTCCATGAGGCCGTCGTAGCGCCCGCCGCCACCTATGGCGCCGACGCCTGCTCCCACGACCTCCACCTCAAAGACGGTGCGCGTGTAGTAGTCAAGGCCGCGCACGAGCGTGGGGTCCTCCGCGTAGGCGACGCCCGCCTCGTCCAGGTAGCGCTTGACCTGCGCATAGTGCGCCGCGCAGTCATCGCACAGGTTGTCCGGTGCCAAGGGAGCGTCCTTCATGACCTCGCGGCAGTGGTCGTTTTTGCAGTCGAAGGCGCGCAGCGGGTTGAGCTCGGCGCGCTCCAGGCAGTCCGCGCACATCTCGTCCTTGTGGTCGAGGATAAACGCACGGACCTTGTTGCGATACGCCGGACGGCACGCCGCGTCGCCCATGGAGTTGATGACCAGGCGCAACGAGTCCGGCGCAAAGCCCAGCCGCTCGAAAAAGCTCATGAGCATGATGATGCACTCAGCATCCGATGCGGGGTCTGGCGCGCCGAGCCACTCCACACCCACTTGGTGGAATTGACGCAGGCGCCCCTTTTGCGGACGCTCTCCGCGAAACATCGGGCCTGCGTACCACAGCTTTACGGGTGCGCCTCCCTGCGGCACGAAGTTGTTCTGCACCGCCGCACGCACGACGCCGGCCGTGCCCTCCGGGCGAAGGGCAAGGCGCTGCTTGGCCTTAAGGCCGCCTTCGCTGCCGGAGGCCAGCAGGCTTTCGATCAGCGCGCCGGAAAACACGCGGAACATCTCCTTGCGCACCACGTCGGTGGACTCGCCGATGCCGTGCACGAACGTGGCGACCTGCTCGATCGCAGGCGTCTCGATCATGTCGAAGCCATACGCGCCAAACACCTCGCGCGCCACGTCCGTCATGTGTTGCCACGCGCGCATGTAGCCGCCAAACAAATCCTCGGTTCCCTGAACCCGCTGTGCCATGTTGTGCCTCTTTCGCTCGTTTGCAATTTGCCTAGTATAGCGTAGGAGTCACTCGCGTAAAAGCAAAACGGACATGAGCCATCCCCGCTGCCGCATCCCCACCGCCGCATGCGCCCTATGCGCCCTATGAGCCTGGCCAACCCGCCCGCCCTTATGCTCGCCCTTATGCTCGCCCTCGCCGTTGCAAAAGCGCCCCGACACCTTGCGGATGAGGTGCCGGGGCGCTTCTCGCTTCTCTTTGACGCTGCTGTCTGCTTACGCGATCTTGATAACCCAGCCAAACTTGTCCTCGACCTCGCCGGACTGGATGCCCGTCAGGGTCTCGCGCAGCTTGGCCAGCACGGGGCCGACGTGCTCCATGCCCGCGCCAAACACGTGCTCGACGCCCTGCAGGTCCACGACCTTGCCCACCGGGCTGATGACCGCGGCGGTGCCGCACATGCCGCACTCGACGAACTGGTCGATCTCGTCAAAGCGCACTTGGCGCTGCTCGACCTTCATGCCCAGCATTTCCTCGGCCACCTGCACGAGCGAGCGACGCGTGATGGAGGGAAGGATCGAGTCCGTGGCGGACTGCGGAACGACCAGCGTGCCGTCCTCCTTTACCAGCAAAAAGTTGGCGCCACCCGACTCCTCCACGTAGGTGTGGGTCTGCGGATCCAAGAACATGTTGTCCGCAAAGCCCTCCGCATGCGCAAGCACGCTGGGATACAGGCTCATGGCATAGTTGAGGCCAGCCTTGATGTTACCGGTGCCATGCGGGGCCGCGCGGTCGTACTCCGGCACCTTGACGGCAACGGGCTTGACGCCGCCCTGGTAGTACGGGCCAACGGGGGTCACGAGGATGCGGAACTGGTACTCCGTGGCGGGCTTGACGCCAATCACGTCGCCCGTCGCGATCATGAACGGACGGATGTAGAGCGTGGCGCCAGAGCCAAACGGCGGCACCCACGCCAAGTTGGCCTTGACGACCTGCTTGACCGCCTCCACAAAGCGATCCTCGGGAAAGGCCGGCATGCAGATGCGACGCGCGGAATCAGCCATGCGCTGGGCGTTGAGGTCGGGACGGAAGCACACGATGTCGCCACCCTTGGTGGTGTACGCCTTCAGACCTTCAAAGACCTCCTGGCAATAGTGGAAGATGCCCGCGCACTCAGAAAGCTGCAGAGTATGGTCGGGCGTGAGGATGTCCTCTCCCCAGGCGCCATCCTTGAAGTTGCACACGTAGCTGTAGTCCGTGGGGGTATATGCAAAGGTCAGGCTACCCCAGTCGAGGTTCTTCTTCTCCATGGAAGCACTCCTTTTGTCTTACGTCGATCAACGTTGCCTCAAGATAGAGGCATTATAGTCCCGGAATATTTCGGCTCGTATAACAATCGAAAAAAGAAGGGGTCCCCGAGCAATGCCGGAAGACCCCAAGTTAGTCCTACGCGTTGCGCAAGAGCTTACTGCTGAATGAGTGTGAGGATGTTGATGGAGCTGTTGGCGTACAGATCGCCCAGGAAGTCGGAGACCTTTTCGTACTGTTCGTTCTGCTGCGTGCTGTAGGCGCTGTAAGCAACCTGATAGGCGGCATACGCGGCCTCGTACGTGGCGGAATCCTTCTTGATCTCGTAATCCTTGAGCGCCGTGGCATACTCGCCGTCCTCGCTCTTCCAAGTGCCCTTCTTGGCATCCCACTCGTCGCCCGCAAGCTCGATGATGTACTTGGCGTAATCAGCGTTGGGGTTCTTGTAGGCGGCGTTGCGGTTAGCCTCGATCTCCTCGTCGCTCAGGTCCTCGCCGGCGTCGTTGGTCGTTGCGTACTCGGGCTCGGTGGGGTACGTGGGCTCGGTAGCGGTGGACTCACCCGCGATCTGAGCCTGAAGCTCATGGATAAGGTAGGAGTCGGTCAGGAGCTTCTTTACCGTGTCGACGTCAAGGTTGTTGGTGGTGGCGATGGACTCGAAGTCAGGCGTCTGGCCCAGGGTCTTCTCGGCATAGTCGAGCAGCTGCTCGTCGGTGGCCTCGATGCCACGGTTCTTGGCCTCGGCAATGGCGATGGAGTTGCGCACGGAATACAGCACGTTGTCCGCGCTCGGAACGTTGTAGTTGCCCTCGTCGTCCTTGGCGGACTCAAGAGAGGAGGTCATCTCGATGACCTGACGTGCCGTCACACTGTTTTGCGTGCCGTTGTTGGTGTAGGTGGCCACCACGGTGTCCAGCTCGCCTTCGGTAAGGGAGGTCTTGTTAAGAGCGGCACCTGCGCCACCGCCGCCCATTGCAAAACGCCCGATCAACAGGCCCGCGACAAGTGCCACGACGCAAATTGCCGCCCACGCACCTGTACCTAGGTTCTTGAGGTTGAAGCCCTTCTTGGCGCCGGCCTCGATGTTGGAATTCTCTTCAGCCATGTTTTTGCCTTTCTAACCGCTTAGTCCTGCAAGACTCTAGAGAAACCTAAGTCAACGAATACAGGATTCTACCGCTAATTCGCCCCAAACCCAAATGAACATGGCATCGCTCTTATTTCGTCCATATTTCTCTGCCTAACCTGCAAGGATTTGGCCACGGCAGCCAGGCTAAGTTGGCCGATTGGGGCTAGGCCCCTTTCGGCCACTTTTGGGCGAGTTGGCCAAGCTGGCCACCTGCGCCGGGTTGGCCGCCTGCGCCGGGTTGGCCACCTGCGCTAGGTTGGCCGCCTGCGCTAGGTTGGCCGCCTGCGCTAGGCCCCTTTCGGCCACATAACAAAACAGGTCAAGCCATTCTAACGGCTTGACCTGCGAAGAATCACTGGAGCCAGCTATCAGACTTGAACTGATGACCCCCGCTTTACGAGAGCGGTGCTCTACCGACTGAGCTAAGCTGGCTTGCGATAATCAATCATGCCCAACATCGAGGCGATTGTCAAGTATTAATTTGGAGTCGGCCAAGAATGCCACAAACCAGCCGCTCGAACTCGTCGGCATACGAGCCGGCCACCGCGAGCACCGACTGATGCGACACGCCCGCCTCTCCCGCATAGTTGGCGGCAAGCGTAAGGCCCAGCACGCGCATGCCCAACGCATGCGCCATGATTGCCTCGCACACCGTAGACACGCCCACGTACGAGGCGCCCAGCACGCGCAGCGCCGCGACTTCCGCGGGCGTCTCGAAACTGGGGCCGAGCACGCCAGCCAGAACGCCCTCCCCAAGCGCGATGCTCTGCTCGGCGGCGACGTCGCGTGCGACTTGCTGCAGGTAGGGCGTGTAGACCTTGTCCATGCTCACGAATCCAGACTCCACCAGCGCAAGCTCCGGCTCGGATTCGTTCCAGCCAACCAGGGGGTTGGCCCCCGTTAGGTTGAGGTGGTCGCAGATAAGCCCGAGGCCCGTTTGCGCCATCTGCGGAATGGCGCCAGTCGCGCAGGCAAAGACTACCGTGCGACAGCCCAGCCGCTGGGCGTGCCGCACCAGCGCGGTGACCTCGAGCGCCGAGTAACCCTGGTACAGGTGCGCCCGTCCCGGATACACCACCACGGGCACGCCGGCAATGGTACCGACGGTCGCCTCGAAGCTGTGGCCCGCAACGGGCACCGCGTCCTCGGGAAAGCCCTGGATGTCATGGTAGTCGATACGTCGCACGGGCTTGACCAGCCCCGCCAGGTGTCCCAGTCCCGACCCCAGCACTATGGCGACGGGGTGTTCGACCGATGGTTTGCAGGCAATTGCGTCGTTGTCCAGCACCATGTTGGCCCCCTTTTGTTACATGACCTTGTTCCATATCGTAAACCACATGGATACAGAGGGACACGAGCCTGAGGCAGCATACGGTAAGCGGTCTCATGGCCTGTGCACATGTTGCGCGACCAGCCCGAAGTGGCCGACGGGAAGCGAAGTGGCTGAAAGGGACCTAGCGCAGGCGGCCAATCGGCCCGATCGGCCGTATGCGGTGCGCCGTGACTCGAGTTCCGATGCGGGCTGATCCCCGCGCGGCGGTGTGCTGTGCCAAAACGGGCGCACGGAAATGCACGAAAAGTCGAGGTTAGTGTAGTTTTGGAGGCTCGGATTTTACGGGGTCTGATTTGCGGCACCTTCTACCTGCGCAAACGCTGGGCATCTTTTCCGCCTGTGGGGATTTGGCACCCAAAAACTACACTAACCTCGAAAAAACGTGCGTTTTCGCGCACCCGAAATGGCACGGCACCGGGCGGGGGTCGGAACAGGCCGACCCATGCCCGGACTCGAGGCAAGATCCATCGTTCGACAACGCACGTAGGCCGCGGTTATTCCTCGCGTGCTTTACTAGTATAACTCACGGGGAATAACCGCGGCCCAGGCACGGCGTACGACGAGCCCCCGCGTCAAAAAGCTGCATAGATTTCTGTTCGAAAAAGCTGCCTTGCTTTCTGACGTGCGCGCCCGCGAGCTGGGCTTTTGTCGGCGGCGGCTCAAAACCTGCCCAGCTTTTGAATCAGGAAGC
>JAGCBF010000159.1 GCA_017652285.1 Atopobiaceae bacterium
CGACCCAGCATGTATTGGAGACCATCCAAACCGTGCACGAGGCACGTGCACAGATTTGCGCAAACATCATGGTCGGCGCTCCCTTTCTGTCTGTGGGAGAAAGGATGCAGGACGCGCTTGACTCTGTGCTCTGGGCGCTCCAAACCGCAGGAGCGGACGACGCAGTTTTGTTTCCTGTAAACATCCGACCGTACACGGCCCTTCGCGCACTTTACGAGCTTGCTCTGTACGAGCCAACGAGCTTGTGGGAAGTTGCAGAGGTCTTGCTGCAGCTCCCCGATTGGGCCTTGTCAAGAACGCACGTGGCGTGGTGGGGCAATCGCACAACGGAGTATTCGCTGGGAAACATCCCCCCGACCGCGTGCGACAACTGCTTGAACGTCATTAATGACGCCTTGTCCAAGTACTCACATGCCTCCTTTATTGGTCGCGAGCAAATGGCAACGCAACGCAGATCAATTTTGGAGGCCTTGCTACAATCGTCTGTCAGCGAATGCTCTTGTAGGCAACCGTATAACAAGGTCACCATGCCCTCGCAAAAGCAGCTTATGCAACGACGCAGTACGGCATGCAAAAGTGCCGAGCACGGCGGAGAAGCCCATCTTGTGTGGGTGAGTCCTCGTGAATCCGACCTCAACGTTGCGGCTGACCTGTTTGTGGGGTCGTCCACCGTCTATGGAACAAACAGCCACGGCAACAGGAGCTATAGTTCCAAGACCGGCTGGCGAGAAAACCACAACGACGTTACTCAGCAGCAAATCGACTGTATGGCACACGACCAGATCGAGTTTGCCCACAACGACGCTTCCGTGAGGTTTATGTCTTACAACCCCTATTACACCCATGGTGGCAACCCTGAGGTGCTCGATCGCGCCATCTGTCTCAACGACTTTTCCGTACTCAGCCTGCTGGCAGACAAGCGCAGCTTTAGGCGCTTTGCCAAAAGGCACGTTTCGGTACCAGAATTCAGCATCATACGACGCGCCGATTGCACGCCGCAAAAGCTAGCGGAGCTCTTTCCGCAGGGAACCGTGATTCAACGTGGCATATCAAGTGGCGGAGAAGGCACGTTTGTGGTCCCTGCGGGCCACGAATTGCCGCCAATGCTCGATGACCCCAACGAAGAGCTTTTGGTTTCTCGCCATTACGCCCAGAACGTTCCGATCAACATCCACGCCGTCATCTACGAGAAGGACATCGTGCTCTTCCCAGCCTCCACGCAGCTCATCGAGTCGCGCGACGGCAAGCTACTGTATTGTGGATGCGACTACGTGTCGTTTGGCGATCTTTCCGCAGGCATTCGTCACGAACTCGCATGTCAGGCGCGCAGGCTTTGCGCACAGATTCAAAAGACAGGGTATCGCGGCGTTCTTGGCCTAGACGCGATGGTCGCGGATGGCAAGGTCCTAATCCTCGAGATGAACGCTCGGTTCCAGGCCTCCTCGCACGCACTTAATCACGCGCTCATGCGTGCGGGCTTGCCACGCCTCCAAGAGCTTCATCGCGAGGCTTTTCTTCGAGCCAAGCCGTCGGTAGACGAAGAGCGGTTCTTCTCCCTTGAGGTGCCGTTTAGCACATGTGCGTACTCTTCCTTTGGGACCCACGAGCTCGATGCGCCCTTTGAGCACCTGTATCGCGCGGCACAAGCCGACAAGGGCGTAGCCGTATTTGACGATGGCCTGGACCCGAATCAACCAAGAAAGCCGGGAGCCTACCTCTTTGGCATCCTCGTCAACGGCAGGGTGAGCTCAATCTTCTTTGACCGACACCTTAATGTGGACCAAAACGTGAGCTGTTGGGGCGGCTCGGCCCCAACGGAGCCTCCCGCAGACGATTCCTCGTGGATCAAGCTAAAGATAGCGCTGCTCAACCAAGGATGCACCGTAAGTGCGCGAGCAAAGACTGCCATGCTGACGGCCGGAGGCGTTCGCGAGGGCGTCAACGATGCCATCGACCTCGAGCTGTTAGGACACGTGGTAAACGTGCCCATTGCCATGCCACACCAAGGGTTTTCTCCCTTCCTGTTGGACGTCGATAAAGATGGGCAGCTGGAGCTCTTATCCTACAACACCCACTTGGCACGGGTCAGCGTGTCGTACCGCGACCAAGTGCAAGACAAGCTCACTCCATCGGGAGTCCCGGTCGATCGGATCTGCTTTCTTGCCACAGACCGCGTTCGGGTGCAGCATCACGACTGCTGCGACGTAATAGAACGCGGGCAGCGATGCAAGTTCTGCAACTTCCCCGCCGGAAAGGCCGGTTTTGACCTGACGGACATCGACTACGCCGTAGCGGCGTATCTTGACTCGGGCATCCCCTTCCGTCACTTTCTTATCGGCGGCGGAAGCGACCTTGGCGCGGACGCCTTAATTCACACGCTCGCCGTCGTGGAGTCCATACGCTCACGCAGCGACAAGCCCATATACCTTATGGACATGCCTCCGATGAAGAGCGACTCGCTCAGACACCTTAAGGAAGCCGGCGTCACAGAAGTCGCGTTTAACATCGAGGTATTTGACCGTGCCATCGCGCGCGAGGTCATGCCGCTTAAGGGAGCCATTCCACTGGAGCGCTACTTGGCAGCCTTGGAGGCAGCCGTTGACCTGTGGGGCAACACAGGGGCCGTACGATCGGCGCTTGTGGTCGGAATCGAGCCGCTTTCCTCCACCTTGCAAGGCGTCGAGGAGCTGGCATCCCGGGGCGTCGCGCCGATTCTATCTGTATTCCGGCCGGTCGCCCAGTCGCCCATGGCTGACTCCATAGGACCAGACAACACCTGGCTGTTGGAGCTGTATCAGCAGGCATCTGCCATCTGCGCCTCCTACGGCCTGCATCTCGGCCCTCAATGCGAGGCCTGCAGAAACAACGTCTTGGCACCCTAGAAATTAGCGGATTACAGGCGTTACGGTAAACGGCGAGATCATTGAGCAGTGATTCCAACAGCGTTTTGGACGCGATAGCCACCAGGCGCAGCACGCGCCAGTTTGCAAACGCCCCTGTTTCGCAATCCGACCTGCAGGCCATTTTGCAAGCTGGGTCGCAGGCACCCTCCGCCGGAAACCGTCAGCCGTGGAGGTTCTTTTTGGTGCAGAACCATACGGTGAGGAACAGCGTTTCTGCAGCTATGCTCCATGCATTGGAAGCGCAACAGCTCGAGACAAGCCATGAGCTCACGAAGGCAGAGGCGTCTAGCGTCTATCATTCTGCCCGCGCCATAGAGCAGGCTCCCGTGCTCGTGCTCGTGTATTCTCCTTTGCGTTCGAGCCAAAGCGGTGGCTCTTACGCGTTGTCTGACCTGCAGAGCAGTGGTGCATGCATGCAAAACATGGCTCTGGCCGCCCATTCGCTGGGCATTTCGTCGCTGTGGATCTGCGACGTCACATACGTGGCGCAGCGGATAAACGAGCTCGTGGATGTTCGCAATCACCAGCTCGTGGCTGCCATGGCACTTGGCTACACCTCACCGGACGCCGACGGCTACGTGGCTCCAAGGCGCAGCCTGACGAACTCATTCCTGGGCAGCATGTAGCGTGGCCGATTAGCCTGACCGCTTGGGTTGGCCGAAATGGGCCTAGCCCCAATCGGCCACTTTTTTGCGATGCGCATAGCTTTTGCTTCCTTGCAATCTCAAGCAAAGAATGACTTATTCGGAATATTTCACAAAACAAGGTCTTTCCAGTCGCCACATTGCGGCAATTTGAAGGCCAAGCGCATGCACGTTAACCCATGAGCGCCACGCGCAGACGCTTGATGAGCTGCTGCTCGGCACTTTTCTCCGCACCGTCGCTCATCGACATGATTTCGCAAGCATCAAGGATCAGCTTTCTGTAGCGCTCGCACAGCGTGGGCTCAATACGCGACAAAAGCGCCACGGCATCGCCGGCCTCCGCGTCGCAATAATCGTCAATCACCGGCTTGAGCGACTGATACATGGCGTTGAACTCGCGCGGCGTATACGACGACGAGAACATGCGGTTGACGACCTCCGCCTCTGGACGCGCAAACACGCCGTCCGCCGACATTGCCTGCAGCACCACCGAAAAAAGATCAGACTCAAAGTACGCACTCATAGGCCCGTACGTCACAGAATCCCACGCACCGGTGTCCTCCACCTTGGCGCATTCCATGACGAACTCGTCGAAGTCGGAGACAAACTGGTCAAGGGCAATCTCTGCGCTGGTGTTCATGGTGGCTCCTTCCGCCGCGGTCTTGGCCTAACTATACCATGAGCCGCGCGCATCCCACCCACTGCTTCGGCGGGTTGTATGTGGCCGCCTGTTCTAGGCCCCTTTCGGCCATTTTTGGTCGGCTGAGGCGAAGGCCCGCGTTTTGGCCGAAAGGGACCTAGCCCCAATCGGCCACATCCCATAAACTCCTCAACCTTTTCTATCTGCGGCCATACGACGGCGATCGTAAACGGCCGAAAGCGGTTGTCCAGATCGGCCATCACGGCCCGCGCGCAGGCGCCCACCGGCCACGCACGGGTGACAGGAGACGGAACCACTGTTACCTAAAGTCCGTTGGTCGGAGCTCTTCCCACGAAAGTCCATCTGGCGAGCGCCCTCGGCTGGAATTCCTACAAAAGTCCGTTTGGCGAGCCGAGATTCCTAGCAAAATGCGTTTGGCGAGGAAAATTCCTAGGTTTTCTCACTTGGCGAGCCTCGCCAGATTGACTTTCGTAGGAAAAAGCCTCGTCAGATTGACTTTTGTGGGAATCCTTCCTCGCCAGATTGATTTTCTCGGGAACGCCGGACGCAGGACGCTCGTCAGATTGACTTTTGTGGGAATCCTTCCTCGCCAGATTGATTCTGGCGTGAAAAAAGCCTCGCGAGATTGACTTTTGTGGGAATCCTTCCTCGCCAGATTGATTTTCTCGGGAACGCC
>JAGCBF010000160.1 GCA_017652285.1 Atopobiaceae bacterium
AGGTATGCGTCAGGAATACGTCAGCAGGCTGCATGACAGGAGCATGCAGGACGACTTCAAGCTTTCGGGCATATGGCTGGGACGCTTGGCTGCCACGGACAAAAACGGCGTCACCACTGCCATAGACCAGCAGTGGTATGGCGAGGCGTCCACCTACGTCAACGGTGCCCATGGCATAGGGTTCAACGGAACGTACAAGGACAACTGGTATAAGGCCGATATCATCGGCTACGACAAAAAGCTTCATAAGGAAGAACAGACCCTGAGCACAAAGGGCAAGAACCTCACTAATTCGTTTGACAAGCCCTGGTCTACCGAATGGGCCTATAGCATGCCCTACATCGTGTTTACGTTTGCCTAGCCTACGGGCGAAAGTCGGCAGATTGGAACCGCATGTGGCCGATTGGGACCTAGCCCCAATCGGCCACTAGTTGTGCGCGGGTGGCCTTTCCGGAAGCCCTTCCTAATCATGGAATTGTGTACGGTGCGACGCAAGTTTGTCCTATGGGGTAATCTCTATTAAAATGGATTACCCGGAAATCTGACCTCGCATGGACGAGGTCTTGCATATATCACGGCACCGTACGAAAGGAACCAATACAGAATGGCAAAAAAACCTACGCCGTTACGGATCATCCCGCTGGGTGGTCTTGATGGCATCGGCAAGAACATGACCGTGTTCGAGTATGGAAGCGACATGGTCCTCGTCGACGCAGGCCTCATGTTTCCCGACGACGAGCAGCTCGGCATCGACCTCGTGCTGCCCGACTATACGTATGTGTTGGAAAACGAGGACAAGCTCCGAGGCATAATCATCACGCACGGGCACGAGGACCACACCGGCGCGCTTCCGTACCTGCTCATGGACCTGCAGCCCAAGGTACCCATATTCTCGACCAAGCTTACGCTGGGCCTCATCGAGGGCAAGCTCGCAGAGCACCGCATTCGGTCGCCCCGTTTCAAGGAGGTGTCCGATGGCATGCAGTTGACGCTGGGTGCCTTTAGGATCAGCTTCTTCGCAATGACCCATTCGATTCCGGCCGCGCTTGGCGTATGCATGGAGACGCCGGCGGGAACCGTGCTCCATACGGGTGACTTCAAGCTCGACCAGACGCCCATCGATGGAAAGACCCCCAACTACCAGGCCATCAACCAGTTTGCCGCGCAGGGCGTCGACCTGCTGCTCTCCGACTCGACGAATGCCGCCAACCCGGGCTTCACTCCGAGCGAGGCGGCCGTGGGGCCAGCACTGCGCCACATCATCAAGAACGCCCCGGGCCGCGTGTTCGTGGCGTCGTTTGCAAGCCACATCCATCGCCTGCAGCAAGTATGCGACGCCAGCGTGGCCGTCGGCCGTAAGGTCGTGGTGACGGGACGCTCCATGGTCACCAACACGCGCATCGCGCGAGAGCTTGGGTACCTGCATATCAAGGACGAGGACATCATCGACGCCTACGAGGTGGACGACATTCCCGACGACAAGATCGTGGTGCTGTGCACGGGCAGCCAGGGCGAGCCGCTCTCGGCGCTTTCGCGCATGGCGAACGGCGAGCACAAGTCGCTGTCCATAACCGAGAAGGACACCGTCATCATTTCTGCCACGCCCGTTCCCGGCAACGAGAAGAGCGTCGCGGGCATCGTCAACGCGCTCAGCAAGATCGGCTGCGCCATCTACGACAAGAACCAGTCGCTCGTACATGTGTCTGGCCACGGTAGCCAAGAGGAGCTCAAGCTCATGCTGGCCATGGTCAAGCCCACCTACTTCATGCCGGTACACGGCGAGGCCATGCATCTGCGGGCGCATGCCCGGCTCGCGCGAAAGATGGGCATTCCGCAAGAGAACATCTTCATCGCGGACAACGGCGATGCCTTGGAGATGCGAAACCACGTCGTGCGCATAGGGGAGCCCGTCGACTCTGGCGTGGTGTACGTGGACGGCCTTTCGGTCACCGACGCGGACCCCGTGGTCCTGCGCGACCGTCAGAAGCTCTCCAAGGACGGCATCGTCACCTGCGTGGTAACGGTGTCGCACCGTTCGCACAAGACCAGGGACATCGAGATATACAGTCGCGGCGTGTCGTTTGCCAACGACGAGGAACTTGCGCGCGACGCACAGGATGTCGTCCGTTCCCGCGTGGACAAGAACTCGGACGCAGACGTGGGTGTCGACCAGCTGCGAAAGGGAGTTCGCAACGGCCTTTCCAACTTCCTCTGGAACAGGACCCACACGCGTCCCATGGTAATACCGGTCGTCATGGAGGTATAGATGCCTCAAAAACGCAGGCAAAACGCAGCAAAGGACAATGCACGCGCACGCGCGGCCACCCCGCAAGAGGGCGGCACCTCTGTTGCCGCAACCGAAAAGAACGATATAGCAGGCATTGCGCTGGCCATCGTCGCGCTGGCGCTGCTGGTGACCTTGGTCGTGCCCACCACCGCGGTGGTGACGCAGGCCATACGGTCGTTCTTGTCGCTTAGCTTTGGCATGGGTGCCATCTTGTGCCCGCTCTCGGTGCTTCTGTATGCACTGAGCTTCTTTGTCGGAGGCAACGACCCATTGGGCGGACGTGCCGCCCTGGGCCTTCTGCTGGTCTGCCTGTCAATACTTTCGGCGTTGTCCGTGTTCGTACCCGGTGCCCCCGAGGACCCGTCGCTGGTGCTGGACGCCACGGTGGTGCAAGACGCGGGCGGTTACGTCGGAGGCGGCATTGCCTGGGCCCTGCTCACGCTCGTGGGCAAGCCGGTGGGCGTCGTCCTGTTGGCGGGACTTGCCATCGTCGGCGTCATCGTATGCGGGTTTTCCGTGTCGGAGCTTGTGGTGCGGCTGCGGGCCGGGGCGACCCAAATGCGCATGACGCGCGAGGCTGCTCGCGAGCAGCGCGAGGCCATGCAGGTCGACGAGTGGGAGCGGCGGACGACCATGATGGAAGATGCGCGGGGCATGGAAGCCCGCGCCCAGCGGCCCTCGGATGCCACGAGCTTCATTGGCGGAAGAACCACGTCCGTGCTCACGCGCCCGGGCAAGGGTCGTATTGCCCGCCGCAAGCGCGACGATGCGGCAAACGACGACGTCACGGCGCAAGAGCCTGTCGAGCGCGACGCGCAACGTGCGGCGCAGCCGTCCAAGGATGCAAAGACGAGGGTGCTTGCCGCAAACGAGCGGACAGAGGGGCGCAAGGGACGCACGAAGGCGCCCGAGCAGACGGCGATTCCCGCCACCGAGCTCGTCGGCCAACAAAAGAAGCGTCGTCCCACGCGACGCAAGGCGGCCCCCCGTGCCGCGGAGCCTTCGCAGGCGCAGGCGACCGCGCGCAAGGGACAGCAGGAGCCAGACCTCGTCGTGCCCGACTTCCTTAAGAAGCCCAAGAAGCCGGGCAAACGCGTCGTGCCCAAGACAAAGCGTCCTGGCGAGGGAGCGGACGGCTACGAGCTGCCACCCCTCAGCATGCTGAGCTCGAACCCTCACTCCGCCGGCACGGCGAGCAGCAGGGAGGAGCTGGAGGAGACCATGACGCGTCTTCAGGGCACCTTGCACGAGTTTGGCCTGCAAAGCCGGGTGGTCGACTACATCTCCGGTCCCATCGTCACCACGTTTAGGGTCGAGATGGGCGAAGGCGAGCGCGTGAGCAGGATCCGCAACCTGGAGGACGACATCGCGCTCACGCTGGCGGCAGAGAAGGTCCGCATATTCGCGCCGATTCCCGGGACGTCGTTCGTCGGCATAGAGATTCCCAACAAGACGCGGCAGAACGTGCATCTGGGTGACGTCCTGCCCTTCGCGAGCGGTGGTCCGCTGGAGGTCGCCATCGGCCGAGACTCGAGCGGCACGCCCGTCGTGGCGGACATATCGAAGATGCCGCACATGCTCGTTGCGGGCACGACCGGATCGGGCAAGTCGGTCATGATCAACTCCATGATCATGTCGCTGCTCATGCGCACGACGCCCAAGCAGGTGCGACTGATCATGATCGACCCCAAGCGCGTCGAGTTTAGCTGCTACAACGGCTTGCCGCACCTGTACGTGCCCGTCGTCACGGAGCCGCGTCAGGCGGCGAGCGCGCTGCAATGGGCGGTTTCGGAAATGGAGCGGCGGCTCAAGGTGTTCGAGCGGGCGGGCGCGCGCGAGATAAACGTCTATAACCGCATGATCGCCCAAGGCAAGTTTGCCGACGAGCCCAATCCTCCGGAGCACATGCCCTACCTCGTCGTCATCATCGACGAGTTGAGCGACCTCATGATGGTCGCCGGCAAGGACGTCGAGGCCTCAATCGTGCGCATAGCACAGCTTGCGCGCGCAGCCGGCATACACCTGGTCATCGCGACGCAGCGGCCCTCCGCCAACGTCGTGACGGGCCTCATCAAGTCCAACATCGACAATCGCGTGGCCCTCAAGGTGTCGTCCGGCATCGACTCGCGCGTCATCTTGGACGAGACGGGCGCGGAGCGACTCCTGGGCAACGGCGACATGCTCTTTAAATACCGTGGACTTAACATGCAGCGTGTGTTAGGCTGCTACACTTCAGACAACGAAATAAACGAAGTGGTGGAGTTCATTCGAGATCAGGCGGAGCCTGACTACCATGAGGAGATTCTCTCTGCGGTCGTGCCTGGCCAAACGGTGGCGGGCATGCGCGCGGCGGGCGAGGACGACGACGATCCGCTGGTTTGGGAGGCGGCGCAGATCGTCGTGGAGTCAAAGCTTGGGTCAACCTCCGGCCTGCAGCGCAGGCTCAAGGTCGGCTACGCGCGTGCGGGGCGCATCATGGACATGCTCGAGGCAAAGGGCGTCGTCGGTCCTCCCGACGGGTCCAAGCCGCGCGAGGTTCTGCTCGACAAGGATGGCCTCGAGGAGCTTCGCATACAGGAATCGACGTATCGAGAGGTCGTGTAGGTATGGAGCGAGCCATGTTCAGCGACATGCTCGCCGAGAGGCGCAGGCAGCTTGGGTATTCCATTCGCCAGGCGTCGCGTGTTCTCAGGCTAAGAGAAGACATCATCGTCGCCTTTGAGGAGGGCGACTTCGAACGCATGCCCAAGAGCGGCTACGCGCAGGGCATGCTCTCGTCCTATGCGCGCTACCTTGGTCTGGATGCCTCCATGGTGGTGGAGGCATACGTGGAGGACTTCGAGCGCTACAAACGAGAAGGACGCAGAAGAGGTGTGCGCAATCCCGCCATGACGCCAAGCGGCGTCGACGCCACGTCTCATGTGCAACCCTACGTTCCCTCGCGCGGGCTCCTTCCGACTTCTGGTGGACCTGCGGGCGACATGGGCTCCTTTGCCACGACGCGCGTGCGTGCCAGGGGTGCCTCGTCGTTGGACGATCGCGTCGAGTCATCTGCCGACTACACCCAGGTGCGCCCGTACACCGAGCTCACGCCGCCAAAGAACAACACGCGGACGCGTCGCGTCGGGACCGACGAGCAGCGCTCCGACCGGTCTGCCGCGCCATCGCGTACGCGTAACGCACGCAACCGCCGGGGCTCGTCGAGGCGTGTCGACACGGACTCGTCTCGTGGCGACTCCGGTGCCTCGAGGCGCGGGACGCGCGCGTCTGGCCCACGCGACGGCCGTGGACAAGCGAGACGGGACAGGCGTTCACGACGCGGTGGCATCCCACCGATGGTGTTCATGATAGGGGGCGTCGTTCTTGTCGTGGCCCTTGCCATCTTCGTCGTGCTTGGCGTCGGGTCGTGCGTCCATCGCGAGCCGACCTCGTCTCACACCATCCCGGTCTCGTCTGCCGACGAGGCGACGACGGAACAGGGCGCGCAGGGGACGTCGAATTCGGGGACGGGTACAGACGCCGCCACTAAGAAGGGCGACCAGACGAGCTCGCTTTCCACCAGCTCAAAGACAGACGATGCGAACGGCTCGTCGAGCACGAAGGAAAAAGAGACGAGCGTATCCGTGTCGGTGGCTGCCGATGCGGTCACGTGGCTGGAGATCGACTGCGACGGCATCAGCGAGGTTGCAGAGACGATCACGGGGCCGTGGCAGCATACGTATACGGTGGAGGACTCGATCACCATCCAGGCGGGCGACACCACGGCCGTCACGGTCGTGCGGGACGGGAGCCAGGTGCAGTTCGAGTCCATGGCGTCGGGAATCGGTACCATGCGCATACAAGGCACCGCCTCGTCCACGAA
>JAGCBF010000161.1 GCA_017652285.1 Atopobiaceae bacterium
CCTACCATGGGCTGTAATTTCGACTGCCCGTATTGCTTCGAGGATCACTTTGCCAAAAAAATGACCCCTGATGTTCAGGACGACGTCGTGGCCCTCGCGGAACGCATGCTTGATGCATCCGGTGCCAAACACCTCTCGGTTACCTGGTTTGGTGGCGAGCCGCTGCTCGCGCCTGACGTGATCGAGTCGCTTTCCGAGCGGTTGATGTCACTCGCCGAAGGGCGAGGCGGCGTGTACTCTGCCAACATAATCACCAACGGTTATCTGTTTACGCAAGAGATGGCCGACATGCTTGGGCGATACAAGGTGAGAAGTGCCCAGGTGACCATCGACGGCTTGGGTGCCACCCACGATGCCACGCGCCGCCTCGCGGGTGGTGGTGCCACGTTCGAGCGCATCACGGCGAACTTGCGCGACGTCAACTTTCCCTTCAGAGTGAGTATCCGCCACAATGTGCACGAGGGCAACAAGTCCGAGATGGACGAGCTCGAGGCATTCGTCAAGGAACTCGCCAAGAAGTCCGGCAATGACCTCACGTACTATCCGGCACCCGTCGCCGGCAGTGAGGTGGCCGACGAGCGGGGCGAGCAGGTGGGCCTCTTGTGCGGCTCGGATGCCAGCGAGGTGGGTATCAGGCAGTAAGCCGGACGCTTCCAGGTGGGTCGGGGCCACTACTGTGGCGCGCAGTCCATTTGGGTCGTGGGCATAGACGAGCGCGGCAATTTGCAGAAGTGCTGGGAATCCGTCGACAAGCCCGCAAATGCCTTCGGGACGGCACATGACTGGGATCCAAAGGATCCATTCGCTACGGCGAGCAACCTGGACAACCTGACCAAGTATCTGAACACTGCTATTCCCGTGCCCGATGACGACTGCGGGGAGTGCGTGTGGCTTCCCATGTGTGTGGGTGGCTGTCCCAACAAGCGTCTGTTTGAAGGACGCCATTGCGTGGAGTTCAAAGACAACCCGCAGGATTACGTGCTTGCGCTGCACGCGCGAATTGGTGAGAAGAAGGAAGAATAGGGAAGAGCTGCACAGGGCATAAGCGATGGCGATGCATAGCAACTGGAATCCGTGGCATGGCTGCAAGAAGTGCAGCGAGGGCTGCCAGCACTGCTACGTGTACTATCTCGACGCGATGAGGGGCAAGAGCGGCGCGGATGTCTACAAGACGAAGACGGGATTCAAGTACCCGCTTTCGAAGGACAGAAGCGGCAGATACAAGATTCAGAGCGGCGAGATGATCAGCGTCTGCATGACCTCGGACTTCTTCTTGGAGGAAGCAGACGAGTGGCGCGACGAGGCCTGGGGCATGATGTGCGCGAGGAGCGACGTCGTCTTTCTGCTGCTCACCAAGAGACCCGAAAGGATAAGGGAGTGTCTGCCCGAGGATTGGGGTGACGGCTGGGACAATGTTTTCCTCAACGTGACCTGCGAGAACCAGAGGCGGGCGGACGAGAGAATCCCGCTGCTCCTCGATCTGCCGTTCAAGCACAAGGGCGTGCAGTGTGCGCCGCTCTTGGGTCCGGTGAGCATTGCCACGTATCTCGACGGCGGGCAGATCGAGCAGGTGGCTTGCGGGGGTGAGAACTACGGAGGGCGCAGGCCATGTGACTTCGACTGGGTGAGGACGCTGCGCGACGAGTGCGTCGAGCGTGACATCACGTTTTGCTTCATGGAGACGGGAACGACCTTCATCAAGGACGGCAAGACGTACAACATCCGCAGCAAGCAGCTGCAGAACGAGCAGGCGTTCAAGTCCGGCATGAGCTATCAGGGCAAGCCGATGCGCTTCGAGCTCAGGGACGGCTTCGGCCATCCCATCCCGAAGGAGGAGCTGTACGTGCCCCATTACGTGAAGAAATGCGAGACTTGTTCGTTCAGGATGCTTTGCAATGGCTGCAGCGATTGCGGCCATTGCGACGGCTAGCACACAAAAACCTGATTCTGAATGGTAGATGCGTATACAGATATATATAATAAGTAGATATGCAAAACGAGCATGTGAGATACGAGCGGAGAGAAAGGACAGTTGACATGGACTTCGCGAATCTGACCGACGAGCAGAAAGCCAAGGCCGAGGCATGCAAGACCCCCGCGGACATCTTGGCACTAGCTCAGGAAGAGGGCTACGAGCTGAGCGACGAAGAGCTGGAGGGCATTAGCGGAGGCTGGTGCGCCACAGACCAGAAGGGGTGTCCCGACAGGTGCGGCTGCCTGTGCCCCAGGGTCTGACGCTTGACACAGGGAGGGGGCTGTAACATAAGGTGCCAAACTAATTGGGCGGGGCGAGGGCGCTCCGCCCAACTTTTCATTCGCATGCTTTCGGAATACAATCACAATTGAATCAAATATATCCATTAACCAGCGATTACAGGATATAATAACGTCATCCGAGAAAGGGGGACACGATGCCGGAGCCCAAGTTCAGGCCCTGCATGCAGGATCAGCCGATGCTGCTGCCCCCCGACGTGGGCGACCTCGTGCCCGAGGGCTCGATGGCACGCGTCGTGGACATGGTGGTCCGCTCCATCGACAGGTCGACGCTGACCTCGCTCTACCCGGGCGGCGTCGCGCCGGCCCACGACCCGCAGATGATGCTGAAGGTCATCCTGCTCGCCTACGCCTCGGGCGTCTACTCGAGCCGGGCCATCGCGCGGGCGACGAGGGAGAACGTCGGGTTCCTGTGGATCTGCGGCATGAGGCCGCTCGACCACATGACCATAAACCGCTTCCGCACGGAG
>JAGCBF010000162.1 GCA_017652285.1 Atopobiaceae bacterium
CAAGGACCGCGCGACGCCAACGTCACGATGCTCATGCGCGAACAGCTCGACGTGGTCATGGGATTCGAAGCGAAGGCGCTCGCAACGGGCGGCATCGGTTTCACCCGCCTTTTGGAAGACACCCTCAGCTGCGTCGTGCGCGTCGACTCGTCGCTCGCCGAGCTCAAAGAGCTGGGCCCCGAGGACGTGGAGGGACTGCCGCAGGTGCTCTGCATCTCGCCTGGCCTGCGTCGGCGCGGCTATCGAGCACAAGCGAGCATCCCAACTCCCACCGACACGCACGTCACACAGTGTGCAACCTCGTCGGAGGCATACGCGCTCATGGACGCGGGCTTTGGATATGCGCTCGTGCCCTCGCTCTACACCATGCCCGACCCCTACCACAAGATTCTGAGGTGGAAGGGGTCGCCAAACGTGCGGTACGGCCTCTACCACCGCATCGGCGCGCGCAACGACCTTGTATCGGAATTTGTCAGTATCGCAGTCGAAACGTATGACATGCCAGGGTACACCCGTCCTCTGCCTGAAAGCTGGCAGCCGTAAAGAGCAGGCGTACGAGCAGCACAATCAACTGACGGTCTGTCCACGGGCCGGCCACCGGGTACGCTCGTGAACAGACCAACTGATGCCCATTCTGTATCACCGATGCCGTATATGAGACAGAGTCCTCGTTTCGAACGTCGTATGATGGAAAGAGGAGAAGCCAACAGCAAGAGGAGCGCGCCATGACCAACTCCGTCATCTTCCAGGACCAGACCTACATACCCGTGGGCACAAGCGTGGGGCTTACCGAGCTCGACGGCGAGCAGCTCATTCGCGTGGTCAAGCCCATGGAGAACACCGAGCCCGACGTGCCCACCTACGCGCGCCTCGCAAACTCTGACTTCCACAACGGCACCATCGAGGTCGATGTCCGCGCGCGCCTCATGCACTGGGCAGACATCGATTGCCGTGGCTTCATCGGCATCGTCTTCCGTGCGAGCGAGGGAGATGACCGCTTCGAGAGTTTCTACGTGCGTCCGCGCAACGGCCGCAGCTGTACCGAACCCCAGCGCCGCATCCACACCATGCAGTACTTCTCGTACCCTGGCTATACCTTCGCCTACTTCCGCGAGCGCGGCATGAGCGACTATGAGGCAAAGGCCGACATCGAGATGGACGAGTGGATCCATATAAAGGCCGAAATCGAGGGTATCGGTGCCAAGTTCTACGTCGACGACATGGAGACGCCTTCGCTCGTGGTCAACGAGATGTTTGGGGGCGCCGAGGTGCGCGGAGGCATAGGTCTCTATGTCGACAACGGCACGCAGGGCCACTTTAGAAACCTCAGGGTGACCTGCGCGGACTAGTAGAGCATCTCCAAAATAACGGGGCATTCGGCAAGTCGGGGTTTCTCGACATGCCATTTCGAAGGGGTCTTCCACCCAAACAGCTCCCCAAGCCTACACCTGCGCCACGCATTGGTGTCCTGCAGAGTGATTGTCGTTTGCCGATGCGGTGCCTCAGAGCTCCGCTGCGATCGGGGATACCACAGAATGCGCAAGCAGGAGGTACCACATTTTGCAACACCACCACAACCGCCTCTCGGTCCTCCGGCAGACCTTTCCGCAAGGAATCTGACCGATAGCGCGTCCATAACTGGTCTTCTCCACCATTCCGAGCGGTACAGCCGTGCGCGACGAGGCCACGGTCAGATGACGACGCGTACGACGACCGCCCAAGCGTCGGGCGTACTCTCGCGAGGTCAGGCGAGCGGGCCAAGGTCTCCATCCCCATGGCACGGTGTCCAAAAGGGACTAGCTCAGGTGGACACGATACTCACTCGTTCAGCTCGAGCCGCATGAGCACCAGTTCTTGCCAGCCAAGTCCGCGCGAGCGAAAGCCCCTGGGATTTCTGCCGTACTCGACGAATCCCGCGCTTTGGTAGAGCGCAAGGGCACGCTCGTTGTCTGCCACAACATCCAGCTCGAGCTGGGCATATCCCGCGGACCGCGCGCACTCGACACACGCCTCCACAAGGGCACGGCCGATGCCGAGGCCCCAATACGCCCGCTCGACGCCTATGCCAAACTCAGCCCGATGCCTCAGCTTTTCCTGCGTGCCCACACGACCGACACCTGCCGAGCCCACGATGGAGCCTCCGACCTCGGCAAGGATCTCTATCTCGCCGTCGCTCTCCGTCCTCTTTTGCAGATACTGCGCCTCGGCCTCAAGGCTCAGGTCACCTTCGTCGGGATAGGTGAGCAGATAGTCCGTCTCCACATGCGTCAGGTTAAAGATGTCGAGCGCGGCGCGCGCATCCTCGGCCGTCCCGTTACGCAGGACGCATTGCCTGCCGTCCCGCAGCTCTATCGCCTTGCGATACTCCATCGTCCGTCCCGCTTCTCTTGTCACCACATCCAAGAAGATGCGCGCTGTCTTGTTCGTCCTTGGGCATTTCGGTCTCTGCGATGCCATTTCTGGAGTCTACTCATACCCGATGCGTAGCTACAAGCGCGGGGCGATGCCCGTCGACAACCACACCGTATTATCCGCTCGCGACAAGAACGGCCTGCCCACAGCACCGTGGCAAACCGCTCCGTCACTCCTGCGCCTCTGCCTTGCGCAGCGCGTTAACGCAAAGGGCATACTCCCCCACCAGCACGCGCTCGTGATAGTCGCACACGTGAACGAGCTCGGGCACCGCTTCCTCTGGCAACCACTTTGCAAGCTCGGCCGAAAGCTCCTCCATGTCGGGAAGCAAATCCACTGCCACATAGATGGCCTCAGGGGCCGCCACGCAAATGCAGCACATGAGATAAGTGGACACAAGGTCGAGCGCACCCTCCGTCGTCCAACCCTTCTTGTGCATCTCGTCGCTTAGGCCAAACTTGTTCACCAGGTATCCGTGCTCACCCGCCAGACCGTGGTTGCCACGCACCAGGCGCCCGTCTACGATGAGCCCCTGACCACCCACGCAATAGCCTGTGGGCTGACGGTGCAAGGCGATGTTCTCGAACCTGTCCTGGCTCACGTAGCAACCTACCGTAGCCGCATTCGCGTTATTGTCCACAAAGATCGGCACGCCGAGAGCCTTGGACAGCCTGGCAAAGTCGGGCATGCCCATGTCAATGCTCACCATGTGCACGGTCGAGCCGTCCACCACACCAGGTAACGCGAGACCGATGGCATCAAGGCTGCTGGGGTCCACACCCTGCAGCCGCACTGTTGCCAGCACATCCTTAACGTCGCAATAGCTGCGGCTCGGCTTTTCCACGTGGCCATTGAGCACGACCTCGCCATGATCGTACACGCGGTAGCTGTAGAGGGAGTCCCTTACGCCGTAGACGGCGCTTATCACCAGTATTCGATGGTCGTTGTCCAGCTTACGCACGATGCGTGTGTCGGCCTGCTCCATGCGCGCCGCCAGCGCGTTCTCGCTCATCGCGTTGAGGAGCATTCGCAGAGCTGTACCCGCATCGTAGGAGCCAAAGACCGCTCCGGGTATCTCGAACACCACCAGGTCCGGATGGCGTTCCACCATCTCGTCGCGGCTCGTGTGCACCTGTGGCGCCAGCATTATGGCCTCGTACTGCCCCGCCACCTCGAGCGCCTCTACGATGGGTTTGGCCTCAAACTCGTAGTCCAGCGAGAGGGTTGCGGCCACTTCGGCGAGCTTCTTGGCAAAGAAGCTCGTGGTGAGACCCGAGGTGCACGAGAGCAGAATGCGCGTCGTCTTTTGCGCCGTGAGCTGCGAGAGCGTGTCGGTCAACTCGTCAAAGAGCTGCTTGGCGTGATCGAGGTCGTCCATCTCAAAGTGCAGGAAGAAGGTGGGATTGTCCGGGTCATCCGCCGGCATGATGTTGAGTTCCACAATCTCGGGCGCGCCGGGATTGAGCTCGTAGAAGTTAACGTTGGCCGTAGCCTTTTTGGTAAGTATCCGCAC
>JAGCBF010000163.1 GCA_017652285.1 Atopobiaceae bacterium
GATTGGGGCTAGGCCCCTTTCGGCCACTGGGGGTCGTGGCCGAAAGGGGCCTAGCCCCAATCGGCCAACCCGCGGCAGGGCGGCCAGACCCGATCGAACGACGGTCGTAATAAGGAGCGCGCATGAGAAACGCAGTGCTGTTATCGGGTGCAACGGGCTTTTTGGGAACGGCGATCGCCGAAGAGCTAGTCCTGACCACGCAGGCGACTGTCTATGCGCTTGTCCGCGCAAAGCTGGGAAAAACTCCGGCGCAGCGTCTGGAGTCGCTGTGGTACGAACGCCCCGTGTTGCGCGACGCCCTGGGTTCGCGCGTACAGGTAGTCGAAGGCGACGTGGAACGGGAGCGCCTGGGCATCGACCAAGAGCACTACGACCAACTGGCTTATACGATCGACGTGGTCATACACGCCGCGGCGGAGGTGGGCGTCAACCAAACGGCACAGCGCTTTTGGGACGTCAACGTGCGCGGCACCTACGAAATGCTCGAGTTTGCCAAATGCGCGCAACGGCACGGTGGGCTCCGGCGCTTCGTGCAGGTGTCGACCGCGTACGTCGCGGGGCAGTACCAGGGCCTTGTGCCCGAGCGCCTGTTTGGGGACGCGCGCTACAACAGCTTGTACGAGCAGAGCAAGCACGAGGCAGAGCTGCTGGTGAGCTCATACAAACAGGACGTGCCCTATGCCATCGTGCGTCCTTCTCAGATCGTCGGTGACTCGCGTACGGGCTATGTGGCCACCTTCAACACGCTGTACTATCCGCTCAAGCGCTATTTGAGCGGCGGGCTGCGCGTGATTCCCGCCGCACGCGACTTGCGGATCAACATGGTGCCCGTGGACTACGTGGCGCACGTCGTGTGTCGTGCGGCGCTTGCGGACCTTGCTTGCGACGGCTGCGTGCTGCATGCCGTCGGCCGCGCCGACGAGCTGCCCACGCTTGGCGAGCTAATTGACGCCGTACGGGTTTGGGCGCGCAAGAACCTGCAGGTAAAGCTGCCCGAACCGGTCTTTTTGCCGCTTCGCGGGCTTGGCGCGTTTGGCCGCCGCCGCAATCTGCGACGGGACGCGTCGACAAAGCGTCGCGGGCCGCTCCGCAACATGCTTGCGCTGGCACCATACTTTTACGAGGACCGTACGTACGAGGTCGCCAAGACGCGCGAGCTGGTGGGGGAGGCGTTCCCCGCCTGGAGGGACTATCTGCCCAATCTGTTGGCGTACGCAACGCGTCGCGGGTTTCTCAACTACACCGACCGCACGGTGTACGAGCAGATCGTCATGCGAAACCGCCCCGGTGCCTCCACGCGCATACGTTACTTTGACGTGGGCGCGAGCGACATCGTTCGGTACGAGGGAACGGACGTGCGCGCGCAGATTCTGCGCATGGCCCGGGCGCTTGTCTGTTACGGCATCAGGCCGGGCGAGCGCGTGGCGACGCTGGGCATCAACTCCGTGCGCTACTTCGCCCTCGACGCGGCAATTGGCCTGGTCGGAGCGGTAAACGTACCCATCTACTACACCTCCTCGACATCGGACGTGGTCTCGCTCGTGTCTGCCAGCGGCGCCCGCACGCTCTTTGTGGGAACCGACCGCATGCTGAACGAGCTGGACCTCGACGACGTGCAGGCGCGTGTCGTGTCGATCAGCAACAGAGAAGACCTTCGTCCCGGCATCGAGGCTTGGTCGACCTTCGTCGCCCGCGGGAATTCGGCCGCCGTCGGCATGCGGGCGGACAAGGGCGACACCTGGCTTCCGTACGTATCGCCCGAAGGCCTGGCGACCATTCGCTACACGTCCGGCACGACCGGTACGCCCAAGGGCGTGACCTTTACCCAGCAGCAGGTTCGTTGGATGGGCGAGGTGATGCCTGCCGTGCTGGACTGGCGCACACGCACGTCGGGCACGCTGCGCTACCTGTCGTTTTTGCCCATGAGCCACGTGGTCGAAGGCATCTTGGTCGCCTATGCGCCGTACTACATCCTGGGCGACCTGGAGATGTACTACCTCAACGAGTTTCCACAATTGGCGGAGGTCCTTCCCAAGGTTCGTCCCAACCTGTTCTTCTCGGTGCCGCGGTTTTACGAGAAGGTCTGGAACCAGTTTTCGTCGACAAGCGCGGGCAGGCTCTGGATCGGCCTTCCCAACGGTCTTGCGAAGCGGCTGCTCGCGCATCCGTTGCGCTACGTCTTGCTGCGCCGCGCGGGCCTCGACCGGTGTGCACAGCTCATAGTGGGCTCGGCGCCCATTGGCATGGAGCTGCTCGAGTCGTTCCGCAGCTTGGGGATCGAAATCCACAACGCGTTTGGCGTGACCGAGGCGCCGCTGATCACGCTTTCGCGTCTGGGCGACAACGAGCTGGGAAGCGTCGGCCAGCTGCTTCCCGACACCGAGGTCAGGCTGGACGAAGAAGGGCTGGTGTACGTGCGCAGACCGCAGGTGACGCGACGCTACGACGGCATGGACGAGCCGGCGGTAGACAAGGACGGCTGGTTTTGCACGGGCGACCTGGGCGCGTGGTCGCCGCAGGGCAATCTGGTCCTCAACGGGCGCAAAAAGGAGATCCTGGTCACGTCCTACGGAAAGAACATCGCCCCGCAAAAGATCGAGGTCCTGCTCAAGGGCATCGACGGTGTGAGCGAGGCCATGGTGGTCGCCGACGACAAGCCCTTCGTGAGCGCGCTCCTTTGGCTCGAGGACGAGGTCGCGGCAGGCGTCGCGGCAGGCGAGGCGTTTGACTTCGCGGCTTTGGACGCGAGCGTGCGGCGCATCAACGAGGGCCTTTCTCATCCCGAGCAGGTCAAGCGCTGGGTCGTGTGCGCGCGACCCCTTACCGTTGCGGCAGAAGAGCTCACGCCCAACCTCAAGCTGCGGCGCGGCAACGTGACGCAGACCCGGTCGGCGGCAATCGACGTGATCTATGGTGCGTGGGATGCCCATGGCGTGACCGAGACCTGCGATGATGCCTTGCACGGGGGCGAGGCATAATGTCGCGCGCGGTAACGCGTGCGGCAGCGCCTGTGGCAGCGAAGGCGCCCGGTTGCGCGCCGCGCCTGGCGCATAGGCCGCCCGCCTGGATGAGAAGGGCCGAGGTGGCCGTGCTCATGCGGGTGTTTTGTCGGGCGTTTGACGTGGAGGCCCCGTCGCTTTGCGGGCTGCGTCCCGACGACGCCTTGCGCGTCTTTAGGGAGTTCACGGCGGCGTGCATGGAGGCGGCCCAGCCAAGCGACGAGCTCGCGACGTGGCTGCGCGCGCGGCTGGCAGACTCCGCGCTTGCGCTGGGGCGTGCGGCCAGAATGTGCGCGCCTCCGCCGCGCGGCGCCCGCCTTTGGCTTGCGCGCTACCTCTACCGGGGCATCGGCATCGAGGTGCGGGAAGTCGAGCGGGGCCACCTCCGCTTTTGTCCCTGCTCGTTCGCGCAGCGCTACACGCCCGCAGACTGTTGGTTCATGTCTGCGTTTGACGAGGGATTCCTGCGCGGCATCCTTGGTGCGGAGGACGCCTCCCTCGTCTTTGTCTGTCGGATTACGCAAGGGGCGCCGTGTTGCATGGCGCGATTTGACGTGTTGGGTCAAGGGAAGGGAAGTGCACGATGAGTACGAGTCAACGCACGGCAATCGTGGTAGGTAGTGGCGCAGGTGGATGCATGGCGGCGCGTGAGCTGGCCATTTGCGGATTCAACGTCACGCTGCTCGAAGCGGGACGCGACTTTAGGCCGTTTACCGCGAACATGGAGACGCTGGAACCCGCACGTCGCGCGGGAATGCTCTTTGACGAGCGGATGATCGAGCTGCTCTTTCCCCAAATGCGCGTAGACAAGGCCCAGGACGGCATGGCGCACGTACGGGGTTGCGCGGTGGGCGGCACGACGACGCTCGCCACGGGCAACGCCGTTCGCTACGACCGCTACCTGGCAGATTTGGGCATTGGGCTCGACGAGGAGTTCGCCGAGCTCGAACGAGAGGTGCCGCAGACGACGGAGCATCGTGCGGGCTGGTCGGAGCTGACCGAGCGCCTGTTTGCCACCTTTGAGGAGCTGGGGCTAGATCCGCAGGTCACGCCCAAGTTCATGGAGGACCCGTCGCGTTGTGTGGCGTGCGGCAGGTGCGTGCTTGGGTGCCAGTTCGGAGCCAAGTGGACCGCCGACAAGCTCATAGAAGGTTTGGAGAACGTCGAGCTGGTACGGAATGCACCGGTGAGCCGCGTGCTTGTTGAGGACGATCGCGTAACGGGCGTGGTTGCGGGGCACGGCCCGATCGCTCGGACGTATGCCGCGGACCTCGTCGTCCTTGCCGCCGGCGGTCTTGGCACGCCTTGTATCTTGGATGCGTCGGGCTTCTCGACAAGCCCCACGCTGTTCGTCGACCCCGTGCTGTGCATTGCCGCCCCTTGGGACGGCGCTGGGCTCGACAGGCAGCTCCCCATGCCGTTCGTCTCGCAGCAACAGGACTATATTCTGTCGCCGTACTTTGACTGGCTGAGCTTTTACTTTAACAAGGGTTGGCGCATGCCCTCGGGCAACATCATGAGCATCATGATCAAGATGGCGGACACCTCGGCGGGCTCCTACGATGGCCGCCATTTGGACAAGCCGCTGGCAGATGCGGACTACGAGGTGCTTGCGCGGGCGATCGACCAGGTATACGAGGTGTTTGCGGCGCTCGGCGTTCCTGCGGAGCGCACGTTTTACGGCACGCTCAACGCCGGGCACCCGGGCGGATGTTACCCGCTTACGCGCGACGAGGCGGCGACGCTGCATCACGACTCGCTGCCAAACAACCTGTACCTTGCCGACGCAAGCCTGTTTCCGCGCTCGATTGGAAACCCGCCCATACTCACCATCATGGCACTCGCAAAGAAGGTCGCGCGCCAAGCCGCACGTGCGACGTCCGACCTCACCTGAACGGGTGCGATTCTGAGTCATAGGTAATGCTAGGGTGACGGCGCGACCGTCGCCTGGTCGGGGCCGTCCCCCGTCACCCTTCGGCCACGCGGGCCTCTCACTCGCTCATGTTCTGTTTGCGCAGCACCGTTATGAACACGATAGCCAATAATAAACATGCGATGGGCGGCACGACGGCGGCGCGGTCCCACAGGTTGCATGCGAGCGTCCCCAGCAGTGCTCCGGTTGCAAAAATGATTACGATGCTAAAGAAGCGCGCGGCCTGCGCCAGCTTTTTGGGGTCGTGACGCACGGTGCCCAGGTAGAGCGCGTCAATGAATTTGCGCAGGTTACCCGTAGTCATGGTAGTGGCGATGGCGTCGCCCCTAAACGTGGAGAACGCCTCGTACTGCATGGCAGCCACAAAGCTCACGATGCAGTTAGCCAGCGCGTTATGCGCTTCTCCCAAGGGGATGAGCCCCACCACTGCGAGCCCAGCGATCTCCGTTGCCAAAACGGCGCGTCGCTTAAGCCGAATGCCACGCTCCTCCAGTTGGTCCTGGATGGCGAGCGCACAAAACAGCCCCAGCGCAAACGCGCCAATGGGCAGCAGATACTGCAGGTACGTGTCCTGGGCGCCGCGCGCGATCGCGATGCCCATCTTTACCACGTTGCCCGTCTGCGCGTTGGCAAACACGCCGCCGCGCTTTATGTAGGTGTAGGCGTCCAAATACCCGCCCACGACGGTAAGCACGTACGCCACACGCATGCGCTGAGAAGGACGCAGCGCGCTCGTTGACTTGCCCATGCGACGTTCCTCCTTCGCGACGTCTCGCCAGCTTCCTTGGTGCCCTGTAACGGTATTATGCACCCAAAATGTCCGCTCAATGTCTGATGTTTGTAACAGACGCGCACATCCGGCCCGCAAGGCGCTATGCTGTTCTTGCACGTATCGACTACAAGAAAGGACAACGACCACCATGCAGATCGCAGACGGTATTTTTTACGTTGGTGTCAACGACCATCAGCTGGACCTCTTCGAGGGCCAATACATTGTTCCCAACGGCATGGCGTATAACTCGTACGTTATTGTCGATGACAAGATCGCCGTTATGGACAGCGTGGACGCCAACTTTGGCGACGAGTGGATTGCCAAGATCGAGGAGGTGCTGGACGGCCGCACGCCGGATTACCTTATCGTCCAGCACATGGAGCCCGACCACAGCGCCAACATCACGACCTTTACGGATCGCTATCCCGACGCCGTGGTGGTGGGGAGCGTGGGCGCCTTCAACATGATGCAAAACTACTTTGGCACCAAGTTTGAGGGCCGCAACCTGGTGGTCAAGGAGGGCGACACGCTGTCGCTCGGTTCCAAGGAGCTCAGCTTTATCGCCGCGCCCAACGTGCACTGGCCGGAGGTCATCTTTACCTATGTCGCGGCCGACAAGGTCCTCTTTTCGGCCGACGCGTTTGGCAAGTTTGGCGCGCTGGACGTGGACGAGGACTGGGACTGCGAGGCGCGCCGCTACTACTTTGGCATCGTGGGCAAGTTTGGCGCTCCCGTGCAAAAGGTGCTGGCCAAGGTCGCCAAGCTGGACGTCCAGGTGATTTGTCCGCTGCACGGCCCGATCTTGTCCGAGGACCTCGGGCACTACATCGGACAATACCAAACGTGGTCGTCCTACGGGGTGGAGACCCCCGGCGTGGTGATTGCCTACTCCAGCGTGTATGGCCACACCAAGGAGGCCGTCGAGCTGTTGGCGCAGACGCTTAAGGACAAGGGCTGCCCGCGCGTGGTGGTGACCGACCTCGCGCGCGACGACCAGGCCGAGGCCGTGGAGGACGCCTTCCGTCACGGGCATTTGGTGCTGGCGACCACCACGTACTGCGGCGGCGTGTTCCCCGCCATGGACCAGTTCATTCATCATCTTATTGACCACGCGTTCCAAAAGCGCACCGTGGCCTTTGTGGAGAACGGCTCGTGGATGCCGGCCGCGACCAAGGGCATGCGCGCGCTCATGGACAAGTGCGCAAACATCACGTACACCGAGCACAACGTAACGGTTAAGGGCTCGCTCAACGACGCCTCCCGCGCGCAGATCGACGCGCTCGCCGACGAGCTTGTCGCCCAGTTCTAGAGGCCGGCCAAACGTGGCCGATTGGGGTTGGCCGATTGGGGCTAGGCCCCTTTCGGCCAATACCCATAGGTGTTAGGAAAGTGGCCGATTGGGGCTAGGCCCCTTTCGGCCACTGCTCATAGGTGTTAGGTAAGGAGAGAAGCGCATGTCCAAAGCAAAGGTATACATAGACGGCCAAAGCGGCACGACGGGTCTGCAGATCTACGAGCGCATTGGCGCACGAGACGACCTGGAGCTGCTGCGCATCGACGACGACAAGCGCCACGATCTGGACGAACGCCGCAAGTTCCTTAACGCTGCGGACGTCGCGTTTTTGTGCCTGCCGGACGACGGCGCGCGCGAGGCGGTCTCGTTGGTAGACAACCCCGACACGTGCATCATCGATGCGTCGACGGCGCACCGCACGGCTGACGGCTGGACGTATGGGTTTTCCGAGCTGAACGCCACTCAGCGCGCGGCCATTGCCGCAAGCAAGCGCATCGCCAATCCCGGCTGTCACGCGACGGGGTTCATTTCTCTTGTCGCGCCGCTGGTGCAAGCTGGGCTGGTGCCCGCCGACTATCCACTGACCTGCTATTCTCTTACGGGCTATTCAGGCGGCGGCAAGCGCATGATTGCGGACTACGAGGCCGACGGTCGCCCTGACAAGCTCAGCGCGCCGGGCATCTATGGCTTGTCGCTGCAACACAAGCACCTGCCCGAGATGCAAAAGGTTTGCGGCTTGGCGACGCCTCCGGTCTTCATGCCGGTGGTGGATGATTACTACAAAGGCATGGCGACGAGCATCATGCTGCACAACGAGCTGCTGCCTGGAGTGACAAGTGCCAAGGACGTTCACGCGTGCCTGGCCGACCACTACGCTGACCAGCGCTTTGTGAGCGTGGTGCCCTTTGGCGGCAACGAACCGGTTTTGTACGCCAACGAGTTGGCGGGGACCAACGAGCTGCGCATCGTGGTGTGCGGCAACGAGCGGCACACCTCAGTCACGGCGCTCTTCGACAACCTGGGCAAGGGCGCTTCGGGCGCTGCGGTGCAAAACATGAACATCGTGCTTGGCATCGACGAAACCGTCGGCTTGGTGTAACAAAAGGGCGGGCTGGCCGATTGGGGCGCCGTCCCTTCGGTCGCACCGCCGCGCAGCCCCTTCGGTCGCGCCGCCCCACGCCGCCCCCTCGGCAGCGCGCTTCGCCGCCGCCCCCTCGGCTGTAGACGGTACGATGTTTTTGACC
>JAGCBF010000164.1 GCA_017652285.1 Atopobiaceae bacterium
CGGGAGATTCCCGTCAATACCGATACCGACACGTATCCCTGCCCGTTTACCGTGCAAGGCAAGGGCTCCGCGACCATAACTGCCACATACACCACCGCCGCTGGCGCCAAGAGCACCCTTACGTTTACGATCGTCTGCTATCCGACGTCCGCAAAGAACGTGACGGCCACCACGACGTCGAGCGCCAGGGTCTCGGTTGCGTGGGACGCCTACTCCGGCGTGTCGGGCTACCGCGTGTGCCGCTCCATGTACGACTACGACAAGGACCAGCAGGTCAATACGATCGTCGCGACGATCAAGGACCCCGCCACGACCACCACGACGGTCACGGCGCCTTGGGACACGTACTGCACCTTCTACGTACTGCCCTTCATCACGGTTAACGGCGTCGATTACGGCGTCGACGCAAACGACGATGTTTATGTGGCCGATTCGTGCGCGTCATTGTACGTCGAATATCCGACCTACAAGGCGCCGACCATAAAGAAGGCCGCATACGACAAGGTCGCGCTCTCGTGGAAGAAGTCTGCCGGCGTCACGGGCTACAAGGTGTATCGGTGCGCCGTGGACGAGTGGGGTGGCGCAACCGGAGCGTACAAGGCGATCGCGACCGTAAAGGGCTCCTCCACCTTGACCGCCACCGTCACCGCTCCTTGGGAGACGAAATACGCCTACTTGGTCGCGCCGTACCTCACGACCGGTGGCAAGACGTACGAGAGCATCGACAGCTCAAGCAGATACACCGCGTCAGTCACATATGCCCTGCCCAAGCCCGCCGTGCGCATCACCTCCGTCACCAAGGCCGCCGCTAAGAAGCTCAAGGTTGCGTGGAAGGCCGACAAGGGCGCCACGTCCTTTACGCTGTACCGTTCGACCTTGGAGAACTCCGGCTACAAAAAGATAGCGACGATAAGCGCGGGCACGACCTCCAAGACGGTCTCTGCCACGCCGGGGAAGGTCTACTACTTTAAGGTTTTCGCTACCTACGGCAAGGCCGGCACAGCCAAGTCGGGCTCGTTTGCCCAGCAAATCCCCGCCGCGACCAGTGGCACGGCGACAAAGGCAAAGGCAAAGAGCGTGTCCGGGCTTGGAAACTGGTATGATGCAGGTTACGTGTACAGCTACGGTCAGGGATCGAACACCTACGTCGCCTACCTCAAGGGTCGCACGCTCACCGTGGTCGGCTACGACAAGAACCTCAAGCAGATATCCAAAAAGAACGTCAAGCTCGCTGCCGCCGAGGTGTTTGCCGGCATCTATCACGGGCCGGACAACAACAACTACGTGGTGACGGGCGCGAACAACCTCAAAGAGAGCAAGACCAAGGTCGTCATAACGGTCACCAAGTACACCAGCGCATGGAAAAAGGACAAGTCAGCGACCATAAAGGGCGGCGCAAGCAACTCGTTTGAGGGCATCTACGAGCCGTTCCGTGCGTCGTCCATCGCGCTCGACATGCAGGGAGCGACGCTTTACCTCATGACCGGCCGCACCATGTTCCTAACGCCAGACGGGTATCATCACCAGTCCAACATCGGCTTCAAGATCAACACCAGTACGATGAAGGCGACCACGGACAACATCAGCTACTGCAGCCACTCGTTTGGCCAGCTCGTGCGCTTTAAGGACGGAACGCTGTACGTGGCCGACCACGGCGACGCCTATCCGCGTGCCATGCAGCTCAGCTGGAAGGAGGGGTACGGCACCAAGACGGCCAAGCCCGAACAATCCGTCGGCGCGTTCCAGATCGTGGGCACGACGGGCGACAACTATACGGGGGCAACGCTCGGCGGCATGGAGGTGAGCAACACCTCGGTGCTCATGTGCGGTTCGTCGGTGCCGCAAAACTACGGCGTCAAGGGCGTCAAGGGCGCGGACTACTCCTATCAGAGTAACCTGTACCTTACGGTGACCAACCGCACCACGGGCAAGACCACCGTCAAGTGGCTCACGACCTATCATCCAAAGCAAAAGACCGGCGTCTCGTCGGTGCGCATGGTCAAACTGTCCGACCAGCGCTTTGGCATACTGTACATGGTGAATGCCAACGGCAAGGCCTCATTGAAGTACATGGTGGTCGACGGCAACGGGAAGAAGGTGTTTGCGCGTGCCATCAGCGGCGCCATGATCCATAGCAGCGCGAACCCCGTCTATGCCAACGGTCGCATATACTGGGCGTCCTACGACTCGAACTACAAGGCCAAGGTCTTTAGCATCCAAGCGCTCTAGGGACACGGACATAGGCAAAAGGAAGCGCCCCCACGGTCTTGCGCAAGGCCGTGGGGGCGCGTCTGTACGACGCGATGTGGCAGTGCCTATCCGCGCGGCGTACCCCAGAACGAAAGCACGACCGTGCCCGGTCCCAGGTGGCAGCCGATGCCGGCGCCCACGTCAAAGATCTCCACCTTGTTGTCGCGAATCTTGTGGAACCTGGCTTCGATCATGCTGGCCACCGCCTTGGCGTCTGCCAGGCATTCCGTGTTGGTTATGAACACGCGCTGGTCGTAGTCAAACCCGCCTTGGGCGAGCTCTTCCATCTTTTGGAGCTGGCGCGCAAACGCCTTGCGCTTGGTGCGGATCTTCTCCTTGACCGCAAGGGTTCCGTCGGGCTCGATGTCGAGCATCGGACAGATGTTGAGCATGCCGCCAAGCAGGCCCGCCGCCTTGGACACGCGGCCGCCGCGAATGAGGAAGGTGAGGTCGGTGGTCACAAACCAAGTGTTGATCTCGATCTTGTGAGCCTCGGTCCATGCCGCGAGGTCTTCCAGAGAATAGCCCTCGTCACGCAGGTCGGCGAGCTTGTCCATAAGCAGGCCGTAGCCGCTGCTGCCCGAGGTCGAGTCGATGACAATGACCTTGCGCTCGGGGAACTCGCGCGCGATGCTGTCGCGCGCCATGCAGGCGGACGCATAGGTGCCCGACAAGCCCGAAGCCAGGCAGATGTGCAGGATGTCCTTGCCCTCCTCCAAGATGGGGCGCCAGTCGTTCATGTACTCGCCCACGCTCACCTGGCTCGTCTTGACCTCGGCGCCTGCCAGCATGCGCGCATACAGGTCGGCGGGAGATATGGTCTCGCCAAAGTCGTCCTTGCACGTGGAGCCGTTGATCTCGTAGTTAAAGTAGGTGAAGCGGATGTCGCGGCTTTCGAGCCATGCGCGCGAAAGATCGCACATGGTGCAGCAGCTCAATACGTAATCAGCCATAAGGTAACCTCCTTCTTATGGGTTGAACAACGCTGCAATGCTACCACGTTTTTTGGATTGCGTGCGAAAAATGGGCGGTATCGACAGGTAACCCACCTTGTGTCGCCACCAGCGCTCCGGCGTCCTTGGGGCGAACGCGCCCGGAGGCCTGCGGCGTGGTGGTCGTGTCATAAAAAACGGGCCGCCACCTAAGGTGACGACCCGTGCCGAGTCAAAGGGTTCAAACAAAAACTACTTGGCCAGAGCCTGCTCAACGGCCACGGCGCATGCGACGGTGCAGCCGACCATGGGGTTGTTGCCCATGCCGATGAGGCCCATCATGTCTACGTGCGCAGGCACGGAGGAGGAGCCGGCGAACTGGGCGGAGCTGTGCATACGGCCCATGGTGTCGGTCATGCCGTAGGAGGCGGGGCCGGCGTGCATGTTGTCCGGATGCAGGGTACGGCCGGTGCCGCCACCAGAAGCCACGGAGAAGTACTTCTTGCCAGCAAGCGTGCGCTCCTTGAAGTAGGTGCCCGCCACGGGGTGCTGGAAGCGCGTGGGGTTGGTGGAGTTGCCGGTAATGGAGATGTCGGCGTTCTCGTGCCACATGATGGCAACGCCCTCGCGGACGTCGTCGGCACCGTAGCAGTTGACGGCGGCACGCGGACCATCGGAATAGGGGATGGTCTGGACTACCTCGAGCTCACCGGTGAAGTAGTCAAACTTGGTCTGGACATAGGTGAAGCCGTTGATGCGGGCGATGATCTGGGCGGCGTCCTTGCCAAGGCCGTTAAGGATGACGCGCAGCGGCTTCTTGCGAGCCTTGTTGGCGTTGTTGGCGATGCCGATGGCGCCCTCGGCGGCGGCGAAGGACTCGTGGCCGGCCAGGAACGCGAAGCACTCGGTGTCCTCACCAAGCAGCATGGCGCCCAGGTTGCCATGGCCCAGACCGACCTTGCGGTCCTCGGCGACGGAGCCGGGCACGCAGAAGGCCTGCAGGCCGATGCCGATTGCGGCGGCGGCGTCGGAAGCGTTGGCGACGCCCTTCTTCACGGCAATGGCGCAACCAAGAACGTAGGCCCACTTTGCGTTCTCGAACGCGATGGACTGGATGTCCTCGGTGATGTCATAGGGGTTGAACCCAAGATCGGTGCAGATCTTGAGGGCTTCCTCGAGGTCAGCGATACCATACTCAGCGAGCGTCTTGTTGATCTTGTCGATGCGGCGCTCATAGCCTTCGAACGAAACTGCCATCTATCTCACTCCCTTCCTGTGATTACTCTTTGCGCGGATCGATGGTCTTTGCGGGGGCATCCCACTGGCCGTAACGACCGGTGTTGGCCTTGATTGCCTCGTTGGCATCCTTGCCGGCCTTGACGTCCTCCATGAACTTGCCGAGGTTAAGGAACTCGAAGCCGATGATCTCGTCGTTCTCGTTGAGGGCGAGCTGGGTGATGTAGCCCTGGGTGAGCTCGAGGTAACGGGCGCCCTTAAGAGCGGTGCCGTAGGTGGTGCCCACCATGGAGCGCAGGCCCTTGCCAAGGTCGTCGAGGCCAGCGCCGATGGGCAGACCGTCCTCGGAGAACGCGGTCTGGGTGCGGCCGTAGACGATCTGCAGGAACAGCTCGCGCATGGCAACGTTGATGGCGTCGCACACGAGGTCGGTGTTGAGCGCCTCAAGAATGGTCTTCTTGGGAAGAATCTCGGCGGCCATGGCGGCGGAATGGGTCATGCCCGAACAACCGATGGTCTCGACGAGGGCCTCCTCGATGATGCCCTTCTTGACGTTGAGGCTCAGCTTGCAGCCACCCTGCTGAGGGGCGCACCAGCCGATACCGTGGGTGTAGCCAGAGATGTCCTCAAGCTGCTTTGCCTGTACCCAAGCGCCCTCCTCGGGGATGGGTGCGGGGCCGTGGTATGCGCCCTTGGTGACCGGGCACATCTTCTCCACTTCTGACGAATATTGCATGAAAGCTCCTCTCCACAAAACGTGTGACCGAGCCCATGCGCGGCCACCATTTGCACAGCTGAACTGATGATAAGAGCGCCCGCGTACAAAAAAGTTGAGAAACGCGAACCAATCCGCAAAAGGGCAAAAATCGCCCCTGACCTGCGTAAGTTAGAAGTGGCTAACTAAATCTTGTCCGCGGTCAGCAGCGGACGGACCCCCCGTCGGCCCGTACTGCTATACTTCCGTGTAGCAATAACGAGAAAGGAGACCTTATGGCACAACCGACCGTCGCCCTGTTCCTTGCCCCTGGTTGCGAGGAGATCGAGGCGCTCACCGTGGTGGACATCCTGTTTAGGGCGGGCATCGCCTGCGACACGATTTCGGTGGCAGAAGACAGGACCGTAACCTCGTCGCACCAGGTGACGGTGATCGCCGACAAGCACGTCGACGAGGCCGACCTGGACGCCTACGACATGCTGGTGCTGCCCGGAGGAATTCCCGGGACGCCCAACCTGCATGCCAACGCCAAGCTCATGGCGGCTGTCCACGCGTTCGCGAAGGCGGGTCGTCCCCTGAGCGCCATCTGTGCCGCCCCGTCGATCTTTGCGGAGGAGGGCCTGCTCAAGGGTCGTCGTGCCACGAGCAACCCGGGCTTCCAGCACGTGCTGGCCGAGCAGGGCGCCGAGGTCTTGTCGGATGAGCCCGTGGTGGTGGACGGCAACTTCATTACCAGCCAGGGCATGGGGACGGCCATCGACTTTGCGCTGGAGATCGTGCGCCACTACCAGGGCGACGAGGGCGTGGAGGCCATGAAGCCCAAGATCGTGTATTGGGACCGCGCCTAGTGGCGCAAACGATGGGAGACGATGCCGCTGCGGGCAACGAGCTCGCCCGGCACGGCAAGCCTGCGCATCGTCGCACCCCTCCCTACAAGCTCATGCTGGTCACGGCCGCCCTCTTGTGGGGCGGCTCGTTTGTGGTGCTCAAGGACACGCTCGACGTGCTGACGCCGGCATGGCTCATGGGGATTCGCTTCGTGCTGTCAGGCTGCGTCATGACCTTGGCGTTCGGTCGCAGGTTGCGGCAGCATTTGGACCGCGGGCACGCCTGGGCGGCCGCGGCGCTTGGCGTGAGTGGCGGGCTGGGCTATTTGGTGCAGAACCTGGGGCTCGTCGACACCACGCCGGGGCATAACGCGTTCTTGACCGCGACGTATTGCGTCATGGTGCCCTTTTTGCACTGGCTGGTCGCGCGCGTGCGGCCCACGCTGGCAAACGTCATGGCGGCCGTGGTGGCGGTGGCGGGCGTCGGCGTGCTCTCGCTAGGGGGCAGCGACCCCTTCGCGCTTCGATGGGGCGACTGGATGACCGTCTTTGGCGCCGTTTGGTTTGCCGTGCAGATCGAGGTCATGGTCTCCGTGGCGCCGGGGCGCGACGTCATAACGCTCACGGCCATCGAGTTCTTTGTGATGGGCCTCACGTGCCTGGCGTATGCGGTGCTGTTCGAGCCCGTGCCTGCGGTGGCGACGTTTGCGCGTCCCGAGCTGTGGATGGCGCTGTCGTACCTGGTGCTCCTGTCGTCATGCGTGTGCACGGTGTTTCAAAACGTGGGACAGGCGCACGTGCCGCCCGCGCAGGCGTCGCTGCTCTTGTCGCTGGAAAGCGTGTTTGGCGTGGCGTTTAGCGTGCTCATCTACGGAGAAGAGCTCACGTTGCAGCTTGCCTTGGGCTTTGCCCTGGTGTTTGGCGCCGTGCTCTTGTCCGAGCTTGCTCCCGCGCGCACGTAGCGGTTGCGCGCGACGGCTGCCTGCGCACGGGCCCTTAGGGCCGTTTTTGCCTGCTTAGTGCTTCTTGAGCGTTTTGTGGCAGAAGGGGCACGTCATAACGTGTACGGGAATGGTCAGGTGTATGCGGCACCAGGGGCAGGTGAGCTTCTTCTTTTGGGAGGGGTCGGGAATCTTCCATCCGCCAGTCGCGGGCTCGAGCTCGGAGTCGTCGAGCGGGCGGGGATCGTTGTTGGGACGTGCCGGGTTGTTGGTGACCATGTGCGCCTCGTCTCTGCGTTGGGGTTTCTCGTTACTTTGAACTACGCTCGTGACATGGCGCGTGTCCCAGATAGGCCGAAAGGGGCCTCACGCGGGCGGCCAGGCGGTGCGTGGCCCGTTTTGGCCGAAAGGGGCCTAGCCCCAATCGGCCAAACGCGCCCAAAATGGCCGAAAGGGGCCTAGCCCCAATCGGCCAAAATGGCCCAAGCGCAGACGGCCAAACGCGCCCCAGGTGGCAAGGCACGCGACAGATGGCCGATTTTATCTGCGGCCCACGCGCGTCGTCGCATACACTCTTGGTAGATTCGCCGCGACGATGGGGGACCGCCATGCTAAGAGACTTTGTCAAGGCTGCCAAGCCAGAGAAGGACGAGCTGGAGCGCCGCATAGAGGAGGAGCAGGCCAAGCTCGCCGCCAACCAGATTCGCGTAAAGGACGCCAAGGTGCCGGTCATGGTGATCTTCGAAGGCTGGGGGGCCGCCGGCAAGGGCGGCGTGCTGGCCAAGGTGATAAAGGACATGGACCCGCGGTTCTTCCGGGTGGTCACCATGCATGCGCGTCCTTCGGAGGTCGAGCAGCGCCATCCGTTCTTGCGGCGCTACCTGGTGGAGATTCCCGAGGCAGGCAAGTTCAAGTTCTTTGACACGTGCTGGATGAGGGAGGTCACGCGCGAACGCATGCGGGGCGTGTTGGACGAGGACGCCTACGACAGCCGCATCGACTCCATCAACATGTGCGAGCGGCAGCTGGTGGACAGTGGCTACCTGGTCATGAAGTTCTTCTTCCACATCGGACGCGACGAGCAGCGCGCGCGCCTCGATCGCCTGCTTGCCGACGAGAACACCAGCTGGCGCGTCAACGACGACGACCTGTGGGAAAACGACCAGTACGACACGTGCCTGCGCGTGTACGACCGATACCTGCGCGACACCAACCGCTCCAGCGCGCCCTGGTACATCATCGACTCAAAGAACCGCAACTGGGCGACGTTGCAAGTGCTCGAGTTCATAAACATGGGCATTGACGTGGCGATTCACAATCGCGGCATCGCGGCGCCGCTCAGGCAGAACATCTTTGCGCTCAACCATACGGAGCCGCTCGCAAGCATCCCGCTCGACAAGACCATGGACGAGGATGCCTATCGCGCGGAGCTCAAGGCGCTGCGGACGCGGCTCAACCAGCTGCACTACGAGGTGTATCACAAGCGGATTCCCGTGGTCATCGCATACGAGGGATGGGACGCGGCCGGCAAGGGCGGCAACATCAAACGCGTGACGTCCGGGCTCGACCCGCGCGGGTACGAGGTGCATCCCATCGCGAGCCCGGAGCCGCATGAGCTCGCGCGTCATTATCTGTGGCGATTCTGGACGCGCCTGCCCAAGAGCGGACACGTGGCGGTGTTCGACCGCACGTGGTATGGGCGCGTCATGGTGGAGCGGCTCGAGGGCTTTTGCTCCGAAAACGAATGGCGCCGCGCGTACAACGAGATAAACGAGTTCGAGAAGGAGCTCGTGGACGCCGGCACCGTAGTCATAAAGTTTTGGGTGCAGATCGACAAGGACACGCAGCTCGCGCGGTTTACGGACCGACAGAACACGCCGTCCAAGCAGTGGAAGATCACCGAGGAGGACTGGCGCAATCGCGAAAAGTGGGACGAGTACGAGGCGGCCATCAACGATATGATTCGCAAGACCAACACGACGTTTGCGCCGTGGCACGTGCTCGAGTCCGTGGACAAGTACTACGCGCGCATCAAGGCGATGCGCATCGTGGTGGACGAGCTCGAGCGCGCCTGCGGCAAGAAGGACTGAGGCCGCCGCGTGGCCGCCTGCGCCAGGCCGCAGGGCCGCGTCTGCGTCAGCCCAAAAACGTTGCGATGCACTGCTGGAACTCGTGGTAGTAGGGCTTCTCGTACATGAGGATGTGACCGCCGCCGTGAATGACCTCGAGCTTCGAGCCCTCGGGCAGCAGGGAGATCGAGGCGTTGACGGCGTCTAGGTCGATGATCGGGTCCGCGTCGCCGCAGACCACGAGCGTGGGTGCGGGGATGGAGGCAAGGTCGATAAGCTCCACCGACTGGTCCACGCACAGGTCGAGCCGCCCGCCGTTTGGGCTGCTGTCGCCATCGTAATGCCAGCAGCTCGCGCAGTACAGCTCGCGCAGCACGGGGTCGCTGACCTCGTCGTCGAAGCTGCCGTCCTCCTTGCGCTGAAAGTCGCTCGCCGCATGCTCCCACGTGTTGTAGTGAAAGGGATCGAGGTAGTTCGTCGCGCCAAGACCGCGAAGGACGGGGGCGTACAGGACGAGACGGTTCACGAGGTGGGGATTCCAGGCTGCCATGCGCGACGCGACGACGGTTCCCCAGCTCCAGCCCAGCACGTCAAGGCGCTCGCGGCCATCGGTCTGCACGGCAAGCTCGGCAGCGGCGGCCACGTCCTCGGCCGCGTAGTCCGAGTTTGGCAGGTAACCGTTCCACAGCTCGCTGGACCCGCCGTACCCCGCGATGTCCACGCGCCATACCGCGTACCCCAGGCGCGCGAGGAATCGTACCAAGCTGTAGTCTTCGTAGTCGATGTCGAACTCGTGCGAGGAGTACGTAAGACCGTGGGCAAGTAGGATGCTGCGCTCGGGGTTTTGGCCGGCGACCTGCGTGCGCACCACGTGCAGCGCGATGCCGTTGCGCTCCAGCGGTATTGTCTGCTCGTCGTAGGAAATGTTCGCGAGGTCCTGCTCGGTGGCCGACTGCGTTGCGTCCGCATCGGGCGCGCCCTGCGCGGCGGCACGCTGGCTCTCGTACAGGGCCTCGTCTTCGGCGGTGTGCGGGGCGGTGCATCCAAGCAGCGTCGAGCTCAGCAGGGCGGTGAGCGTGCCCACGCCCAGCCCCAGCGCATCGCGCCTTGTGTAGCGGCGGTCGTTTACGTGCTCGGTCATGATGCCCCCTTGTGTCTGCCGTGGCAAAGATTGACGCTTTTTATGGTAGCACCAATCTGCAAGGACCAATCCGCAAGGTGACAAAAGGGGCCAAAGGGGGACGCTTCCCTTGGTGCGGCCGCCACGCCACGGGTGCGCTAGTCGAGCTCGTAGAACACGTACTGCTTGCGGCCGCGATGCTTTGCTGCGTACAAGGCCTTGTCTGCGGCATGATAGATGCTTTCTCCCTCGGGCAGCGTGGCGCTAAACGCGACGCCAATGGAAAGCGTCACCGCAGGCATGTCGTCGATTGGCTCCGACAGCGTCGCAAGAATGGCCTCGAGCTTGCTGGAAACGACGGTGCGCATCTCGAGCTGCATCTCGGTCAGGATCACTGCGAACTCGTCCCCGCCTACGCGGCACACGTAGTCGGTGTTCCTAAAGGCCTTGACAAGCACATCTGCCACGCGTCGCAGGACCTTGTCGCCGATTTCGTGCCCGTAGCTGTCGTTTATCTGCTTGAACAGGTCCACGTCTATCATCATCAGCACGATGTCCGGACTACGATGCACCAACAGGCGGTCGAACGAGCCTCGGTTGAGAAGGCCGGTAAGGGGGTCGGTCTCTGCCTGGTGCTTAAGGAGCATGGTGCGCCGTAGGTTTTCCGAATACAGCCGGTTGTACGCTTCCGCAACGTTGCGGACCTCCGCGGAACCCCGCACGTCAAGAGGCTCGTTTTCCATGATGTTCTTTGCATGGCTCCGCATGGGTCGCATGATGAGGAGGTAGTTTGTTACGCCGGCGACCACAAGAAGCGCCATGTTGATAAGAAGCACCGACAACAACGTGGTTTGCAGGACGCTCTCTTTGGCGAGCAGCTGGGAGCGCTGGTGCTTGAGGTCGTCGACAAGGGACGTCGCGCAGTCATCGACGTTGGACACGATGGTCGCCTTTATGGTTGCGTACTCGTACCCAAGCATCATCTCTTCGGCGAGCTCCTGTTGCTGATCGGCGGGAAGCGCGGCGTCCTCCCGCGACACCTCCACCTTCGCGACCTTTTCGGGCAGGTCGGTTATGTCCTTGGACATCATGACGAGGTGCATGGCATACAGTTCCCTCTGAGCGAGCTCGTTGGACTTTGCCAAGGCGTTTGTCAGCTTTTGTTCGGCGTTCGTTCCCTTGCCATAGCGGCGCAGCGTGCTGACGGCGTGGTCGCGGCGCTTGGTGACCAGCAGCTCGTTGAGGTATTCCTCCATGTAAACGGGGTCGCAGGTCACCACGCACATGCGCGCTTGTGTGGTCAGAAAGTCGGATGCCTCCAGCAAGTTGGTCGCCGCGGCGTAGCTCTCCTCGTATTTGTCGCGTGTGGAGGCGGTTTCGTTGCGCGTCTCTACTAGGTTGAGGATGGAGATAATACCGACTATGGTGACAAGCGCCCCCAAAACGATGAGGACGGCATCGACGGATTTGACTCGTATGGCGAGCCCGCCCTTGCTGTTGTCGTGTGCGCGACGTTCGTCTGATTGAGCTGACATGCTTGTTTCCCCTTCGCGTACACGCACGTCCTGTTGAGACGACATCATGGTGCATCATAAAAAAAGTAAAAGTGATGTTATCACAGATTTGGGAATTCTAACAGTCAAGACGCCGACGTCCGGCGCACGGGCTAAAAGTGGCCGATTGGGGCTAGGCCCCAATCGGCCAAATGGCTTGGGCGGGTGAGAGTGCCGAAAGGGGCCGTGCGGGCGGCCATTTGCTCGAAAGGGGCCGTGCGGGCGGCCATCCGCGACCTATGCGCACTTGCCGCAGCGAGAGCATCCGTTGCAGATGGGCCGCATGCCGCACGTCTGGCACTTGTCGCCAAAATAGGGCTGGTACAGATCTTTCGGATTGATCGGCATGCCCCAGCCGTCGGTGAGCTTGAACTCGATTGGCTTGCCCTGGTAGCTCAGGCCGGACTTCCACGCCTGCTGGCTTTGGATGGGGCCTTCGAGCCGATAGGTGCGCCCGTCCTTGACGAAGCGACGTCCGGTGCCGCAAAACACGAAGGTGACGTCGCGCGCCACGCACTCGTCGCGCAGTGCCTTGACCCATTCGTAGTGGCATGGACGCGCGCCACCGTAATTCTCTCCGTCGCAGAGTACCTGCTCGATTTGGTTTCCCGACTCATCCGACAAGTACCGCTCGATGGATACCGGGCCGATGAGCGGCGCACACATGATTCCCTTGTGCTTGAAGGGCAGTCCAAGCAACGTCGGGATGCGCTCGTCCGCACGACGCTGGTTTTCGCATGACACGTTGAGCATCACGTTTTCCCAGCCGTCACCCCAGTTCCAGGGCAGACATTCTGCAACGCGCTCGGGCCGCTTGGTCAGCAAAAAGAACTTGACGTCCGGGCGCCTGCTCATGATGTCCCACGCCTCGTCGCGCCAGGGGTCGGCTTCGGCCAAAAAGAAGTCCGAGGTCATGCAAACGCGCAGCATCTCTCCGCTTTTGACCTTGTATTCTCCAGTGCGATACCGGCTCATCGGATAGCGGAATCCAGCCTTGGTGCGGCGGATGTCTCCGCCGTCGTTGCCGTGCAGCGAGTCCAAATAGTACATATAGCAGTTTTGGCATCCCTCGCTGCACCTGACGCAGCCATGCCAGGGGTTCCAGATGTCGTGCAACGCGGGTCACCTCCCAAGACGTCGAGTTGGCCGAAAGGGGTCGTGCGGGCGGCCATTTGCGCGAAAGTGGCCGAAAGGGGCTTGGCCCAACCGGACAGGTGGTCGGGGCGTGCGGCCTTGCCCGAAAATGGCCGAAAGGGGCCTAGCCCCAATCGGCCAAATGCCCATATGGCTTGCCGCTAGTAGCGGTTGTGAATGTGCTCGGCGGAGCCATGCAGGCCGCGAATCTCCAGGCGCTCCCCGTCGTCCAGGACGACGAAGCCCGACAGCTTGCCAAACACCTGATGCTGCAGTGACTGTACAACACCTGCGACGTCTATGTTGTCCACGCGGTCTATCTGCGGATAAAAGACAAGGTCGAGCCGGCCCTCGTCGTCGGTCATGTGCCACGGCAACATGTAGTCGTACTCGTCACCTGTGCGGGGGATCCCAAAGTCGACGTCTCCCAGCTTGTGTGCGATGCCATCGACGAACACCATGTTTTCCGACGCGGCGGCGGTGTCGCCAAAGCCGTACCCCAGGTTGAGACCGACCACGTGCCCGTCCTGCTCGCCCTGCGCGGCCGCCCAATACCACACGTTGTCGTAGGTCCACACGCCACGACCCCAGTCGAGCAGGCCAAACGCGCGATTTGGCTTGGAGCATCCGTTCGTTTGGCCGAACTCGTAGAACTCCGCTCCCACGCGGTATCCGCCGCGAGCGCTCATGGCCACGACCTTGCGGTTGTAGTAAAACGCGCGCTCGTCATCGGCAAACGGCGTGCAGATCACCATGGAGTCGCGCGGCTCGTCGCTCAGAAGCAGCTCGACCTCAAGGTCGTCTCCGTCGCGGAAGTCCCTCATGCCAAACGAGAGGCGCCTGCCCGTCGCGGTATGACAAAACCGCACGTCGCAGCGCTTGTTGCTCCATACGATGTCGCCTGTCTCCGAGCTTGCGGGAACGCCCATTCGTCCGAGCGGCAGGACGACCAGCTCCGAGGTCGTGGTGTAGGCGCCCGTGTCAAAGTCCAGCACGCTCGCAGACACCAGCCCGATATACGACAGGTCCGAAAACGTGAGCGCCACCGCGCGGTGCTCGTCGTTGACCAGGTAATAGTCCCAATCCTTGATGCGCAACGGCGACGCCGCGATGCGCGCGTGGTCGTAGTCAAAGGGCGGCCGCAACGCGTAGCCAGGTTCGCGCAGATGGCCCTTGTCGTCGAGTAGCGGCCCGTTTGAGCAGATTAGGTGGTTAGCGCGTGCCATGGTCGCCCCTTCCAACGCAAGCGAAAAATGCTATTAAGGGATAGTATAGAACAACCCGCTTCTGCGAAGGCACGCTGGTCCGCTCGCCCAGGCGGCCTGGCAGCGAAAGTGGCCGAAAGGGGCCTAGCCCCAATCGGCCAAAAACTCCGATCACACAGGCGGCGTAGGGTTACCATAGTGCCAAACGTGGCGCGGGAGGACAGTATGAGGGCGGCAAATCTGCTGATGTTATCGCAGGGGTTCGAGGCGGTTCCGACCGAGCTCTTGCCGGGGTTCGAGGCGCAGCTCAGCGAGCGCGACGAGCCGCTCGACGCCATAAAGCAGCACGAGGCAGCATGCGTGACGCAGCTGGTGCGGGACGTGCGATCCGCTGGCGCAATGGACCCGCGCGACTTTGACGGCTTTGCATTTTCGTTTCGCATCCCGCAGGTAAGCAGCGAGTTTGACCTGCTCAAGGTAACCGCGCATGCGGTGCTCAACATAGAGCTCAAGGCGGTGCAGGTGGGAGAAGACCGCGTGCGGCGTCAGCTTGTGCGCAACCGGTATTATCTTGGTCCGCTGGGCAGACGGACGTTTACCTTTACGTTTGTGCTGGAGCCACGCGCGCTGTTCGAGTTGCGTGATGACGGTACGTTTTTGCGCGTGGACGCAAAGCGGCTGGTAGACGTGCTGCAGTCGTTGGATGAGTGCTACGATGGCCGTTTGGAATCACTCTTTCGCGCGAGCGATTACCTGGTTTCTCCGCTCAACGACACGCGTGACTTTATGGCGGGCAGGTACTTCTTGACCAACCATCAGGAGCAGATAAAGGCGAGTTTTCTTAGGGAGTGCACGGCGTTCGAGGCGGGGCTCGTGCCGACGGGCGAGTCGGCGGAGGACAAGCGCGCACAACCCGACGCCCCGCCTGCGTTTCTCGTATACGGCAGTGCGGGCACGGGCAAGACCCTGTTGCTGTACGACCTGGCGCGCTCGCTTGGAGCCGCGCGTCCGGCGTGCGTGGTTCACTGTGGCGTGCTGGCGTCGGGGCACCATGCGCTCAATCGCGCGCAGAATCGCTTTGTGGTCATACCAGCAAAGGGCGTCGAGCGCGTGGACCTTTCCGTGTTCGGTGCCGTGTTCGTAGACGAGGCGCAGCGCATGTGGCCTGCGCAGCTGCAAAGCGTCGTACAGGCGGCGCGTCGGTGTGGCCTGCCGCTGTTCTTGTCGCTCGATTATCGACAGATGCTGGGGCTAGCCGAACTCGGGGAGGGAGCGGAGCAACGCCCCGACGCAGAGAAGACCGTCCGTGCGACGTATGCGCGGCTCCGTACCTGGCGCTTGTCACATAAGATTCGCACCAACCGCGATCTGGTTGGGTTTGTCGGCGAGCTCTTCGAACTGCGCGGACATCGCGGCAAGGTCTCTACCAGTCACGTTAAGGTTGCCTATGCTGCCGACGCATCTTGTGCCGCAAGCCTGGTGGAGGCCTTTTGCGCGGATGGCTACGAATACATTCGGCTAGGGGTGGGCGCATGCCCGCCGGTTGCGTTGGAGGATTGTCCGACCACCAACGAGGTCATTGGCCAGGAGTTCGATCGCGTGGTCATGGCGGTGGGGCCGGAGTTTTGCGTGGGCGGCGATCGGCACGAGGCCGAAGCCGATGCGTCGTCACGTTGCTCGGCGATTTGTCGGGAGCATGTGTTCCAAGGTGTAACGCGAGCGCGCAGCGACCTAGCGCTCGTGGTGTTCGACAATCCCGCGTTGCTGGGCTTTTTGCTCGGCATCATGGGCGTGGCATGAGCCATGCCAACGAGCGCGCCAATGCCCCGTTATGCTCTTCGCCGACGCTCAGAATCGTGGCTGCTGGCCTGCGCTGCGCGCCCTTTGCGGTGTGCATATGGCCGGCCGAGCCGTCGGCGCGCCTCCCTGCGGCGTCCCGCCCGATTAGTGGCCAATGAAGCCGGTCTTCTCCACGCCAACTGGTACAATACCGACTTTGATACGGGAATTGGCCACTGCATAGAATGCACAGTGGCCAATTCTCGCATCAACATTCATATTGTCCCAGTTGGCGTGTAGAAGCGGTACCTTCATCGGCCACTAATCGTGCGTCAAGGGGACAGACAGGTAGTCGACTAGGTACCCTGACTCACGGCCAACTGTACGCAGATGAGGAGCTTTTGATGTGCCGGTGCTGTCGTGTCGTGGCGGCGCCTGGCGCCCGGGCAGTGACGTGCCCAAATGGCGCAGGAGTGGCCGATTGGGACCTAGCGCAGGTGGGCACATCCCATAAACTTCTAAATCTGTACAATATTTGGTTCTATCCCTCCCGTGCGCACTTTTCTGCCGCCCCTTTTTTGCGCACGGCAGGAAAGATTCTGACCAGGTATTGTACAGATTGAAAGTATTATCTGCGGCCGTGCGACGGCGCGCGTAGGTGGCAAAAAGGGGTCTGGCGCAGGCGGCCAACGAGCGGGCTGGCGGACCAGTCCTGCGGGCGTGCGTGGCAGCGCCGATGGGTCGCTCCGCCCCGCACAGCGGGGGCGTGCCAAAACGGATGCGCGAAAACGCACAAAAAGTCGAGGTTAGTGTAGTTTTGGAGGCTCAGATTTTGCGGGGTCTCATCCGCGGTACCTTTTACCTGCGCAAACGCGGGGCGTCTTTTCCGCCTGTGGCGAATCGGCACCAAAAAACTACACTAACCTCGAAAAAACGTGCACATTCGTGCACCCGAAATGGCACGCCGCAG
>JAGCBF010000165.1 GCA_017652285.1 Atopobiaceae bacterium
ACCTCCTCGTTTGCGAACGTAAGGGCCAAGTGCCCGCACTTTCGGATGTTTCAATTTGTCCCATGACGAGAAACCTCCTCACATGCTCCCCACCGACGCTCATAGTTGCAAGTTCTGGCTCGCGCCGCGCACGCCCCAGCGCGAGAGGGGTGCATCGTCCTGAGGGGTCCGAGTCCCTCTCGGCCAGCTTCCCGCGAACGTGCGTTTGGCGAGGGGCGATTCCCAACAAAATGCGTTTGGCGCGGGGTGATTCCTAACAAACCGCGTTTGGCGAGGCAGATTCCCGGCAAAATGCGTTTGGCGGGGCTCGCCAGATTGACTTTTGCAGGAAAAACCCTCGCCAGATTGATTTTGGCGTGAAAAAGGCCTCGCGAGATTGATTTTGACGGGAACCCTTCCTCGCCAGATTGATTTTCTCGGGAACTTTGGCCGCAGGACGCTCGCCAGATTGATTTTCTCAGGAACGACAGCCACAGGACGCTCGCCAAGTTGATTGTGTCGGGAACCGAGGCTCGCCAGATTGATTTTGGCGGGAACGACAAACGTGGGGCGCTCGCTAAATTGACTTTCGCGGGAACGCCGGCTGCCGGGCGCTCGCCGGGCGCGGTCTCCTCGGAACGGACCTCGTGTCGAGACCCATGGTCGGCGGGTGTGCACCGCTATGGGCGTCGGTGGGGAGCATGACTCCTCATTTGCGTGCATCGCCAGTAGGCATTCGCTGTTTCGGAGGCTCTTGGGGCCAACAACAAGAAACCTACCAGTTAGCGTGCATGATTGTAGCGTGCATGATTGCCATATGCTCGTGTCTGGGAGGTTTGGCGGTCTATCGCGAACCGAAAGCTCACGGTTTGCGTGCGTGCGGACCAAGGCGCGCGTCTTCGGAGGCTTGGTCACTCTCATCGGCAGCAGATCACCACAGTTGTGTAGCTCTGGGCTACTGCATTGTTCCGCAACTGCGTACAGTCCGCCAACGTGTACGCAGAAATGGAACTATGCTGGCGTAACGTGCGAGTATAGTTCCGAAATAGCGTACAGTCCGCCAAGGTGTACGCAAGAAAGGAACTTTTCCGTCGAGATGCTCCCCACCGTTGCCCGTGGAAAGCGACATGGTGCCGCTGGCCGGGACCCGCGTCCCGGAAGTCGGTGTCGGCAAACAGTGCGCGCACACTCTCCGAAAGTGTACGTGCACTGTTGGCAAAGGCATGCGTGCTGTCGAGGAGCTCACGAGGGCGCGCGAGATGTCGGTGTGGCGGGCGCTTGCGTGCGTAGGCGTGCGTTTGGCCGAAAGGGGCCTAGCCCCAATCGGCCAACCCGGAGTGAGAGGACTCTGGGTGTGCTGGAGCGGTTCGGGACGTTACGGCAGCGCCGGGCGGCCGTGCGGGACGAGTCGAAACGGCACGGAAAGTGGCCGAAAGGGACCTAGCCCCAATCGGCCATCGGAGCGAGCGCGTGGCGCTGCTGGCGCAGGCCGGCCTGCGGCGCGCTGTGAGCGACAGCGAGGAGCACATCTCTGGTTTATCTTGTCTCCTGCTTCGGATATTATGGTAGCCCGCAATACAAACGAAGTCGATTGGAGGCGGCATGGCACAAGTCATCGCAATCATCAACCAAAAGGGTGGCGTGGGAAAATCCACCACGGCCATCGACTTGTCTGCTGCGTTGGGAGAGCGCGGTAAGCGGGTGTTGGTGGTGGACTTTGACCCGCAAGGCAACGCGACAAGTGGTTTTGGGGTCGACAAAGATTCGCTTTCATCCGACGTATATGACTCATTGATGAACAACGTGCCCATAACGGAGGTTCTCACCGACTCCCCCGTCCAGAACGTGCGCGTTGCTCCGGCAACCATACAGCTCGCAGGCGCAGAGATCGAGCTCGTGAGCGTTATGGCACGCGAGAGCGTTCTTCGGTATGTGCTTGAGCCCGTACGGGATGAGTACGACTATGTGTTTGTCGATTGCCCGCCATCGTTGGGCCTCCTTACCGTCAACGCCCTGGTGGCCGCGGATTCGCTTCTTATACCGATCCAGTGCGAGTTCTATGCCCTTGAGGGTCTTTCCAAGCTTTTGGAGTCCATGCGTATGGTAAAGGGCCGCCTTAACCCCTCTCTCGACGTGTTTGGCGTCGTCATGACCATGTACGACGCTCGTACCACGCTCTCCAAACAAGTCGTGGAAGAGGTACGCGCGTATTTTGGTGACAAGGTCTTTAAGAGCATCATTCCGCGTAACGTAAAGCTCTCGGAGGCGCCGAGCCACGGGCTGCCAATCAACCTGTATGCGCCCACGAGCAAGGGTGCATTGGCGTATGGCGAGCTTGCCGACGAGGTGATCGCGCATGGCTAAGAAGGCCGGTCTTGGACGTGGCCTTGGGGCGCTCTTGGGAGAGACCGCGGGCGAGGTCCATACGGACCCCACGTCCGATGCCACGCTCAAAGAGCTGCCTGTGCGCGACATTACGCCGAACCCAGACCAGCCGCGACGTACCTTTGACGAGGACGACTTGGGCGAGCTGGCGGACTCCATTAGGCAAAATGGCATCTTGCAGCCTATTGTGGTTCGTCCGCATGAGGGGTCGTATCAGATAATAGCCGGGGAGCGACGGTATCAGGCCGCAATACGTGCGGGTCTTGACGTCGTGCCGGTGGTCGTACGCGACGTTTCTGACAAAGAGATGCTCCAGCTGGCCCTTATCGAAAACCTCCAGCGCTCTGACCTCAATCCCATAGAGGCGGCATGTGGTTACCGCGACCTTATGCAGCAGCATGGTCTGACGCAAGGAGAATTGGGGCAGGTGCTGAGCAAGTCGCGTTCTGCCATTGCCAATGCGCTTCGATTGCTCGATTTGCCTGACGAGGTACAACATCTTGTACGTGACGGGGCGCTTACCGCAGGACACGCCCGCGCCATTCTTGCCGTGCAGGGAGAGGACGCACGCGTCGCGTTAGCGCAAAAGGTTGTTAGCGAAGGATTGAGCGTGCGTCAGACAGAAATCCTCGGTCCGTTGTTTTCTGTCAAAAACCAGCCAAATACGCGTGCCCGTACGCCGCGACCTCAGTCGTATAAGGATGCCGCTCGCGCCTTGCGTGACAAGCTTACGGCTCGTGTGACCGTGCGAACGGTGCGTGGACGTAATAAGATAGAGATTGAGTTTGGTGACGAGGACGAGTTGAACACCTTGGTCAACAAGATTTTAGGAGCATAGGATGAAGACACTGGAACGAATCGCAATCAGCTTGGGTCTCTTTTTTGTCGGGATTGCTGCTATATACCGATACGTCCTGACGGACGAACAGCGCGAAACGCTCGTAGAGGCCGCGACGGCCGTGCAGTCCGCGACGCGCGAGGTTACCGACATGGTTTCGCCGTTGGTCTCTGATGGGCCGACACGGTCCGAAGAAGAGGCGTTGGCCGAGGCGAACCGCGAGCGCACTGCGAAGCAGTGGGAGGCCTTGGGGTTTTAGGCAACGCACTGCAAAGGCGATGGGCCCCGATGTTTCACGTGAAACATCGGGGCCCATCGCTTACAAAAACGTTCAGTGCTACATGGAAAGGCGCTGCTTGAGCTGACCACAGGCAGCATCGATGTCTGCCCCACGAGACTGGCGTATGGTCGCCTCGACGCCCACGGAACCCAGCCTACGTACGAACTCGTTGGCCCTGCGTTCAGAAGCAGGCTGGAACTTGGATCCAGGCACCTCGTTGAGCTGGATGAGGTTGACGTGGCACAAGGTATCGCGACAGAAGTCGCACAGGTAGGTGAGCTCCTCTTCGGTATCATTGACGCCGCGAATCAGCGCATACTCGTACGTGGGTCGCCGGCCGGTCCTCTCTGCATACTCGCCCATCGCGTCATAGAGCCTGAGCAGAGAATACCGCTTGACGCCCGGCATGAGCATGTCGCGCGTGCGTTGTACGGCGGAATGCAGCGAGACGGCAAGCGTGAACTGCTCCGGCTCCTTAGAGAACCGCGTGATCATGGGAATGATGCCGCAAGTGGACACAGTAAGATGACGAGCGCCAATGCCCATGCCGTTGGGCGAATTGAGCTTACGGAGCGCAGCGAGGGTGGCATCGTAATTGGCAAAGGGTTCGCCCTGCCCCATCATGACCACGCCCGTCACACGCGCCCCAAAGTCATCACGTACGTGTGCGACTTGGTCGTAGATTTCCCCCGCGGTGAGCGAGCGTGTGAGGCCAGACGCACCCGTAGCGCAAAAGGCACACTTCATGCCACAGCCGGCTTGCGTAGACGCACACACCGTGAGTCGAGGACCGGATGGCATGCCGACGCATTCCACGGAGGTGCCGTCGTTGAACCCCAGCAGATACTTCCTGCTGCCATCCTGCGATTTTTGGCACGCTATTTGCTTGACCCCACCCAACGTACAACGCTCCGCAAGAGCAGTTCGCAGCGTTTTGGGGAGGTTGGTCATGTCGTCGAAGGACGAGGCGCCCTTTTCCCATACCCAGCTCTCTATTTGCCCAACTCTAAACGAAGGTTGGCCAAGCTCCTCCACAAGGGCCGCAAGCTCCTTGTGAGTTAGTGCCTTGAGGTCGCGCTTGACGTAGTTCTTGCCGGTATCTGCATCGTCTTGTGGTAAGACATTTTTAGGCTGCATGTTATTTTCCCCTTGTCCGCATTTGGACGAGCACAACAAAGTATGCTCGTCAGGTGGGTTTTTCCCAAATCGTTTACAACCGGATACGAGTCTAGCGCAGGCTTGTGGAACAAGGAAAAAGAACATGACGAAAGACGTAACATCATGCAAAGTTGTCGTACTTGCAGGCGGTTGGTCTGACGAGCGCGACGTCTCCATTATGTCTGGCACCGAAGTGCGCGATGCCTTGTGTGCGGCTGGATTTGAGCACGTAGACATGCTGGACATTGCAGATAAGGACTTTGTGGCCACCATGGCCTCGGCGGGATACGACGTCGCGTTTGTGGCCCTGCATGGGGAATACGGCGAAGACGGCTGTATTCAAGGTCTCTTGGAAGTATTACATATACCTTATACTTTCTCGGGCGTCCTCGCATCGTCGATGGCCATGGCAAAGGATGTGGCAAAGGCGGTATACGAACGAGCAGGACTTCCCGTGCCTCAGGGAGTGACCATAGAGAAGGACGCGCGGCCCTCTAAACAGGAGCTCGAAACCATCGTGCAGACGCTTGGCCTGCCCCTGTTCGTGAAGCCTGCCACCAACGGGTCGAGCTTCGGTATTACGCATGTAATACGTGCCGAGGAGCTTGCTCCGGCAATTGACGTCGCTGCTCGGACGGGCGGTCGCGTACTTGTGGAGGCGGCGGTAGAGGGAACGGAGATCACCGTGCCTGTGCTGGGTAACGAGGAGCCTCGGGCACTTCCCATCATCGAGGTGATCACGGGTGCGGACTTCTACGACGCAAAGGTAAAGTACGAGCCGTCGGAGCTCCACCATCGCATTCCCGCCCAAATACCGCAGGCTGCCTATGATCTGGCGCAGGAATATGCGACCAAGGCACATCGTGCATTGGGGTGTCGTGGATGCTCGCGCAGTGACTTCATCGTCCGTGAGGACGGCGTTCCCGTAATCCTGGAGACCAATACCATTCCCGGCATGACCGCAGCGAGCCTGCTGCCTGACTCGGCGCGGCATGGTGGCATTGAGTTCCCCGAGCTGTGCAAGCGATTTGTGGAACTAGCCCTAGAAGTTAAGAGGTAGGGCATGGCAACGAATGCATCGACCATAACGCTCGATTCTCTGCTGTTGCCTGGCACGCCGGACGTAATACAAGATAGGTACCGGTCCTTGTCGGCGCGTGCCGCACAAACGAGCTTTGGTCTGCTCGAAGAGGACCTTGTCATGCTCGACACCGAGACGACGGGTCTGTCTTACAGGCATAACGAGCTTATCGAGATTGCTGCCGCACGTATTACTGGAAGACAGGTAGTTGAGAGATTTCAAACCTTTGTGCATCCAACAGGCGTAATACCTGCGGAAATACAGGTATTAACAGGTATTACGAATCTCGATGTTAGTAATGCGCCACATGCGGAGGAAGCTGTGGCGCAGCTTGCGAAGTTTGTTGGCGGCTTACCGGTGGTGGCTCACAATGCGACGTTTGACAGGACGTTTATCGAGAGCGTGCCTGGCGGTTCAGACGTGTCGGACATCTGGATAGATTCGCTGGCACTCTCGCGCATGGCGCTCCCCCGCCTCCGTTCGCATCGCTTGGCAGACATGGCGCAGGCGTTTGGGTGCGACCCCGTAACGCATCGAGCGATGGCGGACGTAGACGCCCTTTGTGGCATGTGGAGGATACTGCTGCTGGCGCTCAGCGACCTTCCTACAAATGTAATACGACAGATGGCGACCATGCACGCAGACGTTGCGTGGCAATACAGGCCGTTGGTAGCGCACTTGGCTGGCGAACAGTTTGGAAACGAACGTACACTCAAGGAAGTGCGGCGGAGTCTTGTGGCGCAGACCTTGGGCCACCGAAGAAACGATGCCATGGAAGAGATGTCCTTGGCCACGGCTACGAGCATGTTCAACGCCATCGATTCAGATGCGGTTGCGAGGGCGTTTGAACACGGCGGTGTCGTAGCACAAATGTATGACACGTACGAAATGCGCCCGGAGCAAGTCATCATGGCGCAGGAGGTGCGCGAGGCGCTCAACACGTCGCAGTATCGCGCTATAGAGGCGGGCACGGGTGTTGGCAAGTCCATGGCGTATCTGTTGCCGGCGATTGCGTTTGCACAAGCGAACGACGTTACTGTGGGCGTGGCGACTAAGACAAATGCATTAACGGATCAGCTGATGACACATGAGCTGCCCGCGCTCGATGCCACCTTACCTTCCGGAGTGTCTTACACAAGTATTAAGGGGTATGACCATTACCCGTGCCTGCGACGCGTGGACTTGGCTACGGTACGGGAGCTTCCTGTGGACGAAGTCGAGGCGGATGGTAGGTCGCAACAAGGCATCGCGTCCGACATGCTCACGGCCATCGCAACGGTTCTTGCATATGCCAGCCAATCGCCCGAAGGCGATGTGGACGGCTTGGGAATACGGTGGCGCTACGTGCCGCGGGACTTGCTCACTACCACGCCGACGGAATGCGTCCGCACCAGATGTCCGTATTATCCCAATGAATGCTTTGTCCATGGGGCCCGGCGTCGTGCCGCCTGTGCAGATGTGGTGGTGACCAACCATTCGCTGCTGCTGCGCGACATAGCGCTCGAAAATGCCATACTGCCGCCCGTACGACACTGGATCGTGGACGAGGCACATTCCTTTGAGCAGGAAGCGCGGCGCCAGTGGGCGCTCGAGCTTTCCGCGGAGGCGGCGAACAAAGCCTTTGCCACGCTTGGCGGGACGAATACAGGTGTATTACACGCTGTATTAACGCAAACGGGGACCCTGGACGGGGCGACGCTCGTCGCAGGGCTCATTACCAAAGCTGCCACACATGTGCAACGGGCTTCGGTGACGAACGCTGATCTTCTTACCTGCGTGCACGAACTCATGTCGCTTGCTGGGGGAACCGGCGGGTATGACAGCACCACGCTGTGGATAGACGACAACGTGCGAAAGAGCGATCAGTGGCATGCCATCGAAAACAGCGGTGCGGTGGCGGCTACCGCATATGAGCAAGCGATAAAGTCGCTTCAAGAGGCGATGGACGCCATCGCGCCAGAATCGTCGCAACTCGCATCGCAATTGTCTGATGCAACGCGGGCGCTTCGCGACCTGTTGCAAGCGTTGAGGCTCATTGTGCTCGAGCCGGACGAATCGTACGTTTATTCAGCCGAGCTGTATAGAGCGAAGAAGCGCATGGGACGAGAACGCATGACTGCGGAAAAGCTCGATGTAGGTGCAGACCTCGCGCAAAAATGGTATCCAGATGCCATGAGTGTTACGTATGCGTCAGCAACCATTGCCGTCGGCAACAGCTTCGAGCACTTTGAGCATGCCGTAGGACTTGACCAGGTGGGCACGGGGCGTTGCAAGTCGCTTCGTGTGGACAGCAGCTTTGACTACGACAAAAACATGTCGGTGATCGTTGCGCGTGACATGCCAGATCCAAATGACAAGAGCTATCTGGCGGCGCTGGAAGACCTTTTGTTTGACGTACACACCTCCATGGAGGGGTCGGTGCTCACACTCTTTACCAACCGGCGCGAGATGGAAAAGGTGTATGCAGCGCTGCAGCCCCGTCTGGCGTCGGAGGGTCTCGACCTTGCTTGCCAAGAGAGAAGATCCTCGCCACGAAGGCTGCGCGAACGGTTTATGGCAGAAGAGCAGCTTTCTCTGTTTGCCCTCAAGTCTTTTTGGGAGGGGTTTGACGCCGCTGGAGACACCTTGCGTTGCGTGGTCATACCCAAACTGCCGTTTGCGAGCCCGCGCGACCCGCTCGTTCGCGAGCGTGACCTGAGAGAGCAGCGCGCATGGTGGCGCTATTCGCTGCCAGAGGCCGTGCTGTCGGTAAAGCAGGCTGCAGGCAGGCTCATACGAACCAATACGGATTCCGGGATTCTTGTGCTTGCGGATGCGCGTGTGTCCACCAAGCGGTATGGGCAGACGTTTTTACGGGCGCTCCCCACAAGCAACGTGTCCAAGCTCGAACGGGCGAGTGTAGGAAGATACATCAACCTGTGGAGGGCTAGTCACGAACGCTAACGACAGTAGCCGCGCATGAGGAGCGAATCCATCATGCGCGGCTACTACACAAGCTCGTCAAGAAGCTTTTGAGCGTAGTTTTGTGCTGCGCGCATAATACGATTGTCATCCACGATAATACGTCCTTTACCAGCGCAAATACGCCGTAGCAACCAAGTGCTCTTCTCTCCGTAATACGGGATGCTGCATTGTAGTATCCCGTTTGTAGTACGTAATACGTGAATACCCGGCCAGTCGAACATGGTGTAATACGAAGGATCCAAAAAGGTAATCCCGACACGTCGGACAGGCGAATCGTTCGAAGCATTGGATAATACGACCGCTTTGCCCAGTGAGGCATCCGTAATACGGTCGACCCTAAACGTGCGGTCCTGCTCAAGGTCGAGGTCAAAGGATAATACATACCAAAATACGTCTTGTATTATGATGGACCTAACGGCACAGCGGCGACTTTTGGGCGCTTCGTCGTTGCTTCCCTGATAATAAAACAGGAGCTCGCGTTGTTCGACCTGCGCCTGGGCGCAGGTGCGCAAGCATGGAGGCCCAAAGGAAGAGGTCCCAAGCATCTGACGAACGGTGTCCTCGTCAATGCCAGATGACGAGAAGGCGCCTGTAAGCTTTGCGCGCAGCGGGTCCTCGTCATCGATTCCCGCAAGGTCTAGCGCGTGGAAAAGCGCGATGGTCTCTGCCTTCGTAAGCCTTACAGGCTTGCCGTGTGTGCCGGGGTATTGAAGGGTAAACTCCGTTCCCTCGTCGTTGGAGGAGATGAGCAACCCTCCCCACTCTTCTCCCGAGGCCTGACAAACGATGTCCATCATGTCCTGCGCGTCTTTTGTGGACAAGCCGAGCCTGGACGATATGGCGTCGATGGTCACGACGTCGCCCGTACTGCTGAGGGAGCCGAGCAACGCGACGAGCTCGCGTATGCGATCGTTGTTGTTCTTCCTTCCTGAT
>JAGCBF010000166.1 GCA_017652285.1 Atopobiaceae bacterium
ACCTCATCTCATACGGCATGGGAGAGAAGTCCATCGTCGCCATCGCGGACGCGCTCGACGCAGGGCTCGACGTGAGCGACCTCACGTACATCCCCGGCACGGTATACCGCGCCCGCACGACCGAGCAATGTGACAAGCCCGTGATGCTGCCCACCTTTGAGCAGGTGCAGGCCGACAAGACCGAATACGCGCGCAGCTTTGGCACGCAATGCCGCAACCTCAACCCGTTCTTGTCGCATCCCTTGGTGGAGGAGTACCCGCACGGGGTGTACGTGATCCAAAACCCGCCGTCGGAGCCCTTGTCCACGCAGGAGTTCGATGCGGTGTACGAGCTGCCCGACGCGCGGGCGTATCACCCCAGCTACGAGAAGGACGGCGGTATTCCCGCCATAGCAGAGATCAAGTTCAGCCTGTGCAGCAACCGGGGGTGCTTGGGGGAGTGCTCGTTCTGCGCGCTCAACTTCCACCAGGGACGCATCATCCAAACGAGAAGCGACGAGTCCCTGATCGCCGAGGCCGAGGCCATGACGCGCGACCCCGAGTTCAAGGGCTACATCCACGACGTGGGCGGTCCCACGGCGAACTTCCGCGTGCCCGCCTGTCAAAAGCAGCTGACCCGCGGCGCGTGCGTGGGCAGGCGCTGCCTTTCTCCCGAGCCGTGCAAGAACCTCACCGTCACGCACAAGGCGTACGTGCGGCTGCTTCGCAAGCTGCGGGCGCTGCCGGGGGTAAAGAAGGTGTTCGTGCGCAGTGGCATTCGGTTTGACTACGCGCTGCTCGACTCCGACCACACGTTTATTCGCGAGTTGGCGGAGCACCACGTAAGCGGCCAGCTGCGCCTGGCGCCCGAGCACGTGTGCGACGAGGTCCTAGGCGTTATGGGCAAGCCGTCCAATGACGTTTACCAGCGGTTTTGCAAGGAGTTCGAGCGCGTGTCGCGCGAGGTGGGCAAGGAGCAGTACGTGGTGCCCTACCTCATGAGCTCGCATCCCGGCTCCACGCTGCGCGAGGCCGTCAAGCTGGCGGAGTTTTGCCGCGACATGGGCTACAACCCGGAGCAGGTCCAGGACTTCTATCCCACGCCGTCAACGGTGAGCACGTGCATCTATTACACGGGGCTCGTCCCGCGCACCATGAAGCCCGTGTACTGCGCGGTGGACCCGCACGAAAAGGCGATGCAGCGCGCGCTTATCCAGTACCGCAACCCGGACAACCGAAAGCTGGTAATGGAGGCGCTACGAAAGGCGCATCGCACGGACCTTATCGGCTATGGTCCCAAGTGCCTGGTCCGTCCGGATGGCCAAAAGGGGAAAAGTGGCCGAAAGGGGCCTAGCCCCAATCGGCCAAACGAGGGGCCGGGTGGGCGGAAAAGTGGCCGAAAGGGGCCTAGCCCCAATCGGCCAAATGGGTCCAATCGGTCGGATCGCGGGCGGTCAAGGCCCAAGCGTGCGCGCTAGGTCGCGTCCCGACCGTTCCGTGCGCGTCGTGCCAGCAGGGCGATCACGCGCTTGGCGCTCTGTTGCAGCTCGGCTCGCGAAATGCCGTCGTAGCTCCCAAACGTCGTCCCCACGTGGGTCATGCTGCCGGGCATGAGCACGTCGACGCCCGCACGCACGCGATACGCGTTGTCGCGCAGCGCGGGGAACTCCGGGCTTCTCGCGCGCTTCATCCACCAGTCGGTGATGACGACGCCGTCGAACCCCCACTCGTCGCGCAGCACGGTGGTCGCCAGGTCGAAGTGGTAGTGCGCCCACACGCCGTTTACCTTGTTGTACGACGTCATGATGAGGTCGGGCCTCGCCTCGCGCACGCAGATTTGGAATCCGCGCAGGTAGACCTCGCGCAGCGTGCGCTCGTCCAAGACGGAGTCGCTCGTGTTGCGGCGCATCTCCTGGTTGTTGCAGGCAAAGTGCTTGGGGCACGCGGACACGCCCGCTCCCTGCAGGCCGCGAACCACGGCGGCGGCCATATGCCCCGATGCCACGGGGTCTTCCGAGAAGTACTCAAAGTTGCGCCCGCATCGTGGGTCGCGCTGGATGTTCATGCCGGGGGCCAGCAACACGTCCACGCCATTGTCGCGCAGCTCGCGGCCGACCTCGTGGTAGAGCGACTCGACCAGCGCGGGGTTCCAAGTGCAGGCAAGCGCCGTGGCGCACGGCAGCAGGGAACAGTGACGTTGCAGCCGCCCGCCCGAAGGCCCATCCGCGCAGATGGCCGCGGGAATGCCCAACGCGCGCAGGCGAGGCGTTATGCCGCCCAACGCCCCGGCGTTGCCAGGCGTGCCCAAGGAGCTGTTCATCCCGCCCTCGCCATGGGTGAGCGCCCGCAAGTCCTCGTCGTCAAGCTGGGCGACAAAGGCGTCGGGCGTCGACGCCTGCCGGACGACGTCGTCAAACGACGTCTCCTTGCGATATACCGGCACCAGCTCCATGGGCAGGCGTTTCTCGATGCGCGTGCGCAGCTCATCTGACGGCAGGCAGATGGCGGAGCAGCTCGCAACGACCACGCGGCGGTCCAGCTCGACGCTCGACACGGTGCCCGTGCATCCAAACTGGTATCCGCCCGCCTCCAGCACGAACGCATGGGCGTCCTCGTCGTAGGACGAGACGTCTGCAAGGTTGCAGACAAGCTCGAGCGTCGCGGACGCTCCCGGTGCGATGTCGGTCGTCTTTCCAAAGGCGGCGACGACGCGCGCGGGCTTGTCCAGCGTGCCCTGCGGCGGCTCGCACCACAGGATGACGGCCCTGCCGCCCGTGCGCGTACCCGTGTTGGTTACGCGTACGCGCACGCAAACGTGCAGGTCATGGCGTTCGAGTGCCGCAATCTCCAGGTCAAAGCTCGTGTACGACAAGCCATGGCCCAATAAGAAGAGCTCCTTTCCCGGCGCGCGCGTGTCGAAGTGCCGATGCCCCACGAACACCCCTTCGGAGTAGTCGACGTCCCGCTTGCCGCCAAAGGTCGTGCTGGAGGGACAGTCGTCGTATGCGCGTGCCACCGTGCACGCGAGCCGCCCGCTGGGATTGACCGCGCCGTACAGCACGTCCGCCACGGCGTTGCCCGCTTCCATGCCGCCCTGCCAGGCGACGAGCACGGCCGAGAGCCGTGGCTCGAATTCCTCGATCCACGAAAGGTCGATGACGTTGCCTATGTTGAGCACGACCACCGTGCGCGCAAAGGTGGACGTCACGGTGGCGAGCATGTCGCGTTCCTCGTCCGTCAGATAATACCCGCCGGGGGCGAGCGGCACGTCGAGGTCTTCTCCCGCGCATCGGCCGATAACGACCACTGCCGTCTGGGCCGTCTGCGCGGCCGCGAGCGCCAGCTGGGAATCCACCGGCATCTCGGGGTAATGCGTGGGCCAATGCCCCCACCAGCCGTGATCGGCGGCGTGTTCCTCGCTCGTGCACCACGCGCGATACACCTCTGCGAGCACGTGGTTGTGGCGGACGTGCGCGCTCGCGAGGCCGTCCATGAGGTTGACCGCGTACGGCGGATTGACGTTGCCGCCGCTGCCGTAGCCCATGTGGAACCAGTCGAGCTGGCAGCGACCAAAGACCGCCACCTCGCTGTGGGGGTCCAGCGGCAGCGTGCCGTCGTTTGTCAGCAAAACGCAGCCCTCCGCGGCGGCACGACGCGCAAGGGGACGCACCTGGTCATTGACGTGGCCGTTCTCCCTCGCATCGTTTTCGTGCTGGGCAAGACCGTTGCCCATGGCGGTGTTCACCACCCATTGCGCGGCATTGCGCGCAAGCTTATGAACCGGCAACATGACGTGCCCCTCTCTTATGCGACCTCACGGACGTCGTCCTAATCGCCCTTGTCTCTTGGGTGCGACGTGAGGTGCCAGCCGTTGCAGTAGCTGCAACGATAGCTGTAAAGGCCAGTGGTACCGTACGCGGCGCAGGCGGCGATGGCAGACTGCGCCTCGTCGCGGGTGGCATAGCGGTTCTTGGACTCGCAGGCCTTGTTGCGGCGCGCTTCCTCTCGCTCGCGATCCAAGGTCTCGCGACGGCGCTCCTCTTGCGCAAAGATGCCGTCCATGCTGACAAAACCAGCCTCGAAGGCCTCGCGCTGCCGCTTGAGCGCGGATCGCTTGTGACTCGCCATGCCTCGACGACCTATGCGAACAGGTCGGTGAGGTAGACCACGATGTCGTCGCTTTCGTACATGGGCACGCCATCGATGAACAGGCACGGCACCTGGCGCTTGCCGCCCACGCGCACCAGCGTGTCCGCCGCCTGCTGGTCCTGAAGGATGTTCTTAAGGGTGATCTTGTCCTCGATGCCTAGCTTGCGCATGGCACGCAGCACCTTTTGGCAATAGGGGCAGGAGTCGTAATAGTACAGGTCAAGCTGCTTGTTCATGCTCGGTCCTTTCTTCGGCTAACAACAAACGTAGTATACCCGCAAGTCAGCCGGCTAAGCTTGGCATGTCGCGCGTTAGATCTCGTAGCACCACACGGGCTCCGGCGCGCCTATCTGCCGAATGACGATCTCCTGGTCCTTAACGCCCACGCGCGCGTTTTCGGGCACGGACTCGCACACAAACGCGCTGCCGCCGATGACGGACCCCGATCCAATGATCGTGTCGCCACCCAGCACGCTTGCGTTCGAGTACACCGTTACGTAGTCGCCCAACGTGGGGTGGCGCTTGGTGCCGGCAAGGTCTTGCCCCTTACGGGTGGACGTGGCTCCCAGCGTGACGCCCTGGTAGATCTTTGCGTGATGGCCGATGATGGTCGTCTCGCCAATGACGACGCCGGTCCCGTGATCGATGAAGAAGTACTCGCCAATGGTGGCGCCGGGGTTGATGTCTATGCCCGTCTTGCTGTGGGCATGCTCGCTCATGAGGCGCGGGATCAGCGGCACGTGCCGCACGTACAGCTCATGCGCAATGCGATGCACCAATATGGCGTACATGCCCGGATACGTAAGGATGACCTCCTCGCGGCTCAGGGCCGCGGGGTCGCCTTGGAACGCGGCCTCTGCATCCTTAAGGATAAGTTCCTGAATGTGCGGCAGCTCGTCCAAGAACTCTTGCGATATGCGATGCGCGTGCTCTGCCGCCTCGTCCGCAGACAAGTCCCAGTTCTCAAAGCGCAGGGCCCGCGCCACCTGCTCGCTCAGCACCCGGTCTATGCGCAGCAGGCGCTCGCCGACCAGCTTGTCGTTGCTTTCTCCTGCGGCCGAGGCGTCGTCGAAGTAGCCAGGAAACAGCAGCGAACGAACCTCGTCGATGATTCCGTACACCTTGGGGCGTCGTGGAAAGATGTGCTTGTGCTCGGTAAAGAACTCCTCCTCGGCCTTGTAGCCATTCATGATGGCCGCAATGCGTCCCTCAAGCTTGTCTGTGTGCATGATGACTCCTCCTCGCATACGCGTGAGACAGAGCATAGCAGAATTCCTACCATTATACTAGGAATTTCTCCACTCGCTACGGAATGTGGCGCGCCGGGACCCGTGCCGGTCGCGTTGCGTCGCGACTGCGGGACCTCTTTTGTGGCGCCAGACCTAAAGCCTCGTCCCGCAAGGGGCGTGGGAGCGACGTTTCGCGCGCCCTTGCCTTATCGATAGTACTTGGTTTCCTCGACCAGGCGGCTGACCTCTTCTGCGATCTGTGCGCTTTGGTCGCTCGTCTCGCTGCGCGCGAGCTTCGACAGCTCGGCGGAGAGCTTTCCCAGCTCGAGGAGCAGCCCCTCGTTGGCAGAGCGGATGCCGTCCATCTCGGCCTTCGTGTCGCGCAGCAAGGCCCAGCGCTGGATGAGCGCGGGATCCTGCGCGCCGTTGCGAAGCTCCGCGCCCGTGGTGTAGAAGCGCTCCATGCGCGCGTACTCGTCCGTGTCGAAGGCCTGCACGCGGTTGGCCAAGAGCGCGCAGTTGCGCAGGATGGCGTCGAGCGCGTTGGATGCCGTGCTCGCAAACCGGTCCCAGCTAATGCTGCCGCGCTGGAACTCGCTGTCTATTTGAGAAAAGAGCCCCTTGCGCTGCAGCTCGGCAGAGTTGAGGGTGCTTATGATCGCCTGGGCATAGGGGCCCGTGACCGGCTCCTGCTCGTAGTCGCGCATCACGCGGACGATGGACTGTGCCGTGGCGCCGGAATCGACGTCAAAGTACACGTAGTCGTGACGGTGCGCGTCGTGCGCGCGCGGCGCTTGTTGCCTGTCGCGACGGGCTGCCTGGTCCGTGGGCTCGTCGGGATGATGCGGCCGAGGCGCGTCTATGCGCTGCTGCTCGGCGCGCTTGCCGGGCAGTCGTTGCATGATGTGGCCCAAAAGCTTGGAGACGCCCCAGCCAGCGAGGACGGCGACGCCCACGCCGAGTATGCTGAGCACGACGAACGCCCCGATCAACCACTTGACCAGCTCTGCGATAATAACGAGTACTTCCATGTGAACCACCGTTTGCGCCAAGTCCGCCCGAACGAACCGATTATCTCACATGCGACGCGTGCGTATTCGCGCGGGCGGTCGGCAAAAGTGGCCGAAAGGGGCCTAGCGCAGGCGGCCACTTTGATACACTTAAGTGATACGGACGAAAGAGGAGGGCACATGGTACGGTTTGGCATCTTGGGTGCGGGTAACATCGCACGACGCTTTGCGGCGAGCTTGTCGCACGAGTCGCGTGCGGAGCTTGTGGCGGCGAGCTGCAGAACGACGCAAAAGGCCGCGGCGTTTTTGGAGAACGTTCCGCACGCGGATGGCGCGCGTGCCTACGGAAGCCACGACGAGTTGCTAAAGGACCCCTCCGTCGACGCCATCTACCTCGCGCTTCCTCACGACCTGCATCTTGCGTGGGCGCTCGAGGCGCTCGATGCGGGCAAGGCCGTGCTCTGCGAGAAGCCCGCGACGCTCTCTGCCGCCCAGATGCAAGACGTCGCGCGCGCGTCGGCACAAACGGGCATATGCTTTATGGAGGCCATGAAGCCGCGCTTCGTGGCGATCCACCAGCCCGTCATGGGGGCAATCGACAAGATCGGCGCAATTCGCTATGTCGAGGCGACGCTCTGCAACGACATGCTCGGCCTCGTCGAGGGGACGGGCACCTATCACATGACGCCCGGCCCCGGCGCAGGCGTGCTGCTCGATTGCGGCACCTATTGTGCCAGCTGGCTTGCGGAGCTCTGTGCAGGTGAGCCCGAGCTCTTGTCGTGCGAAAGCGTCCTGCGCGACGGCATCGACGTCTACGTCAACGCGCGCCTGTCCTTTGGCGGGGTGGAGGCGACGTTGGAGTGCGCCTTCGACCGTGCTAAGCCGCGCCAGGCGGTGGTCATCGGCGAGCACGGCCGCGTGGTGGTGGACGAGCTGCATCGCCCGCAGCACGCAACGCTCGAGCTGGTGGGAGAAGACCCCGTGGAACTCGACGTACCCTACGTGGTGGACGACTTCTTTGGCGAGGTCAGCCACTTCGTGTCGCTGTTGGAAGGAGCGGCGCCGCAGCCGGGCACGGCCTTGGAGTCACCGCTCATGTCGCTTGACGACTCGCTGCGCTGCGCGCACATCCTGGACGTCGTGCGCGCAGGCTTTTGCGCCAAATAGCGTCGCAGCTACATCAGCCCACGGAAGAAGGCGCACTCGTCGTCGTTGCACCGCGCGGCCTCGGCAAGCCGCATGTTGCAGTGGAACACGTGCCCAAGCGTGTACTCTGCGCTCCGATAGTAGTGGTAGCACACCTCCACGCCAAGGTCGGTGAGTGCCTGCACCAGCGGCAATGCGTCTGGCAACAGGAAGTCGCCGTCGGCCGTCATCACGAAGGCGGGCGGGAACTTGTCAGAAAGGTGCAACAGCGGCGATATGCGCGCGCACTCCTCTGGCGTTCCGCCCCCGGGCAGAAGGTCGGCCATGAGGTTGGACGTCAGGTCGAGCATGGGGTCGGCGTGCTGCTTGTGCGACACCTCGATGCGATATGCGCCGCAGTTGAGCGCCACGCCCGCGGGCACGAAGTCCTCGGGCGGACATATTCCCAGCTCCTGGGCGTACGACGGATCGTTGCAGGCGGCACAGAACATGGCAAGCATGTGTGCGCCGGCAGAATCGCCCACGGCAAAGACGTGTCCCACGTCAAATCCGTGCTCGGCCGCGTGGTCGAGCACCCACGAAAACGCGGAGCAGGTGTCGATCATGCTGGTGGGGAACTGGTGCTCCGGAGCGAGCCGGTACGTAAAGTTGACCACGGCGAAGCCCCGCTGGGCAAGGCTCATGCAGTACCACTGGTAGCGCTCCTTGTCGCCATAGACCCAGCCGCCGCCATGTACGCTCACGATTACGGGCAGCTCGACGCCTACCGATCCGCGCGGACGATACACGTCGAGCTTTTGGCATGGGTCTTCCGTCGCATACGCGATGTCGTCCACGCGCATGACGTCGGCGGGCGTGGTCAGGCCCGCGTCGCGCTTGTCGTCGCCTTCCTTAAACATCGCACGTACGGTGTCGCTGGTAACGGACATGTTGTCTCCTTTCTAGGTGGGCCACCCCAGACTGCGGGCCGGTGACGCCCCGCAAGCTAAAAGATGAGGTTGAGGATGAGCGAAGTCGCAAAGATCGCCACGGCCGGGCCGTCGATGTGGGTGGAGCAGTCCTCGTTAAAGTACTTGGCCGTGAGCAGGTAGATCATGTTGGAAATCCAGCCAAACAGGATGGCAAGCAGGATGTTTCCGCCAGTCAGTCCCAAGGTCACGCCCACGATGTTGGTTATCTGGTGCGTCGTGGGCATCTTTTGTCCGCTGCCCGCATAGCCAAAGATCAAGAGCAGTGCGGAAATAGAGAAGCCCACGCCGTAGAACTCGGGACCCGCGTCGCGCAAAAGCAGCGCGAACACGGTGGCCACGGCAATGCAGTTGACGGACTGGAACACCCAGTACTGCCAGCCTTGCTCGCGGTAGTACGCCGTGGCGTCCGGGTTCCACTTGCGACCGGTGCTCAGCGTAAGCCGCACGACGACGCCCACCACGATGATGGCAAAAGAGCCGCAGTCTGCCGGCAGCCCCACATACGAGAAGAGCGAAAACAGCAGGTAGCCAATGGTGCCCGCAAGTCCGCCCACGAGCATGAGGCCCGTATCGTGAGAAAAGATGAGCGAGCGGCTTATGTCGTAGCCCTTGACCTCGTCTGGGTACTTGCGCGCGGCGACGGCGGTCGCCACCGCCGCGGCGTTAAAGATGATGGCGGGCAGCAGCAGCGTGTTGAGCACGGAGTCGCCCAGGAGCGTGGGCTCGACGCCTGCCGCCTTGAGCGCATACACCACGACGCCGGCAAATCCCGTGCAGATGAAGGTCTGGATGCCTCCGCACATGGCTCCCAAGATCCCCACGGCAAACGAAAAGAGGGCCATAGACGGTTCAAAAAACATGCTTCCTCCTTGCACGCGACATGTCTACTCGTATCCAGTGTCGCAAATAACTTGGCCGGTGCGAGCGGTAATTATGCGCATGGTTCGCATTCGCCCGTAAGGCGTCTATCGCTTTTTGCCGAGGAATCCGTTACGGCGCACTGCATGAGGCCCTGCCGCAACGGGTAGGTATGCCCATCAATGACGGACGCGAAAAGGGTGGCCATGGCTCACGGGCGACAAGGGGCGCAAGACATCACGAGCTACGTGCGATGGCGCGGGGACGAGCCGTTTTGCCAACGTGGGATGAGCCTTGCGGACAACGTGGTGCTCTGCCGCCTTGCCTACTACGACTTTGGCTCGCTAGAGGAGGCGGCGGGTCCGCATGGCCTTGCGCTGCGCGCGTGCGTCGAGCGCCTTGGCGCGACGGCCTTTCCCAAGGGCATGGGCGACGACGGGTTCTTGTCGCTGTGCGCGTCTTCGCGCAGGTTTGGCGACGTCGTGTTGCGTTCCTACGTGGAGCTTGGTGACGAGGAGCGCGGCCTGCAGTTTTGCGCGATGGAGTTCGTGCTGGGAACGCGCGTGTCGTATGTGGCGTTTAGGGGCACGGACAGCACGCTCGTGGGCTGGCGCGAGGACTTCCAAATGAGCTTCAAGCGCATTCCCGCCCAGGAAGAGGCGCATGCCTACCTGCAGCGCACCATGCGCGACGGGTGGACCTACCTCGTGGGAGGCCATTCCAAAGGCGCGACGCTGGCGCAGTACGCAACCATGCTGCTCGACCACGACCAGTTGCGACAGGTTCGTCGCATCTACCTCAACGACGGCCCGGGGTTGTGCCCAGAGGTGCTGCGCGTGCCCTGCACGAGCGAATACCGCAAGAAGGCGGTGCGCATCCTGCCCGTCCACAGCATCGTGGGGCGCCTGTTCGAGGCGCACGACATTCCCAAGGTCATCGTATCGAGCACGGTGGAGGGCATATTGTCGCACGACTTGGGAACATGGGAGGTCGCGGACGGCTACCTTTTGCGTGCCGCCGCACACGACCATGGCAGCGACTGGTTTGCCACGTCGTTTGCGCAGTGGATGCACGACGTGCCGCCGCCACGGCGCGAGGAGTTTGTCGACGAGCTCTTTGACGTGGTGCGCGCAAGCGGGACGGGCGACGTCACCGAGGTCGGCATGCGGGGATGGGACGGTGTGGAGGACATGCTCCATGCGTTCGTCCGCTGCAAGGGCGGCGCCAAGGTCACGCTGGCGCGTCTGCCCTTGCGCGCGCTCGTGGGCGACACCATGCAGCGCATCCAAGACAAGGGCCTGCTCATGTGGCTCTTGACGAGCGACGTCGCGCACAGCCTTGAACTCGTGGCGCTGGGCATCGCGTTTCTTGTGGCGCAAGGGGACGCGCTTTTGGGCGCGGTGTCGGTGCTGCTGGCGGCGTTGGTCGCATTGCTGATGCTCGAGACCGCCTTGCGCCTGATTCGTCGTGGCGGCCTGGCGGGGGAGGGCTGGCGCGTCGTGCTGTGCGTCGTGGCGACGGTGCTCTTTGCGACCACGCTGGCAAAGGACGGCGCGCTCTTTGTGTATGCGAGCACGCTTTTGGGCCTGTGCCTTACGGCCATGTGCCGGTTTTTCGTATGTCAGGCAAAAGAACACGCGGGTCGCACGCGCGCGGGTCGTGGAAGTCATCGCCTGTGGGCGTTGCTCGAGGGCGTCGTCGCCGTGCTGCTCGCCATAAGCGCGGTGCTGGTGTTGGTGGCGCCGCAGCGCGTCATCGATCCGTTTGCCAGCGCACTTGGCGTGCTGTTTGTGGTCGCCGGCGGGTTGGCGTGCCTGGATGCCGGCTTACAAAGACGCCCGTAGCGGGTCGTGCAACGTAGCGCACGTACCGCTCGGGCGCCTTGGTCCCCGCCTTATGACAATGACGCTACTGCTGCGCTCCGTCCCACTGGAAGACGTCGGTGTTGAACCCGCTAAAGAAGTCCTGCGCGCTTTGCGACACGTCCTCCACGCTCGGAACGTTGCCGCCAAACAGGCCCTTGAACCAATCGATGATGCCCTGGAAGAAGTTCCCTATGGCGTCGAGCACGCCGCCTGCCTCCTGAGCCTTTTGCGTGACCTCCTGCAACTTGGACTCAAAGTCCGAAAGCGTCACGTCAAAGGCGCTCGCGTCGTAACCGAGCTGCTGCAGGTGGCTCACCAGTTGCATGATGCGATCGAGGTCCGCATCGGTCAGCCTCAGGCCCTGGGACGCGGCCACGCCCTGCACCACCTGGCGAATCTGCTCGTCCGTCAGGATCTGCTCGTTGGATATCACCTGGTCCTTGACGTCCGATATCACCTCCGCCACGCCATCGCCATAGGTTTCGGTCAGCTGCGCCGTGGTTACCAGCTCCTGCGTCGCCACCTCCTCCTTGGCCTCGTCCAACTGCTGCCCCTGCGACTCGTAGGCCATGAACACGCCGGTCAACGCACCGGTGCCCGACACCGGGTAGGGGGCCGTGACCACCAGGTTGCAGTTCTTGACGCCCGCGGTCTGCAAGGCGTTGTACAGCATGTAGTTGGTGACGTAGGTAAGGTTGGCGGTCTGCACGTAGATGCCGCCGGACGTGGTGGGTTGGATGTAGGAGCAGGAGTAGGTCTTGTCACCAATCACCGCGATGTCGACGGAACTGGCCAAGTGGGCGCGCTCGTCCTCGTTGGTGACCGTGACAACGGAAAGGTTCTTAAGATCTGCCTCGGTAAGGCCAAAGAAGTTGAGCACGGTGGCCCGCTCCTGGTCGTTGAGGTTGGCGCCGAGCGTAACGATGCGCCCTGAGTCCGCCAGGGCCGCCGTGGGCATAAGGGCACACACCATGCCGATTGCCGCAACGAAGGCGACCATGCGCGTTGCAAGGGATCCGATTCGATTCATGATGATTCCTCCTCACACGTCGTGGAACACGTCAGTACACACATGGGGCTGTTGATGCTACCGCTGCGGTGTGAAGACGGTCTGCACGCGGCGCGTCCTCACGCAACTACCGCATTCATGGGCAATTCCTTAAACCTGTCGGCCTTTCCGTGCAATTCGGCAAAAAATCCCTTCACGATAGTAAACCATGGTTGACTTCTAACTTAACTAAGGTTAACTTATAGGCCCGAGGGGCCCTGTGCCAGATCGCATCCAGAAAGGACGTATGCCATGCCACTCACGTTGCTCCGTGCCGGCCAAAGCAGCATCATCACGCGCATTGGGGGAAGCCCAGAGACCCGCAAGTTCCTTGAGGGCCTGGGGTTCGTGGTGGGCACCAAGATCACGGTCGTGAGCGCGACCGACGGCAACATGATCGTCTCGGTAAGGGAGGCACGTGTCGCCGTGAGCAAATCCATGGCGCAAAAGATCTTCGTATAGCACGTAAGCGGTCGTCTCTGCAAGGCAGATCATAGATAGGAGCAAGCATCATGACACTAAAAGAGGCTCGTGTCGGCCAGACGGTCAAGGTCGTCAAGCTACGGGGCGCAGGCCCGGTCAAGCGTCGCATCATGGACATGGGCATTACCAAGGGCCAGGTCATCCACGTGCGCAAGGTCGCGCCGCTGGGCGACCCTATCGAGATTACCGTGCGCAACTACGAGCTTTCCGTTCGCAAGGCGGATTGCGAGATGATCGAAGTCGAGGAGGCATAGCTCATGGCCGAGGTCACCATCGCTCTCGCGGGCAATCCCAACTGCGGAAAGACGACGCTCTTCAACGCGCTGACGGGCTCCAACCAGTACGTGGGCAACTGGCCGGGCGTCACGGTGGAAGAGAAGCACGGCAAGCTGAAAGGCCATCCAAACGTGACCATCGCGGACTTGCCGGGCATCTATTCGCTCAGCCCCTATACGCTCGAGGAGGTCGTGGCCCGCAACTACCTTACGGACCAGCGCCCGGACGCCATTATCAACATCGTTGACGGCACCAACCTGGAGCGCAACCTCTACCTTACCACGCAGCTCGTCGAGCTGGGCATTCCCGTGCTCGTGGCCATCAACATGATGGACGTGGTCGAGAAGAACGGAGACGTCATAGACACCGCCGCCTTGGCAAAGGCGCTCGCCTGCAAGGTCGTTACCATATCCGCGCTCCGTGGAACGGGCGTCACCGAGGCGGCGGAGCTGGCGGTGGAGCTGGCCACCAACGGTAGCAAGCCCATTCCCCAGCATCGCTTTGCGGGCAGCGTCGAGCATGCGATCGCGCACATCGAGGAGGTAACGGTCCACGACCTGCCCGAAGAGCAGCAGCGATGGTTTGCCATCAAGCTCTTCGAACGCGACGAGAAGGTCGCGCAAAAGCTCGGGCTGTCGCATGAGGTGCTCGACCACGTCGCCGGCGACATCGAACGCTGCGAGACCGAGCTCGACGACGATGCGGAATCCATCATCACCTCGCAACGCTACGACTACATCACCTCGATCATCGACAGTTGCTTGCGGCGTGCCAACCACGGCGAGCTCACCATGTCCGACAAGATCGACCGCATCGTGACCAACCGCATCGCGGCCCTGCCCATCTTTGCCGTCATCATGTACGGCGTCTACTGGCTGGCCATGGGTCCGTTGGGGACGTTCCTTACGGACTGGACCAACGACGTGCTGGGAGGGGAGTGGCTCACCGAGGGATCGCGGAGCTTCTTTGAGGGCATAGGCCTTTCCGACTGGCTCGTGGGCCTGATGTCTGACGGCATCTTTGCGGGTGTCGGTGCCGTGCTCGGCTTCGTGCCGCAAATGCTCGTGCTCTTCCTGCTGCTGGCCCTGCTCGAGGACTGCGGCTATATGGCGCGCATCGCGTTTATCATGGACCGCATCTTCCGTCGCTTTGGCCTTTCGGGCAAGTCGTTCATTCCCATGCTGGTGGGGACGGGCTGCGGCGTGCCGGGCATCATGGCGTCGCGCACCATAGAGAGCGAACGCGACCGCCGCATGACCATCATGACCACCACCTTTATTCCCTGCAGTGCAAAGATGCCGATCGTCGGCCTTATCGCAGGCGCCCTGTTTGGCGGTGCCGCATGGGTGTCTACCTCGGCGTACTTTACTGGCGTGGCGGCCATCATCGTATCGGGCGTCATGCTAAAGAAGACCAAGCCGTTTGCCGGCGATCCCGCCCCGTTTGTCATGGAGTTGCCCGCCTACCATGTGCCCGCGGCCGTCAACGTGCTGCGCAGCACGTGGGAGCGTGGCTGGTCGTTCATCAAAAGGGCTGGTACCGTCATCTTGCTGTCGTCCATCGTCATTTGGTTCCTTTCGAGCTTTGGTACCGTCAACGGCAGGTTTGGCATGGTCGATTCCCTGTACGAGGACGAGTCGGTCGCGACGGAGGAGTACGTGGAGAGCGTGGCGGCGCGTCGGGGCATCCCCGCAGACGAGGTCTCGCCCATGGACGACTCGATTTTGGCGAACGTGGGCAGCGTCGTGTCGCCGGTCTTTTCGCCGCTTGGCTTTGGTAGCTGGAAGCCTACCGTGGCCACGGTGACCGGTCTTGTGGCAAAGGAAGAGGTCGTCTCCACCTTTGGCGTGCTCTACAACTACGACGATAGGGATGGCGAGGCGGAGCTTTCGGAGGAAGGCGACGAGATCTGGGACAACGTCCACGCCGACTTCGAGTCGTTCTCGGGCGGGCACGGGCAGCTGGCTGCCTATGCGTTCATGATCTTCAACCTGCTGTGTGCACCATGCTTTGCGGCGATGGGCGCCATCAAGCGCGAGATGAACAACGGCAAGTGGACTGCGTTTGCCATCGGCTACATGTGCCTGTTTGCCTACTGCGTGGGACTGGTGGTGTACCAGCTGGGACTTGCCGTCTCTGGCGCGCCCAACCCCGTGGGCCTGGCCGCCGCCGTGGGCGTCCTGGGTTTTGTGGGCTACATGCTGTTTGTGAAGAAGTATGGCGAGGCAGCCGAGCTGCTCGCTTAATAACGCGGGCCGTCGGGTGCTGACGGCCCGCGGCCAGCGGACGACGATAAGGAGGTGTCGTCATCATGACGGATGCAATCGTAATCGCGCTACTCGTGTGCGTGGTGACGCTCATCGTGCGAGGCATGCGCAGAGGCTCCATACGGACGTGCGATGCCGCGAGCTGTTCGGGCGGCTGCACATGCGGCTGCACGGCCTGCTCTGGCTCGTGCGCCGGCCTACGCATCACGCTTACCGAGGACCAGGAGCGCGAGCTGCGCGCTTACGCTTCGTCCTCCGCGGGTCCCCGCAAGTCGTCGGAATAGAACGCATAGCAGTTGCGCCCGCGATGTTTGGCCTGATACAAGGCCTTGTCGGCTGCCTTAAAGATGTCTTCGTCCGGCCCCAGCTCGTTGCTAAGGGCAATGCCCGACGACAAGGTCACGCGAGGCAGCCGCCTGCCAGCCACGCGAAGGTCGGAGGCGATGGCGAACAGCTTGCGCTCGATGACCCCGCGGCTGACGTCGTGCATCTCGGTCATGATGACGGCAAACTCGTCTCCGCCAATGCGGCATGCGTAGTCCGTCGTGCGGAAGTTGTCGGCAATGATGTTGGCGACGCTCTTAAGAACCTCGTCCCCCACGTCGTGCCCAAAGTTGTCGTTTACCTCCTTGAATAGGTCGACGTCAATGAGCACGAGCGCGATGTCATTGCCATGATGCTCGATCAGGCGCGTATACGACCCACGGTTGAGCAGTCCGGTGAGCGGGTCGGTCTCGGCCTCGTGTTGCAACAGCAGCGTGCGCTGATGGTTCTCTTCGTACATCCGGTTGTACGAATCAACGACGCTCTGTAGCTCCTTGGAGCCTTCTGGCGGGAGCGGGTCGTTGTTGCTAATGGCCAGGGCGTGCACGCGAGCGGGCCGCACCACCAGCAAATAGTTGGCGACGAAGGCAAGCGCCACGATGATCACCAGCAAGATCACGATGACCAGCAGCACCGCCAGCAGCGAGTCGAACTTCTTGCCACTCAGCTCTTCCTGGTCCTGGAGCGTCACGATGAGCTGGCTGGTGCACTCGTTTACGTTTTGGACGATAAGGCCCTTGTTCTTTTGGTACTCCTCGCCCATCACCAGGGTCCTTGCGAGCTCGCGCATCGCCTCTGGCTCCAGGGCGGCGTCTTGCTCGGACAGGGCGACGTCTGCGAGCGCCTGTGGCATCTGCGGCATGCCGTTGGCTTGGGCGACGAGCCTCATGGCATACATCTCGGTCTCTGCCAAGCTGTTGGACCGGTTGAACGCCATGTCGAGCTTGCTGCGCGCGTCGTCGTTTTCCAAATGCGCGTGGATCGTCTCGATGGCATAGTCGCGGTTCTTGTCGTACAGCACCTCGCTCAGGTAGCTGTTCAAATACTCCTCGTTGCCGGTAAGCACGTAGAGCTGCACTTCGGTGGTAAGAAAGTCCGAGGCCACCATGAGCTCGTGCGCGGCTTCGTTGCACTGCTCGTAGCGCACGTGCGACTCTTCCATTGCGTTTCGCTCGTTAAACAGGCGTGCCAGCGTAATGGTGGCGATGAGCGCCAAGAAGACGGCTGCCACCAGCGCGACCGCGTTGATCGACTGGATGCTGGTCGATCGCTTAGTTGGGGGACGTTCTTCGGTCGTGTCCATGATCCTCATACCTCGTGCTTGGTCGGATGCCTAATCGAAAGATTATACGACGTTGGTACGCTATTGTTTTGGGCAGCAACGGATGCTCGACGCTACCAACAAATGCCCGTACATTATACTATGTAGAAGAGGATGCCTGCGTACGGTGATTCCGGAGGTGCATGGACCATGAAGCCACATGTAAATAAGAAACGTTTGACTCGAATCGCCGTTGCGGCTTGTTTCCTGGCGCTTTTGGTCGTCCTTGGACTTGGCGTCGGCGCCCCTAAGGACAAGGGAGCGTCGGGTGCGGCGGACGTTGCGGTCAACAATCCTGCGGACGCGCGGTCGCAGAAGGATGCGAGCGCCACCGGCGACGCGGACAAGGATGCGCGCGGCTCGGCGGATGCGCGTGCGCAGCCAGAGGACGGTGCGCATGGCGTCACGGATGGTCGCACGAAATCCGCCACCGAGTCGGATGCCGCCAAGGGCGACGCGGTTGACGCTGTCCGCGAGCTGCCGAGGGCGGACGTAGACGACGTCGTGCTTTCGGAGGTGCCCGTGACGCCAGACGAGGCGGCGAATACGGTTACGTTGGGCGACGACGCGCAGGTCGTGGCCCCGACTGGCTCCACCGCCGTGGAGCTCGTGGACGAGCCCATCTTCGAGATTCCGCCGGATGCCCAATATGTGCCGCAGGAGGTGCTGGCGATCGTCGACAAGAACATGGACGGCGATCAGCTTGCCGGTGCGCTCAGGGCATGTGGCGCGCAAACGGTGGACGTGGATTCGGCACAATGGATTACCGACGACGTGGTGCGGCTTACCGTGGCGCCGGGGTCCACGGTGGAGGAGGCCGTCAACGAGCTGCTGGTGTCTGGGGTCATGGAGGGCGCACAGCCCGACTACCTCTTTGGGCTGGACGACGACGTCGTGACGCCCGAGCACGCGGCCGTGCGCGAGGAAGAGGGGGACGTCGCGGCCGAGGAGGAGGCGTCCGTGGGTGACGCGGCCAAGGACGACGCCACGGAGGACGAGCTCGCCACTGATGACGCGGCGGACAAGGCGGACGAGGCCGCGCAAGCGGATCCGGAGCCTGTTGATGAGCCTGCCGACGAGCCTGGCGACGAGGCACTCGAGCTTGTCGACGACGAGGCCGTGGACCTTGTCGACAAGGACGGCGCGACAGAGGATGCCCAGGGTCAGGATGGCATAGAGCTTGTCGACGACGCGGACGTCGAAGTCACGCAGGACGATGCCGCAGACGCCTACGACGTTGCGATCGCTACCGCACAGGCCGGCTCCACCTCCGGCTACTACACCGATCCCTTTTTTGTCAACGGCTTCCAGTGGGGCCTCCAAAGCATCAACGCGCCCGAGGTGTGGGACAAGGCAAAGGCCACCACGATGCGCAAGGTTGGCGTGGCGGTCATCGACTGCGGGTTTGACGTCAACCATCCCGACCTCAAGAGCGTGATCGCACCTGGATCGGCCTACAATGCCTATCGTGCGACGCAAGGCATCGACGATGAGGATCTTCTCGCGGATGTGGCGTCCGGAGCGTATCCCAACAGCCAGGACGAGTATGAGAAAGGCTGTGGTCGACGCGACCATGGCATGCACGTGGCGGGCATCATCGCTGCGCAAAGGAACAACTTTGAGGGGATCGCCGGCGTGTCGGACAACGCGCAGATCGTTCCCATTCGCGCGTACGACTACAGCGAGACTGATTCGCAGGCCTCCATCTCTGCGATTGTCAAGGGCATCGATTACGTCATCAAGAATCAGGACACCTATAACATTCGGGTCGTGAATTTGTCCATGGGTGCCACGGTGTCCACCATCGGCGTCAACGACGTGCTGGGCAAAAAGATAGACGAGGCGTTTAAGAAGGGGATCGTCACCGTATGCTCTGCGGGCAACGACGGACAAAGCGGCTCCTGCGTGAACTACCCCGGCGACTGGGCCTCAGCTGTGAGCGTAATAAACCTTAAGAACGATACCTATATGCCACGCGAGAACAGTACCGACGGATACTACAAGGCCTTGTGCTCCGATCCTCAGTCGGTGACCCGATACTCCACGTCAAACTACAACGCGGTGGGCGAGCGGTCCAAGGACATATCGGCACCGGGTTCCGACATCGTCAGCACGTCCGACTACTCCATGATCAAGTACAGTCGCGGATACATTAACTACATGTTCGATACCGGCACGTCCATGTCGGCGCCGCACGTGGCCGGCGTGTTGGCCATCATGTTTGGCAAGGCGGACGTGCCGAAGACCGCGGCTGGCGCCCAGCAGATGGTGGACATGCTTTTTGGAAGCGCGCGCCCGATCAAGCAGAACGTCGTGTTTGACCGCGACTATGGATATGGCGAGGTCGACGCGTTGGCCGCGTGGGATGCCGTTGACAGTCCCACCATAAGCGGTCCCACGTACGTAAAGGTCGGTCAGGCGGGGGTCTCCTATTCCGTGCAGGCAGGAAAGGCCGGCACGAGCACCAGCGGCTGGCGCTTCTCGTCGAGCGACACCAACGTCTTGCAGGTCAATGCCAGCACGGGCGCATGCACCGTCAAAGGCGCGGGCGCGGCAGACATCGTGGCAACCAAGAGCGGTCAGGCGCGGTTGCTCAAGTCCGTAGTGGCCTTTGGCGGGCAGGCCGTGGGAAACAGCGTGCTGTTCATAGGGTCTTCGGCGCAATACACTCCCTCTACGTCGGCGCTGATGGCATGGGAGTGGAGTGCAAAAGGCGATGGGCTGGCGAGCTCCGGCATGTCGATGAAGGGCTCTGGCGTGCTGAGCGCGGCGAACTGCAACGGGCCCATTAAGGTGACGCTCTCTGCAACCGCGTCGCTGCCCAAAGAAATGGGAGACACCATAACGCTTACCAAGGACGTGTACGTGGCTGGCAAGCTTGCGGGCGGTGGCACCCTAAAGGTGGGCGGCACCAAAAAGCTCTCGCTCGCCCTGCCTGAGGGACTGAGCCTTTCGAGCAACCTGCTCGTGTGGGGTTCCAACGACGACAACGTCGCCACCGTGAGCGCCGGCGTGGTCACGGCAAGGCATGCGGGCACCACCAGCATTTGGGTGGCGCCAAAGGAGGCGGTGAGCAAGGGCGCCAACGGAAAGACGCAGGTCGCAAAAGGATCGTACCAAAGCGTGAACATCAAGGTGACGGACTCAATCGCAAGCTCGCGCGTAAAGGCTTCGGCCATAGGCTCCAAGACCTACACCGGCAAGGCCATCAAGCCCAAGCCTGTGCTTACCGCAGGTACCGCCACCCTCAAGCAGGGCACCGACTACACGGTTTCCTACAGCAACAACACCAAGGTTGGCACGGCACGCATCAAGGTCGTTGGCAAGGGCGTGTATGCGGGCTCCTCTCGCTCGCTGACCTTCAAGATCGTGAAGGCCAAGATATCGTCCGCCAAGGCCGCGGCCATCGCCAAGCAGGCCTACACCGGCAAGGCGATTAAGCCGAAGCCCAGGCTGACGTATGCCGGCAAGACGCTCAGGCTCGGCACGGACTACGCCCTGTCGTACAAGAGCAACGCGAAGGCGGGCACCGCCACGGTCGTCGTCACCGGCAAGGGCAACTTCGAGGGGACCAAGAGCGTCAAGTTCAAGATCGTGGCCCCGAGCGTGACGTACCGCTCCTACGTGCAGGGCAAGGGCTGGCAGGCGTGGGCCAAGAACGGCAGGCTCAGCGGGACC
>JAGCBF010000024.1 GCA_017652285.1 Atopobiaceae bacterium
AGAAGCGAAGGCCCTGGAGACGGCCACCGGCTACTCGTTTCCGAGCGGGCACTCGATGAACGCGGCCTCGTTGTATGGCGGTTTGGCCATCCGGCGCGACATACGGCGTGGCCTTAGGGTGCTTATGTGGGCCATGCTCTTGACGCCTTTAAGGCAGTGGGATGGGTGAGCGCGTTTATGGTGGGCTGGATCCTCGAGCGCCGCTTCGTTAAGTTTACGACCGAAGTCCCCATGCAGGAGCGATTCTTGCGCCTGGCCGCCGGACTGATGGGATACTACGTCCTTTCTTTGGTGATCAACCCGCTGATCAAGGAGGCAGTGGTTGGCACGGCAGGAACCATAATGACGTGCTTTTTGCAAATGCCCTACGTCGTGTTCCTCTTTCCGTTTGTGATGGCGCGGTGGTCGGAGAGGGTCCCACGGTAGGTGGTGCCACCGAGGGCAGCTGGGTTACTTGTGGGAGTCTCTTTAAAAGAATTGTCCGTGAGCGTAGAAACGTCGCGCTGCTCATGGCGGGGCTGCCGAACAACGTGTCCTCACTCCTGAGCAACGACAACGTCTCGTTTTGAGGAGGGCCTCGCGGAGAAGGTTGGGCAACGTCAGCCAGGCCGAGGCGGAGGTGGCCCTGCGCAGGACCATCGAGTTCGGCGGCAAGGGCATAGGGGAGGGCGACCTTTCGGCGGCAGCCCGGTCCACGCTGGGGTACCCCTACCTCATGCAGCTCGTGGGATACCACCTCTGGGAGGCCAGCGCTGACCACGATACGATCTTCTCGGACGACGTGCGCGACGGCGTCTTGATTGCGAGGGGCGAGTTTGAGGAGCGCGTGCTGGAGTCGACGTGCCGCGTGCTGTCCGACGGTGACAGGAGGTTCCTCGTGGCGATGCTCCCCGACGAAGGCGAGAGTCGCATCGCCGACATTGCGACGCGAATGGGCATGACCTCGAACTATGCCTCGCATTACCGGCGACGCCTGGAGGAGCAGGGTGTTGTGTCGACGCGTCGCAGGGGAGTGGTCGGTGTAGACCTGCCGCTGCTCAAGGATTACGTGGCGCGAATGGCGGCTGAATAAGCGACTGTTTATTGGACTACGAAGCGGATTTCGCGAGCTCAAGGGTGTTCGACCTAAGTGAATTCAGCTCCACCATACGTTACCGCGCGCCTCGAGAGGGGCGCACGTTTTTTGTTGAGGGACACAACTCTGCCGGCAGAGCAGCGAACTCGAAAGTCACGAATGGCGAAATCGATCAGATTAAGCAGCTCTCGCGCAATTTGGTGGACACGATCCAAGAGCGCTTGAGCCAAATGGCACGTGTGCGTAATATTCTGGGGCTCAGGCACGAATGTTACGCAGACGTACTATAATCTTCAAAGAATTCAAATGTTACGCAAACGTACAATCGAGGGAGCAGGAGAACAACGATGCCGCGACGAAGACTGACGCTAGACCCGCGGTACAAAACGCCCGCGGACACGCGCGTCCTACGGATGGCCGACTTCGGAGCGCTTGTTCGACGGCGCAGGAAGGAACTCGGCATGACCCAGCGCGACCTCTCTCGGCTCACGGGCTACTCCATGCGCCTCATTGGTGAGGTCGAGCGGGGCAAGGAGCACGTAGCGGCGGACAAACTGCTGTCGATCCTGGACGTCCTCAACATGACCATGACGGTGCACGTCGAGGGGAAGTGACCATGGAGCAACTTGCCGTTTGGGCGGAACGCCTAGAGGGGTTCGTACGCGTCGGCGCGCTGTGGCTCGAGCGTAACGCCGAGGAATGGTTCGAGTATGACGGGTCATACCTCCAACGCAATGATGCGGCCCCCATCTACCCGCCCCTTCCACTGAGAGACGGGCGGTTCAATCCGTCCGCGACCCGAGCGGCGTTCTTCTCGCTCGGACCCGAAGGCCGTGTTGGGTACAAAATTCGAACGACGCTACGCGCGGGACGTGATTCCGTCTTGCCCGTGCTCGCGCGATTGAATCACGAGACGGTGGGCGCCTTGTGCTTCTGCGCGCCAGACGAGGCTCCTGCGTACGGTGAACCCGTCTTTCGGGAAGTGGACGAGGGTTTCCTTAAGGAGTTCGCCACCGAACCCGAGAGCCTTGCGTACCGAACGATGCTCGATAGCCGTCTCTCGCTCAATGGGGCCGTGTCGAAGATAGGCCTTGTCCGACGCGACGACTCTTGGCTCATGCCCATGGGCCTCGAGCCGACCACGCACATCCTCAAGGCGGGCTCGCCATCGTTTCCCAACCAGATGCTTAACGAGGCCATCTGCATGCGATGCGCGAGGGCATGCGGCTTCGACGATGCGGCGGAGACGAGCCTCATCGTGGCAGACAACAACAAGGTCCTTCTCGTGTCCAAGCGCTTCGATCGTGCGGAAACACGCGAGAGGCCCGCAGGCCTTCCTAGCATCATGCGACTTCACCAGGCTGACTTTTGCCAGCTCATGGGCATTTCGGTGGATGGGCTAAAGTACACGCCCTCGGACGAGCTGGTCGACGGATACAACACCTCGTTCGCCGCGACCATCTCGCGAGAGTCGTCGGAACGCTACGGGGACCGCTCGTACATATTCGATGCCCAAGTCTTCAATTACCTCGTAGGGAACTGCGACAACCACCTCAAGAACTACTCCATGACCTGGCAGCCCGACTGGAGAGGCAAATCCGTATCGCCGATCTATGACGTAACCTGCACGACTCTCTACATAGACCTTTCGCGTGACATGGGGATGGGCATAGGGCAGCACAGGCGGATAGACCAGATTGACATAGACGACTTCCGACTCCTCGCACACCAGCTGGGGCTGGGCAAGGCGCAGGCGAGGCAGAGTCTGGGGGAGCTCTCCGAGTCGTTTAAGGGTGCCTTGTTGCTCGCGGCGCGCGAACTGGAGAGCGAGTACGGCGTGGCGACCCGGGAACTCGCGAGGAGAATGCTGGATGACAGCGCCGAACGACTCAAGGTCGTCTCTTGCGCCGCGAATCAACTGTAGGCGTTTTGGAAAAGGCCTTATTCTTGTGCCGTTCATATTCGAGTGGGATTCGATACGTGGTGAATATCGGCATCGATTTGAGGCGTGACTATCACATTTGTTTGCACCTAATGTCTTCCAAGTTTGCACGTCTACAAGAACGCTGATTCCACGGTCGTTTGCACCCATATCCTCGAGTCGTCCGCCATCTATACGACGAAAGGATGTGATGCAAATGGCGAGACGAATCAATGCCAAGCTGGTGCTGGAGCTCCTTGGCAGGGGAATGTCCGGTAGGGAGATCTACCGGACGAGGCGAATAGCGCAGCAGAGCGTGAAGAAGGTGAGGGAGGCCGCGGAAGAGAAGGGGGTGACCTGGGAGGACGTGAGCCTCATGGGAGAGCAGGAGGTCTACGACCTGCTGTTTCCCGAGAGAGCTGAGCTGGAGGCCGCGACGGCGCAGGCCGACTACGACTACGTACACTCGGAGCTGCAGCGTGACGGTGTCACCTTGCTGATACTCTGGGAGGAGTACCGCGACCAGGCGATGGCCAAAGATCTCGTCCCAAAGAGCTACACCACCTTCTGCAGGGGCTACCGCGGGTACATGGCCTCGCACAACGTCACCAACCATCTGGAGCACAAGCCGGGCCAAGTCATGGCGGTCGACTGGAACGTCACCACGATGCGACTCGTGGACT
>JAGCBF010000167.1 GCA_017652285.1 Atopobiaceae bacterium
CGGCTCAAGCGCCGGCGCGGCCGCCACCTGAGGCGCCGGCGCTGCCTGCACGGGCGCCGCGGCAGGTTGGGCGGGACGCTCCCTGGTTGCGCCAACTTGCACGGTCACATGCAGCGGCATAAATGCCACGGCGGACGCTGCCTCGTCTACCTGCGCAGATATGCGTCCAATGGTGCGTTGTACAAAGCGCGAGGCCGTGCATATGGACAAGGAATCGTCCGTGAGGTCCGTGGCATCGCAGCTCCTGAGCATGGCGACGGTGGACGCAGGCAGCCCATCCGCCTCAAGCGAAGTGACGACTTCGTCCCATAGGATCTCTGCATCGGATTCGTTGACGGGGTCCATGCGTGTTCCTTCGTTCGACTTCAACATGTGCATACCAGTATATGATGAAAACTCAATTAGTGTGTTAAAAACTTTTCAATGCTTTAAGCGTATAGCGGGTAGCTCTCTTGGCGGGTGTGGGCCGAAGTGGTCCACTAGCTCGCAAGATATGCTTGCCCCATGGCGGTGAGCCGGCGCTTTTGTCCGTCTTTGCGGATAAGCCCCGCCTCCTCGAGCGCCTGGAGCTCGCGGGTCCACGTGGGCTGCGACTCTCCGTATTCGCGCGCGAGGTCGGACGGCCCCACGGCATCATGGGCTCTGAGGTAGTCCAGAACCGCCCGCGACCGCACCGAAAGGCTTGGCCAGACCCCGGCGGCAGGCGCGGCCGCCGCGCCGGTGGCCGGCATGCCCATGGGCTGGGCGGGCATGCCGGCGGGAGGTTGCTGCGGCGCGTATTGCTGAGGTGCGGAAGGATTGGCTTGCTGCGGCGCGTATTGATGCGGGGCGTATTGTTGCGCCGCGGCAGAGGGCCACGTCGGCTGCGCGGCCGCGGGCCACGCCTGTGCAGGTGTCGGCGTCATGGCCTGCTGGGGCCAAGCGCCGTATTGCTGACCATATTGTTGCTGGTACATGGGCTGTTGCGGCGCTTGGAGCGGTGTGGGTTGCGGAGAGGCGGGCGACGTGGATATGGTTACGACGGTGCCGCCGGATATGTTGTCCTCGATCTTAAGAGAGCCGCCCTTGTCTACCATGTACTGGTGGACGTAGGGAAGCCCCGATCCGACTCCGCGAATGTAGCGGCGCATCTCCTCCGTCGCGGAGGTGGTCCCGTATTGCAGCGCCAAGTCCTTTTGCGCTATGCCTGGGCCCTGGTCAGAAAACCGAATGGTGTTGCCGTGGTCCAGAATGGAGATGGTCGGCTCCATAAAGTAGGCGTGAATGAAATTTTCCACGATCTCTCGTATGACCATAAAGGGGATGGCGCCGCCTTGGCTGGCAGAAAGCTGCGAGACCTGGAGCGTGATCTCTTCCAAATAGGCGCGCACGTCCTTTGGCTCGACGATCACCACGCGCGGTGCCGCGGAAGGGTCGTCATACACGGCTATGCGGGCAGGATGGCGCACCTGCATGGCGGACGATTCGGCGCCCTGGCCGTTGTCTACGAAGGGGTAAAAGTCCTGTGCCACGCCTGCCTCCTGCGAACTTATCAACATCCGTTAAACACGAGAAGAAAACTTTCAAGCCGAAATTTATCTGGAAGAAAGTTTTCATCCATTGAGAATAACTTGATGAAAACTCGTGAATACGAACGAAAGAACGGATGAAAATTCTACCACGAAGAAAGAAAGTTATCGGCGAACAGAAAGAAAGATTTCGCGCGGGGTCGTCAGCTCTGCGCCTGTACGATCGGGTCGCGGTGCGCTCGCCCCACAGGTCCACCACATGGATACGGTTCAAATAAAGTCGCAGGTTGACACCTACGCCAGCAAAAACTAGAATTTTTAGCTCGATTTGTGTATGTCCTGGGGATGTTCCCCACACTATAACATTGGGAGGAACCATGAAACGTACGTATCAGCCAAACAAGAGGAAGCGCGCCAAGACCCACGGATTCCGCGCCCGCATGGCGACCAAGGGCGGCCGTCAGGTACTGGCACGTCGCCGCGCCAAGGGTCGTAAGAGCCTGACCGTCTAGGACCTGCCGTTTCTATGGAGACCATCAAGTCCAAGCAGGATTTTGAAAAGGTCTTCTCGCGCGGAAGAAGGTATGGGAGCTCGCTCGTGCGCGTAACCGTGCTTCGAGGTGACGAGAATGCCCATGGACGAGTGGCGTTTGTCGCTGCCCGGCGTTTGGGCAACGCCGTCTTTCGCAATAGGTGCAAAAGGGTGCTGAGGGAGGCCGCGCGACTGTGCGGTCTCCCTAAGAACGGGGCCGATATATTGATGTTTGCCACACGTGGCACTCATGATGCGTCACCTGCCGAGGTAGCAGATGCCCTCGGCGGGCTTTTGCGTAAGGCACGTTTGATATGAGTGGCACAAGGAGCCTACCTGCGCGCGTTCTCATGCGCTTGGTGCGGTGGTATCAAAGATATGTCTCTCCCCTTCTGCCCGACTCGTGCATCTACAGCCCTACTTGCTCCGAGTACATGCTCGAGGCAATTCAGAAGTACGGTGCCGCCCGTGGGAGTTGGCTTGGTATTCGGCGCATCCTGCGCTGCCATCCGTTTCATAAGGGCGGCTACGATCCTGTTCCCTAGCGAACTCTAGAAAGCGAAGGTACGTGTAAGCCATGTGGGAAGCATTTATTAACCTCCTCACCAACATTCTTTCGGGAATCCATGGGTTCTGCGGTGACTGGGGACTGGCCATTATCATCCTAACGCTCATCGTGCGTCTGCTCATCATGCCGCTCATGACGCGCAGCACGCGGTCATCGGCAAAGATGCAGGTGCTCCAGCCTAAGATGATGGAGTTGCAGGAGCGCTACGCGGACGATCCGGAGACGCTCCAGCGCGAGATGTCCAAGTTCTATGCGGAGAACAAGTTCAATCCGCTGGGCGGCTGCCTGCCCATCTTGCTGCAGATGCCCATCTTCTTCGCGCTGTTCAGCGTCATTCGCAACGTAGAGAGCATCGCGGGCGGTACGGCGTCCTTCTATAGCATCGTGCCCGACCTGGCCAAGGGGCCTGCCCAGGTAATCGCCGACTCCGGTTTTGCCGCAGCGGCCGTGTACATCTTCCTGGACCTGCTCTTTGGTGTCCTGACGCTCATCCCGCTGCTGATCAACACGCAAGCCGGTTCGGATCCGCAGCAACAGCGCACCAGCCGCATGATGGGCATCTTCATGGCCCTGTGGATGCTCTGGATTGGTTGGAGCCTGCCTTCCGGCGTGTTGCTGTATTACAACACCTCGGCACTCTGGCAGGTGGCACAGCAGCAATTCATCACCAAGCGCGTGATGGACGCAGCCAAGGCCGAGGCCGAGGCGTCGATGGCGAACAAGCCCATCGAGGTCGAGGTCGTGCGCAAGGATCGCAAGAAGCGCCCGCACAAAAAGTCATAGCGGGACAACGTAAGAGGGAACGGGCATGGGGCACGCGCTCCATGCCCTCAATTATATTTAGATGGAGGTAGGTATGGCGGACGATACGGTTGCCGCTTTGGACGAGGCGGATGCCTACGCCGAGCTACGCGAGCATTACACGCAGGGCGTCGAGCTTACGGAGGCTGAGGTCGATACCATTGCGGACGTGGCAGTTGGGTACGTGCGCAACGTTCTGAGGTTCTTTGGCGAGACAAACATCGCGATTGACGAGTACGAAGGTGACGATGGCGAGCTCATCCTAGACGTTACCGGTGGCAATCTGGCCGTGCTCATCGGCCGTCATGGCAGGACGCTTGACGCCTTGCAGATGGTCGTCTCGTCTCTTATGAGTAGCACGCTGCGCTTCCATTACCCCGTGGTCGTGGACGTGGAGGGGTACAAGAACCGTCGCAAGGAGAAGTTGCGCGGCATTGCGCTATCCGCGGCTTCGAGGGCCAAGCGTCAGCACTCCAAGGTGTCGCTGCCGCCCATGAATGCCTACGAGCGTCGCCTTGTTCACCTTGCCCTTGTCGACGACCCCGAGGTCACCACGCATTCCGAGGGAGAGGAGCCGTCGCGCCATGTTGTGGTTACGGCTCTGCGGGCGTAGAAACCATGAGCATAGAGCTTGAGCAGCGGTGCGAAGGAGCTGAGTTTCTTCGCACCGTTCTTTCTACGTCAAACATCAACTTGTCGGACGACGCCACGTGCAAACTGGCTCAGCATCTGCAATTGGTGATCGACAAGAACCGCACCGTTAACCTTACGCGCATAGACGGCTTTGAAGACGGGGCATACCTACATGTGTTGGATTCCCTGCTGTTGATTTCCGCCTTTGCCGATGCCCCTGCAGGACCGTTTGTTGACGTGGGAACCGGCGCGGGATTTCCAGGGATTCCCTTGGCCATTGCAACGGGCCGCAAGGCACTGCTGGTGGATTCCGTGGGAAAGAAAGCGGCGGCGGTCGAGGAGTTCGTTCAGGCATTGGGTCTTGACAAGCAAGTCGAGGTGTCCAATGCGCGCATAGAGGAGCTGGGACGTTTGCGAAGGGGGCGCTACGCCGTGGTAACGGCACGTGCCGTAGCGCAGACGAACGTTTTGGTGGAGTATGCGACCCCGCTTTTGAAGAAAGGTGGCCGTTTGGTCGTTGCCAAGGCGCGACCTGCCGAGGAAGAGATAGAAGCCGCTCAACGTGCAGCGCGTATATGCGGACTCAAATATGTTTCACGTGAAACATTCGAGCTGCCAGACGATCGCGGACATCGTGAGGTGCTGTCGTTCGAGCGGGTGGGAAACCCCTCCGTCAAACTTCCGCGTGCCGTGGGAATGGCCCAGCATCATCCCCTGGGCGTATAGCTTCGTTTGCTGTCCAAAAGGTGCTGGTCTTATAGCGAGGTATGGCCGCGGGGGGGGGGCC
>JAGCBF010000025.1 GCA_017652285.1 Atopobiaceae bacterium
GAATGCAGCGTGGTCTTGCCCGACCCCGGCGAGCTCATAAGGTTGATGAGGAGCGTGCCGACGTCGCGTAGCCGCTCGCGCAGCGCCTCGGCCGCGCGGGCGTTGTTGGCGCGCACGTCCTCCTTCACTTCTATTATCTTGATCTTGTCCATGGCGTCCCCCATTTTAGTCTCACAAATATTTAACCATATCGGATACATAGTTGAAGCGAAACAGGGGGACGGACTGACGGTGTATTTGGATCTTATCCGCAAGCGGGGGTGACCACGAACGATGACGTGTACGGTGGCCCGCAGTCCGCAAACTGGGGCTCAAACGGATATGCCTGGGTGAGCGGCGAGAGCTATCAGCTTATGCGAAGACGCCTTTGGTGCCCCATTGCCAGCTGCCGTGCATTCCCTCGGTGGCGGCGCCCAGCTCGAAGTGCAGCTTTGCGATGCCGAGGTCCGTGTAGGCGACCTCGCGTTTGGCGTTGGGCAGCGTGGCGCGCAGCCCTCGGGCGTCGTGCATAAAGACCACCGGCTGCTGGTTGACGGCCGAAGGACCCTTTATGACGCTCTGGATGCCCGCGCGAATCCAGGCGGGCGCATGCGCAAGGGAGGTGTGTCCCTGATAGAGCGTCTCGGGCTTCTTGTCGCGGCGGCGCAGGCCAGCGCGGATGGTGCGTTGGGCAAAGGGCTGCTTGGCCGGCGCGTTGCCAACGGGTATCACGTCATGAATCACCTCGTCGTCTGCGAGCGGCACGACGACGCTGGCCCGGTCGAAGGTGCCGGCGACCCAGCAGGTGCCCAGCCCCAGGGTCGTCGCGTAGAGCACGAACTTCTCGCCATAGTAGCCAAAACGCTCGCGCGTGTCGTTGTCGTCGGGGCCGATGAGCGCAAGGTAGGTGCTTACGTTGCCGCTGAACATGCGGCCGCTCAGCTTGAGCGTGGCGCCGCCGTCGGACGGCCCGACAAGAACGAAGCGGAGGCCGGATTCCGCGACCAGCTCGTCGACGTAGGTTCGCAGCTTGTCGAGCGTGCCCTCGTCGAGGGGCTCGTCTGTGTATGCGCGGCATGAAATGCGCGTGTCGATCGCTTCGGTGTTCGTCATGGCCTGTCCTTTCTTCGAGTGCCGATTCGCCTACGCCTTCGGCACGTCGTGTGTTTGTCATATAGATAGTATACAAACAAATCGTACGCAAACAATAATCAATTGGCCGATTGGGGCTAGGCCCCTTTCGGCCACTTTGGTTCTCGGCCATCGCACTTATTGGCCATCCGCGATGCGCTATGATTGTGCCGACGACGCAGCGAAACGGCGGGAGGTGCTCGCGATGCTTCGGAACAAGTTGGGAATCGACGACCCCGTGACCCTCGCGCACGAGGAGGAGCGCCTATCAAAGGCCGCCGCGCTCGCGTTGTATGGCGACGGAACGCTCGACGCACTCGTTCCCGGCAGCTTTGCGGCTCTGCAGAAGATTCACGTGCGTCTGTTCGGCAAGATCTACAGCTTTGCGGGCGAGGTCCGGACCGTCAACTTGGCAAAGGGAGGCTTCCGCTTTGCGTCGGCGCTGTACCTGAGGTCAGCCGTCAGGGCTGTGGAGCGCATGCCACAATCCACCTTTGACCAAATCGTCGAGAAGTACGTGGAGATGAACGTGGCACACCCGTTTAGGGAGGGCAACGGTCGCAGCGGGCGGATATGGCTCGACCACATGCTGCGCCGCGAACTGCGAAAGACCGTCGACTGGTCGGCGATCTCACGCGAAGACTATCTGTTTGCCATGGAGAGAAGCCCGGTGCGCGACCTCGAGATCAAGGGCTTGCTGCGTGGGGCGCTCTCGGATCGTGTGGACGATGTGACGCTGCTCGCTCGTGGTATCGACGCAAGCTACGCTTACGAAGGCTACGCGGCCTTCCGAGCTGCGGATCTGTTAGACTAGCTGGCTCGTGATGCCGCCCGCTTTGAGTCAGGATACCTGTCCCCCTAACTCAGACCGCTTGGGAGCGAGACAAAAGTGGCCGAAAGGGGCCTAGCCCCAATCGGCCAAGCCCGATCGGCCAGCCAAACGGTCGCGCTGTGGCATCGCGTGGTAATATTTATGCACCATACACCTAGAGGGTACGATCACCGAGCTGTTAGGCCTTCACAAAAAAGGATTCCGGTTCAACTCCGGACCAGTCGTTGATGTACTTCAATGCATTGCCTGGTTACTGACCTTAGGCAACGTGCTCCCATCTGCCCTCGCGTTGGCCATCGTGCCAGAAAGAGAGGGCAGCCTGCTCGATCAGTCATTGTCTCGTCGAGGATTTGCCAAAGCAGCGCTCGGCGCCCTGGCAGCTTCCGCTGGGTTGGCGGGCTGTGCGTCCGCCGCCACGGGTTCCGACGCCGCAGCTCCCGCGGCCACGCCCAAGCCCGCCATCGTGGTCGTGAGCTTTGGCACCAGCTACGCCACCAGTCGGCACATCACCATCGGCGCCATCGAGTCGGACATTCGCGAGGCCTTCCCCGACTACGACGTGCGCCGCGCCTTTACCGCGCAGATCATCATCGACCACGTGGAAAAGGACACCGGTCGCCACATCGACAACTTTGAGGAGGCCATGGACAAGCTCGTGGCCGAGGGCGTGCGCGAGGTGATCGTGCAGCCCACGCACCTTATGGACGGCTTCGAGTACCAGGACGTGGCCACGTCGCTGGAGAACTATCGGGACAAGTTTGACAAGTGCGCGTTGGGCAAGCCGCTGCTCTTCTCTGCGGAGGACCAGCACGCGGTGGCCGAGGCCGTCAAGGCGGCCATGGAGCGCTATGAGGGCGACAAGACCGCCATCTGCCTTATGGGCCATGGTACCGAGGCGGAGTCCAACAGCATCTATGCCACCATGCAGGACGTCTTTGACGAGCTGGGGTACAACAACTACTTCGTGGCGACCGTGGAGGCCGCGCCCACGTTTGACGACGTGGTGAGCAAGGTCAAGGAGGCCGGCTACACCAAGGCCGTGCTGCGACCCCTCATGGTGGTGGCGGGCGATCACGCGACCAACGACATGGCCGACACCGAGGACCCCGAGTCCTTTGCGTCGCTCATGATCGCGGCCGGGATCGAGGCCGAGTCGGTGCTCGAGGGTCTGGGCCAGATCGCGCAGATCGACGAGATCTACGTGCAGCACGTTAAGGAAGTCATCGACAGCCTGTAGCAAGGCAAAGGAGAAAGGATGCACATAATGAGAAGCCATGGGATAGAAGCGCAGTTCAAGGGCTTGTGTGCAGGTGTTGTGGCGCTGGTATTGTCCGTTGCGATCGCTGGGTGCGGAAGCCAGCCGTCGCAGGAGGCCGCGACCAGCGCGGAGACGCCGGCCGCGACCGATGCGTCGACAAAAACGGATGCCGCAGACGACGCCTCGTTGGACAAGGCCATCGAGGTCGACCAAGACGACGACGCAATCGTGGTATTGTCTGCGGGCGAGCTTGAGGACGGCACCTACGAGGTGGAGGTGGAGACCGACTCCAGCATGTTCCGCTCGGATTCGTGCACGCTGACGGCAAAGGACGGCGTGTACACCGCCGCGTTGAGCCTGCCGGGCGAGGGCTTCTCTCGCCTGTACTTTGGCTCGGCGGAAGACGCAGCCGCGGCAGACGATGCGGACATCGTCGACTACTACCTCAACGACGACGGCAAGTACACGTTTGACCTCACGGTCGAGGCACTGGACGAGGAGCTGCCCATAGCGGCATACGGCCAGCGTCGCGACACGTGGTACGACCACACCATCGTCTTCCATGCGCCGGCTGTGGAGTAGCGCCACGGCGGGCAGGGGGGCGGCGCGCAACGAGGGGGACCATTCCCTTCGCCGCGCGCTGGCCCTCGCGTTCCTTGCGCCCCTTGCGCTGGCGCTCGTACTTGCAGGGTGTTCGCAGCCTGGCGCAGACGTGTCTGGCGGCGAGGTCTTGTCTGATGCGCAGGCGACGCAGGGCGGCGCGTCCACAAGCCCCTCCACCACGTTGGTCGCGGACTTTCGCAACACCGACCTGGGCTGTGGCTGGGAGCCGGTCGGCAGCATGGGGCTGCGTTACGCGCGCTGCTTTACCGTGGACTACTACGAGGGCGGCTACGCGCTGGCCTGCATGGCGGACGGCAACCGCTACCTCATGGTGCCCGCCGGAGGTGCCGTCCCCGACGGGCTGGCCCCGGACGTCCAGGTGATCCAGACGCCGGTATCCGACGTCTACCTTGCCGCGAGCGACTCGCTGTGCCTGTTTGACGCGCTCGACGCGCTGAGCGGCATAACGGTGAGCGGCATCGAGCGCGACGACTGGTACCTGGAGGCGGCGCGCGTGGCCATGGACGAAGGCGCCATGGTGTTTGGCGGCAAGTACCGAGCGCCGGACTACGAGCTGCTGGTGAGCCGGGGCGTGCGGCTTGCCGTGGAAAGCACCATGGTCAACCACGTTCCCGAGGTGCGCGAGAAGCTCATGGAGTTGGGGATCCCCGTGCTGGTGGAGCTTTCGAGCTACGAGGACGAGCCGCTGGGCCGTGCGGAATGGGTGCGGCTCTATGGCGTGTTGTGCGACAAGGATGCGCAGGCACAGGCGGTGTTTGACGAGCAGGTCGACAAGGTCGGCTCGCTTGAGGAAGAGGACACGGGCAAGACCGTGGCGTTCTTCTACCTCAACGCCAGCGGGGCCGCCGTGGTGCGCCGTCCGGGCGACTACGTGACCAAGATGATCGCGCAGGCCGGCGGCACCTACGCGTTTGGCGACGTGGGGCAGGCGCGCGCCGGGTCGAGCAGCGTGACCATGGAGATGGAGAAGTTCTACGCCACCGCCAAGGACGCGGACGTGATCATCTACAACGCCACCATCGACGACGACGTGCGCACGCTGGCGGAGCTGGTGCAAAAGAACGAGGTGCTGGCGGACTTCGCCGCCGTCAGGAGCGGCGACGTGTGGATCACGGACCGCAACATGTACCAGCAGATGATCAGCGCGGGCGACATCATCGCGGACATTGGTCGCGTGCTGCGCGGCGCCACGCAGGACCAGACGTATCTTAGGCGGTTGACGTGAGAGGCGCGCGCGTCGTTAGGGCGTTTGTCCTGCTTGCGGCGCTGTTGGCCTTGGCGGTGGTCGCCAATCTGTGCGTGGGAAGCGTGGCGATTCCCGTGGCGGACCTTGTCGGCGTGCTCGTTCGCGGGGGAGAAGGGCCTGCCGCGCAGGTGGTGTGGACCATTCGCCTGCCGCGTCTGATAGCGGCGGGAATCCTGGGCGGGGCGCTCGCGCTCGCAGGGCTGTTGCTGCAGACGTTCTTTAGCAACCCGCTGGCAGGGCCCTACATCCTGGGCGTGTCGAGCGGCGCCAAGCTCGCGGTGGCCATCATGATGGTTGTCGTGCTGGGCCGCGCGGGAACGGTGGCGTCGTGGATGGGCGTGGCCGCGGCGACGGTGGGCTCGCTTGCGGTGACGCTCTGCGTGCTGCTGGCGTCGCGACGGATCCGCACGTCGAGCGGGCTTATCGTCGCGGGCGTCATGGTGGGCTACCTGTGCAACGCCGTGTGCGACTTCGTGGTGACGTTTGCCAGTGACGCGAGCATCGTCAACCTGCGCAACTGGTCCATGGGCAGCTTTAGCGGCACGAGCTGGGATGACGTGCGGGTGATGGCTGCGGTGGTGTTGGTGGCCGCGACCTGCGTCTTTGTGCTTTCCAAGCCGCTGGGGGCCTATGCCATGGGCCAGGCATACGCGCAGAGCGTGGGCGTTAACGGGGGTGCCTTTCGTGTGGCGATCATTGCGCTGTCGAGCGTCCTTTCTGCGTGCGTCACGGCGTTTGCCGGGCCCATAAGCTTCGTCGGCATCGCGGTGCCGTACGTGGTCAAGCGCCTGTTGGGGACGTCGCGCCCGCTGGTGGCGGTGCCGGCGGCGTTTTTGGGTGGCGCGGTGTTTTGCCTGTTGTGCGACTTGGTGGCGCGCACGGCGTTTGCCCCCACGGAGATGGCGGTCTCCACCGTTACGGCCACCCTTGGGGTGCCGGTGGTCATGTGGATGCTGCTCGGCCGCGAACGGGCGCGCGTGCGTACGGCGGTGGGCTGCGAGGGGCGGGAGAGTGTCGGCGCTCGGGATGGTGCCGTCGTAACGTCGTCTGCGCGCGCGGATGCCCTCTTGCGTCCCGACGACGATGGCGATGCCTCGCGGCAGAACGTGCTCGAGGCGCAGGGCTTGTCTGTGGGCTATGGCGGCGTGGCTCTGGTGAGGGGCGTCGACCTTGCCGTGCGCCCGGGCCAGGTCATGACGCTTATCGGCCCCAACGGGGCGGGCAAGTCCACGCTGCTCAAGACGCTTGCCGGGTCGCTTGAGGGCGTGTCGGGCGTCGTGCGCCTGTGTGACAAGCCCCTGGAGGGGCTGTCCGAGCACGAGCGTGCGCTTCGGCGTGCGGTGCTTTTGACCGGCGCGCTCCAGACCGAGCTCTTGACCTGCGAGGACGTTGTGGGCATGGGGCGCTACCCGTATACGGGCCGTCTGGGCGTGCTTGCAGACAAGGACCGTGCCAAGGTGCACGCGGCCATGGGGCTGCTCGAGGTGGAAGACCTGGCGCAGGCGGACTTCATGCAACTTTCTGATGGCCAGCGCCAGCGCGTGCTGCTTGCCCGGGCGCTTTGCCAGGAGCCGCGCGTGCTGCTGCTGGACGAGCCCACGAGCTATCTGGACATTCGCTACCAGGTCTCGTTGCTGCGCACGTTGCGCGCGCTTGCCCGGGAGCGGGACCTTGCCGTGGTCATGACGCTGCACGAGCTGTCGCTTGCGCGCCAGGCGTCCGACTGGCTGCTGTGCGTAAAGGACGGCGCCGTGACGACGCAGGGCGCACCGGCCGACGTCTTTGTCGACGAGGTCATCTGCGACTTGTACGACCTGGAGCCCGGCACGTTCGATGCCGACACTGCCATCCCGCACCTCTAGCGGCCCCGTTTTGGCCGATTGGGGCTAGGCCCCTTTCGGCCACTCGCCGAGGTGTGGCCAGTCACGGTCTGGACCTGTTCGTTGCCGTTGTGCTGTGAGGGTCTATCCGTTCCAAAAGAGTGAGGCCTAAGGATGGTTGGCAGCTCTCAGCGAGCTCCGATCTTTTGATTGCCACGTGCATACAGTACATTGAGCACGTACACGGTGTTCGCCTCCTCGTCCACACGGTAGTACACGAAGAAACCTCCCGAGAGGATTCTCCGCACGCCGCGCGAGCGCCAAGGCTCCTCCTCCACCTTCCGCGACCGTGACGGCATCGTCGCGAGCGAGGCGACCGTCTCGCGTATGGAGCGGAGGGCCGAACGTGCGTTTTCGGGCGACCCGTGCCTACGCGCGATGTGGTCGCGGATGCTGGCGAGGTCGTCGTAGGCATCCGGGGTGATAAGAACATCGTACGTACGCATCTACGAAAGCCCTGCTTCCAGCTCGTCGAAAGCCTCCCCGAAGGGCTTCCCCTTGCCGGTTAGCGACTGCGCGTAGCTGCTAGACAGCATCGCGTCGACCTCCTCCGGTGCCATGCCGTCGAGAGTCCTGGGCGAACTCGGGAGCGTGAGGGGGAACGGTATCCCGCCTTGGAAGATGATTTGCCGGTAGAGCGAGTTGATGACTACTGATACCGGCACTCCGATCTGTCGTAGTATCTCCTCGGCTTCGTTTTTGATGCTGTACTCGACTCGTGCGCTCACCGTCGCGTCTTTCATGGCCGCCTCCTTTCCTGTGTTGTGGTGTCAATGTACAACGATGTATTGTAGTTTGCAATACATATACCCAAGTTCGGTGTGAGATATGTAGCGCTGCGCGAGCAAGGGCAAGCCGCGCGAGCCCCCGAGGCTTCTTGTGTTGTTCTTAGGAGTAAACTGGTCAAGGGTAACCAAGAGGGGAGCCTGGCTTTGCATCCCTGCACGCGCGCGGAAGGTGCTCTGACATACGATGAGAAGGCTCGAGGAA